>SXJR01000519.1 GCA_005779305.1 Myxococcales bacterium
AGCGCGGGGCCAGCCGCGGCCACAACCGCTCGGCCAGGCCGGGCGCCCGCAGCGCGCCGATGTACAGCGAGCGCGGCACCTGCGCCAACACCGCCGCCAGCCGCCGCGGCGAGCGCGCGGCGCCGCGTATCCAGTGGCCCACGTGATCGAGGCACGGCCCCGAGATCGACGAGAACGACGCCACCCGGCCGTCGGCGCGCGCCGTGGTCACCAGCTCCCACGACTGGATCGCGCCCCAGTCGTGGCCGACCACGTGCACGGCGCATCCCGGCGAGCAGGCGTCGATCACCGCCGCCGCGTCGTCGGCGAGCCGGGCCAGATCGTAGGCAGCCAGGTCGCGGGGCCGGCTCGACGCGCCGGCGCCGCGCACGTCGTAGGTGATCACGCGATGGTCGGAGGCGAGCCGTGGCACGATCGCCGACCACACCTCCGACGTGTCGGGGTAGCCGTGCACCAGCAGGACGGGCGGCGCGTCGTGCGGCCCGGTCTCGAACACGGCGAGCTCGACGTCGCCCGAGCGGACCGTGCGGCGCTCCACGACGTCCGCGCCCACCGCCTGGGTCGCCGCGCTCACGCCGCTGCCGTCCGCACGTGGGGCAGATCGTCGTCGAGCCAGGCGGCCTGGCCGTCGGCGTGGACCACCAGCAGCTCCTCGAACTTCACGCCCACCCCGCCGAAACCGAGGTGCGGCTCGACCGCCCAAAGGCCGGGCGTGGCGGTGTGCTGGGAGCGCGCGCCGCCATTCCAGAACGGTGACCACCCGGCGCGATGGCCGGCGATCGCGGCCTGGCCCAGCGAGCGCAGCGCGCTCACGCTGAAGCCGGCGACCGTGGTCTTGTGCGGGCGCGCGATCGGATCGACCCGGTGCGCGATCACGCCGAGAGGATAGCGGCAGTGGCGATTGACCCAGCCCTGCCGCGCGGCCAGGCGATCGACGTCGGCGTAGATCGCCGCCAGCGTGTGCCCGGCGCGCACGCCGTCGAGGATCAGGGTCCGATGCGCGCCCAGGTCGTTCAGCATGCGCGCGTGCAGCGCGTGTTCGCCGAGGCAGCCGGAGTAGCCGATGTCGCCGACCGCGCCGTCGAGGATCGGGGCCAGATCGAGGATGAACGGCATGCCGCGCTCGAGCTTGCGCGCGGTGGGGAAGAACGCGGTGGGCGCGCGCATGCCCACGAACGCGGTGCGCTCGCCGAACCACGCGAACGGCCGGTGGAACCAGCCGTCGATGCCGGCGCGCTCGCACCAGGTCGTGAGCGCGGCCGCCGCGTCGCGCTCGCTGGTGCCTGGGCGCAGCTCGGCCGCGACGGCGAGCGCGGCGTCGTAGGCCAGACGCTGGCTGCGGCGGGCGCGGGCGATCACGTCGGGCGAGGCGGCGGTGGTGATGGTCATGAAGGCTCCGGGGTGAGGAGGTGGCGCAGCGCGCCGTGGGTGATGTCGGCGACCGAGTCGAGGCCGAGCTCGCGCTCGACGCGGCCGGTGAGCACCGACTCGGCCAGGCCGAGCATCACGCTCACCAGGATCTCGGCGTAGCAGGCGGCCTCGGCAGCCGACGGGCGCACGCCGTAGAGCCGGATCGCGGTGATCAGATCGGCGCGGGCGCGGCCGAGTGAGTTGCGCAGGCCCACACCGAGCGGCGACGAGGGATCGGCGCGGTGGGCGATGAAGAGCAGCGTGAGCTCGCGATCGCCGAGGAAGACATCGAGCAGGGCGGCATAGACCCGGCGGATCGATCCGCGCAGATCGCGGCCGTCGATGGGCAAGAGCGCGCCACGCAGGCGCGCGAGCACGTGCTCGCCGATCTCGGTAGCGGCGGCCTCGAGACACGCGTCGCGATCTCGGAAGTGCGCGTAGAAGCTTGCCTGCGCCAGCCCTGCCCCGCGCGCGATGCGGCCGGTGGTGGCGGCGGTGGCGCCCTCGGCGCGGAGCAGATCGACGGCGGCGGTGAGCAGCCGCCGCCGCACGACGGCTGTGGACTCGCGGCGCGTGAGCTGCTGGATCGGCACAAATCAACGATAGACCATCGTCTATAAACAGTCAATATTGAATGATTTTCTATAATGTTTCGTTTTTTATTCGATATATGAACGCCTGAATCGTTCGCGCTCCACCTGCGCGTCCACGCTCACGTCCACGATCTGGAGCGAGCGGCGTTGTACGATCTCCTCGTGGTTGCTTTGGACCGGGCCTGGAGGAGCCTGGTGACGGTGCTCGATTCTCGCGCTGGGCTGGCGCAAGAGGATGCCCGTTCGCTCATGGCCGCGGCCGACGCCGTGAGCGACTTCTGCGCCATGCACAAGGGCATTCTCGAGGACCACGCCGCCCACCACGCCCGCGAGATCGTCAAGGACTGGGGCGGCCAGCGGTGCTCGGCGCTATTCGGCGAGGTGCGCGACTCGGCGCGCGGCCAGCCCTATGCGCGCGTGCTCGCCGCGCTCTCGCCCGACGCGCTGCTCAAGACCTTCGCCGCGTTCTGGAAGTTCGATCGCCGCACCGGCGAGCTGTGTCCGGGCCGCTCGCTCGAAGCGCTGGCCAAGCGCGCCAAGCCGACGACGCTGGGGGCGCTCGAGCTCCCACCCGAGGCCTACGACGCGCTCCACGCCATGGCCGGGCTCGCGCCGCTGCCCGACATCCTCCCGCCCGACGTCACCTCGCTCAAGCCGCACGACATCGACTCGCTGTTCGAGATCTACACGGCGGTGCCGATGCCCGAGCTCGAGCACCGCCTGCGCGGTCACGGCCACCAGCGCACCCGCCTGCTCGCCGACGGCGAATCGTTGGGCCGCGCCGTCCTGCGCGACGCGCAGTGGCTGGCCCGCCGCCACCTCGATCGCCACGCCGTCGCCAGCGCGCTCATGGCGCGTTTCGATCGGCCGTCGGCCGAGAGCAGCAGCAGCGGCACGCTCCTGGTCTCACCCGGCCACGCCCGCGATCCGTTCCACTCGATCGACGTCTACACGGTGCACGGTCGCGGCACCGCCGACCTGCGGGTCGGCTGGCTGCCGCGCAAGCAGATCCCCAGCCTCGCGGTGGAGACCATCCGACGGGGCTGCTTCTTCGCCAGCAGCATCACCCGCGCCGACCCCGCCTTCCTCTCGAAATGGCTCGAGCTCCGGTGACGATCGGCTGACGGCGCCAATCACCATCGTGACGCTCAGCTCCTGGTCGCGGTCAACGATACGACAACGACGGCTTCTGGATGCTGACGATCGAGTACTGACGGGGCGCAGCCAGCGCCCCGTCAGGGCCACGGCCCTCAGTGGGTGCGGCGGTCGCGGACGCCGGTGGGCGCGGCCGGAGCTCCGGCGCGCCACTCGCCGCCGAACCACACGTAGACGTTGCCCTGGAGCTCCCAGCGGCCGTCGAACCACTGCATGCCGGCCTTCTCGCGCTCCCAGTGGCCGGGGATCCACTCGTACTGGTTGGCGCGCCACTCGTAGTGACCGCGCACCCAGATGTAGCCGCGGCGGGACGCACCCGGGCTCTCGACCCGGATCGGAGGCGGCGCCGAGGTCGGGCCGTGCTGGTGGACGTGGACCTGGCCGCCACCGACCACCACGCCGACGCCGCTGCCGTCGGGGTTCGAGGCATGACCGACGATCGGGGGCGGGTTCACCGGCGGGGGCGGACCACCGCCGGTGCGGTGATCGACGACCTGGCCGCGGCCACCGCCGCCCGAGTGAACGACCCAGTTGCCCTCGACCCAGTGCCAGCTGTTGTCGCGACGCTCCCAGCGGCCGTCGCTCCACTGGTAGCCAGCGCGCTCGCGCTCCCAGTGGCCGGGCATCCACACCCATTGGCCGCCCTGCCAGTCGTACCGGCCGCGGACCCAGATGTAGCCCGAGTTGGTCTGGCTGTACTCGACCTCGTCGCGGGGAGCCGGTGGCTCCTCGTACACGACGACGGCGCCGGTGCGAATCCGGCCTCGAGCGGTGACGACACATGCCGAGCTCGCGCCCATGAGCAACGCGAGTCCGAGTACCGATATGATCCGAGCCGAACGCTTCATCTCGAGTCTCCTTCTAGGCTTCAAACCCACGGCTGAGACCGCAGGTACACGTCGTTGGACGGCCAGGTCCCCGAATGTTTCAACGCGGAGTATTCCTGCGCACACCAGCCCTGTCAACGCGGCCAACCGCGCGCACTTACATGCCTTGTGCGCGCACCGACAGGCTGCGTGCGTCCGATCACTAGTCGTCCAGCCGCTTCACATCCTCATCGCTGGCCGTGCGCAGCCAGATCACCCAGTCGGCGAGGATCGCGATCTGGGCTGGGGACAGGTCATCGGCGATGCGCGGCATCTGGTGTTTGTCGCCGAAGAACTGGGGGAGGCCGGTGTCGGCGATGAACGCGCGCAGGTGAGCGGGCGTGCCGCGGCCGGCCAGGTTGGGACCGCTCGAGGTCTCGGTGCCGGTGCGCTCGTGGCAGTCGCCGCACGGCTGCTCGCCGAAGACTTCGACGCCGCGCGCGGCCAGCGCCTGGTCGGCGTCGGCCGCGCCGGTCTCGGCGTAGACCATCTCGACCAGCGCGTCGAGGTCGGCGCCGGTGGCCTCGGTCTCGGGCATCGCGTCCTCGGTCTTGGCCAGCTTGGTGCGCCCGAAGTAGGTGTCACCCGACGGCGTCGTCAACATGCCGCGGATCCACGCCCGGTTGTTGTAGCCGGGGCCGATGAGCGGCCCCTCGCGGTCCTCGCCGCTGTGACAGCCCGCGCAGTGCTCGGCCCACAGTTTGCGAGCCTCGTACCAGGGTGCGGTCGTGTAGACCGCGATGCCGCCGGCGGCGGGCACGCCGTGCTCCCGGGCGAGGCGGCGGGCGCGGGCAGCCAGCCTGTCGCTCTGGGCCTCGCGTTCGGCCAGCTCCGGGTCGGCGCCGTCGGCGCGGTACGAGATCATCGTGAGCGCGCCGGTCGCGGCGAAGCCGCCCAGCACCAGCGCCAGCGCCAGGATGCGTCGGCGCGGACTACGGTCGGCGCCGCGATCGATGAACGGCAGCGAGAACAGGGCGCCGCCCACGAGCACCGGAGCGCCCAGCGCCACCACCGTCTCCATCGGGCCCGAGAAGTACTTCAGCATCTGGAACAGCGCCCGGAAGTACCACTCGGGGCGGGCGTCGAAGTTCGACGACGGATCGGCGGGCGGATCGAGGCCGGCTCCGCCGGTGTGGAGCACCCAGGCGACCAGGGCGGCGAAGGCGACCGCCATGGCCGCGACGTCGCGGAAGAGCTGATCGGGCCAGAACGGTTGGGCGCGGCGCTCCAGCTCCTCGGCCGAGCGCCCCCAGCGCGGTGTCACCCCGTGCTTGCGGAACAACAGCACGTGGATCGCGACCAGGCCGAAGGTCAGCGCCGGCAACACGAAGACGTGCAAGGCGAAGAAGCGGGTGAGGGTGAGGTTGCCGTACTCGTTGCCACCCTGGAGCGCGGCCTGGACCTCGACGCCGGCGCCGGGTGTCTCGCCGGCGATCCCGGTCGCGACCTTGGTCGCCCAGTAGCCGGTCTGATCCCAGGGCAGGAGGTAGCCGGTGAGCGCGAAAGCGAGGATGAGCCCGAGCAGCATCACGCCTACCCACCACGTCACCTCGCGCGGCTTCTTGTAGGCACCGTAGATCACCACTTGCAGCATGTGGAGGCCGGCGCAGATCACCATCGCCGACGCGCCGTGGTGGTGCAGGCCGCGGATGAACCAGCCCAGCGTGACCTGATCCTCGATGTACGCGACCGAGCCCCAGGCGTCGCTCGCCGACGGGCTGTAGTAGAAGGCGAGGAGCGCGCCGGTGACCGTCTGCAACACCAGCAGGAACAGGAGCACCGAGCCCATCACGTACATGAACGAGGCGCCGCCGACCACCGGCTCCTCGAGCGCGACGTGGAGGGCGCGCCTGTGACCGGTGCGCTCGTCGAGCCAGTCGCCAAGACGCGATGCCACGAGCGGCATTGTATGCTGGAAGCGTGAGCGCGACAGGGCCGGCTCCGACGTTCTCGTGTCCCACGTGTGGCCCGATCGGCGAACGCGCGTACGCGTGCTGGAAGGACTCCGACCCGGAGTGGGGCTCGTCGAACATCCCGCCGAGCGCAGCGCGACTCGAGCACGTCTCCGGCGACGAGAGCGAGCGCGGCGGACGCGGCCGCGGGATCCGACGATGCCCGGACTGCGGGGCGATGTTCCAGTGGATCCGCGGCTACGAGTTCCTCATCGGCGGCAGCGAGGACGAGGAGGAACTGATCCGTCTCACGCCGGATCCCGACTCGACCCGCCCGCCCTGAACCGAACCCACGTGATCAAGACGCGGCCTTTCTCGATCGTGAGCGGCAGCGGATCGAGATCGCGCTCGGAGGGGCCGCGCTGGCGCTGGCCGTCGACGGCGAAGGCGCTGTCGTGGCACGGACAGCGGAACTCGCGCGCCGGCTGGTTGAAGGCAACCGCACAGCCGAGGTGCGGGCACACCGACGACAGCGCCTTGACCTCGCCCTGCTCGTCGCGACGGATCCAGGCGGCGCCGAGCGGGACGTCGAGGGTCGACGACCAGGCGTCGCGCACCGCGCGGGCCCGCAGCGGCACCCGCACCGGATCGAGGCCGAGCTCGCGGACCGCGATGGCGTCGATCGGCTCGGTCGATGCGGTCACGGTGCGCCCCCCGACGGGATGCAGCAGGTAGCTCACCGCCGGGACGCCGGCGGCAACGCCGATCCCGCCGCCGAGCGCGCAGGTGGCCACCTTCAGGAAGACGCGGCGGTCGGGCGCGCGGCCCTCGCGCGGCTCGTCGTCATCAGCCACGCGCCGACCGTAACATGGCGCCGCTGACCGAGGCGGTCAGCGGCTCGATCGATCGATCAGCCGAACGTGCGCTCGTCGCGCTCCTGATCTTCCTTGCATCGGATGCACAGGCCGGTCTCGGGACGGGCCTCGAGGCGCTTCTTGCCGATCGGCTCCTCGCACGATTCGCACTGGCCGAACGTGCCGTCGTCGATCTTCTTGAGCGCGAGATCGAGCTTGCCGAGGAGGGCCTTGTCCCGGCCCCTGAGACGAAACTCGAAGGATTGGTTGTACTCGGCGGACGCCAGGTCCATCTCGTCGGGGAGATCGCTCGGATCGAGCTGCATGTCCTCGGTCAGGGTCTTGCGCGCACGGTCGAGGACCGCCCGCCGCTTCTCGTCCAGAAGCTCTTTGAACTTCGAGAGTTCCTTCTTGGTGAGCGGCTTGGCTGCTGCTGCGGCGGCGGTGGTCGTTGTTGACACGTCGGTTGCCCCCAGTCCACGAGATTACCCAGGGCCAGGCCCTGGGGGGCTTTGAAAACGGCCGGCTACCATAGTGAGGTTCTTGGCGGCTTACAACCCCTCTGGCGGGTAGGTTGTTCCTGATCCACACATGGCGGCGCCTTGACACAGTGTAGGTGTGACCGTGAGAATCGGTTCCACGATGGCCGGCTCCGACAAGCGCAAGCAGTCTCTATATTTCCCGGAAGACATGCTCAAGGAGATCCAGGACGAGGCGGCCCGGCAGGACCGCTCGCTGTCGTGGATTGTCCAGAAAGCCTGGAAGATCGCACGCAAGGAGATCATGAAGTACCCCTCGGTGAACGAGTTCCCAGGCGAAGAGGACACGAAGGAAATCTCCTGACGTCCTGCCCCTGACCAGATGCAACACTGGTCCTGGGCCGCGGCACCGAGCGACGGTACCCGGCTCTTCTACAGCGACGACAATCGCGATGACGCACGCACGCCGATCGTGCTGTGTGACGGCATCGGTTGCGACGGGTACGTGTGGCGCTATCTACGCCGCTCGCTGGTACCGCGGCGCGTGCTGCACGCTCATTATCGAGGCCACGGACGCTCGCAGGCGCCGCGTGACCTCGCGCGGGTGACGATCTCCGACCTCGCCGACGACCTGGCGGCGGTCCTCGACGACGCCGGCGCCGAGCGCGCGATCCTCGTCGGTCATTCGATGGGCGTTCAGGTCGCGCTCGAGACGTGGCGCCGTCACCACGATCGGGTCGCCGGCCTGGTCCTGGTCTGCGGGGCACCCTCGCATCCCCTGCGCACCTTCCGGGGCGTGAGCACGCTCGAGGATCTGCTGCCGACCATCGAGAAGCTGATCGTGCGGGCGCCCCGCCTCATCAATGGTGTCACCCGCGCGCTACTTCCCACCCGGCTGGCACTGGCCATCGCCGGTCGGGTCGAGATCAACCGATCCCTGGTCAACCCCGACGACTTCATGCCCTACCTCGAGGGCATGGCCCGGATGGACGTGCGGGTGTTCCTGGCCATGCTGGCGGCGGCCGGAGGCCACAGCGCCGACGGCTGGCTCGGTGAGATCGACGTCCCCGCGCTGGTCGTCGCCGGCGGCCGAGACGGATTCACGCCGCCTGACCGCAGCCGTGAGATGGCGTCCTCCATCCCGGGCGCCGTTCTCTTCGAGGTACCCGATGGTAGCCACACGGCCCCCATCGAGCGACCGCAGGAGATCGATCGAGCCGTGCTGGATTTCGCCGCTGGAATTCAATGATTCCGGAATTTTGTCGTGGGACGGCTCTACGCGTCACTCCCGCTCGATCCCATGGTTCCCTGCGTCAGATTTTCCAGAAATAGTCGTGGCAATTCGAAAGCCCTTGAGGCAAGGTGCGACTCCCGCCGAGTGAGCCAAATCATGGGCTTACGGGTGGAAATGATGCCCCGCCGACAGGCGGGCGAAGGAAAGAGACACGCACGATGACACGTCCCGTCCTACGTCGCCCCGACGATGACAACGATGGCCTTGTCGCGTTGCCCCCGATCACGTTGGTCCGCCAGCGCCTGCGCACGACGGTCAAGGATTTCGCGGCTTCCTCCCCAGGACGCCGGGCCGCCGCGCTTGCTGCCGTGTGGATCGCCGCTACCGGGTGTGAGGCAGATCTCAATCACTACGACCCCGAGGAGGCCCTCCGTACCTACCGGCTCATCGAGTCCGAGCTGCGCGCCGAGCTGCGCATCAGCATGGGCCGCGCCATCACCAACGAGCCGCACACTGCGACCCGCAACACCATGATCCAGATGCTCGAGCACCTCGAGGAGCTCGAGGCCGCCGCCGTGGCTCCGCGCCCGGCCCGGCGACGCCGCCGCCGCTGACCAAAGCAGCTCCGGTCGAACCAGAGGCCCCTCGGGGCCTCTGCTCGTTTAAGTCGTCAGCGGCTGGGCCTCGAGGCCCCGGGCCTCGGGCCTCGGCCAGACCGGAGAGCTGTCCGGCCGGACGTCCGGCTTACGGACAAGGCGTCCGGAACCCGGACAGAGGTGGCGCAAGGGCGCGAGATCGCCGGTGGGGATCTTGGGCATCAGCCTTGCTGGTGCCTCACCGCATGAACGTTTCAGCCGCAGGCGGACCAGGCACACGAGAGACAGACGCGGCATCGGCCGGCATCGCGGAGGGCGCCGTCGCAGACCGGGCAACGCTGCTCCGCCGCACGCGACGACGTGCCCATGGCGGTGCCGAAGGCGAGGACCTGGGTCGCGCGCGAGCCGTCGCGATAGACGGTGATGCCCTTGCAGCCGAGCTGGTAGGCGAGCTCGTAAGCGGCGCGGATGTCGGCCGGGGTCGCGCCGTGCGGCAAGTTGATGGTCTTCGAGACCGCGGCGTGGACGTGGCGCTGGAAGATCGCCTGCATCCGCACGTGCTGCTCGACCGGCACGTCGTGGGCGGTGGCGAACAGCGCCTGAAGGTCGGCGGGAAGCGCAGGCAGGCCGCGCACACCGCCGCGGCGGCGGATGGTCGAGACCAGGGCGTCGTCGAGCAAGCCGCGGGCGGCGGCGCGGCGGGCGAAGCCGGGGTGGAGCTCGGGCAGGATCTCGCCGTCGAGGACATGGCGCTCGTAGGCCACGGCGTAGAGCGGCTCGATGCCGCTCGAGCAGCCGGCGATGATGCTGATCGTGCCGGTGGGCGCGACGGTCGTGGTGGTGGCGTTGCGCAAGGGCGCGTGGCCGGCGGCGGCCCAGCGCGAGCCGGCGAAGGCCGGGAATGGACCGCGGTCGACGGCCAGCGCGACCGAGGCGGCGATCGACTCCTGCTCGAAGAAGGCGGCGATCTGCTCGCCGATGGTGAGCGCGCGTGGATCGTCGTAGGGGACGTCGAGCTCGATGAGGAGATCGGCGAGGCCCATGACGCCCAGGCCGATCTTGCGGGTGGCGCGGGTGGCGGCGGCGATGGCCGGCAGTGGGTACTGGTTGGCCTCGACGACGTCGTCGAGGAAACGGACGGCGTCGTGGATGCAGTCGCGCAGGGCGTCCCAGGCGATGGCGGCGTCGCGGACAAAGCGGCCGAGGTCGATGCTGCCCAGGGTGCAGGCCTCGAAGGGCAGGAGCGGCTGCTCGCCGCACGGGTTGGTGGCCTCGATCGCGCCCAGCGCCGGGGTCGGGTTGGTGGCCTCGACCCGGTCGATGAAGACCATGCCGGGATCGCCCGAGGTCCAGGCCGCGGTGGCGATCAGGTCGAGCACCGCGCTGGCCTCGAGCTCACGCACCGTGGCGCCGGTCTTGGGATTGATCAGCGGGTAGGTCTCGCCGGCGGCGGCCGCGGCCATGAACCGATCGGTGGCGGCCACCGACAGGTTGAAGTTGCGCATGCGCGCGGCGTCGAGCTTGACCGAGACGAAGTCGAGGATATCGGGGTGGTCGACGCGCAGGATGCCCATGTTGGCGCCGCGGCGGGTGCCGCCCTGCTTGATGGCCTCGGTGGCGGCGTCGAAGACGTGCATGAACGCCACCGGCCCCGACGACACGCCGCCGGTCGACTCGACCTTGTCGCCGGCCGGCCGCAGGCGGGAGAACGCGAAGCCGGTGCCGCCGCCGCTCTTCTGGATCTCGGCCGCCCAGCCCAGGGCGGCGAAGATCTCGTGGCTCGAGTCGCCGACCGGGACCACGAAACACGCGGCCAGCTGGCCCAGCGGCCGCCCGGCGTTCATGAGCGTGGGCGAGTTGGGCAGGAACTCGAGGGCGCGCAGGCGCGCGGCGACGCGGGCCGCGGTGGCGGCGAGGGCGGCGGGCGCGGCGCCGAAGGCGGCCTCGGCGCCGGCCACGGCGGTGGCCACGCGGTCGAACATCTCGTCGGCGGTCTCGACCTGGCCGTCCTCGGCGGCGCGCAGGTAGCGGCGGGCCAGGACGGTGCGCGCACCCGCGGTCAACGCGGCGCGCTCTCCACCCTCGGTGGTGGTCGGTGGCGCGGAGGTCATGAGCGGACCGTAGCCCGGATCGTGCTGCTCGGGATCCTCGTCGGGCTCGGACTGGCAGGGTCGGCGGAGCCGGCGCGAGCCGAGGCCCCGCGCTGCGCCCCACCGGTGGTCGAGGTGCGGCGCGAGGCGCGCCGGCACGCTGACCTCGACCGGACACCGCGCTGGCGCAAGCGGGCACGGCTGGCCGCGCTCCTGCCATGGGTGAGCGTGCGCGGCGCCCGCGCCCTCGACTGGGACGACGAGGTCTACGCCGAGCGCCCGCTCGAGGTCGGCAACAACCTGGTGCTCGAGGCCCGGTTGTCGTGGCGGCTCGATCGCGTCGCCTACGATCCGGCCGAGCCTCGCCTCGCCGACGCCGAGCGCGACCTGGCCCGGGCTCGCGGCGCGCTCGACGCCGAGGTCACGACCCTGTATTACCGGTGGCGCCGGGCCGAGGCGGCAGCGGCCGAGGCTACCGATGACGAAGGCGCGGCGCTGGCCGGCAAGCAGCTCGACGCCGAGGAGGCCTGGTCGCTGCTGGATGCCCGCACCGGCGGCTGGCTGGCCCGACAGGCCTGCCGCCCCTGACGCGGTGCGGTGAGCCTACCCCTGCGCTGTCCGGAGTACCGGACAAAAAACTTGCTGGTCCGGGCGCGAGGTGCCCAACTTGCAGAGGCGCATTTCCGATCCGTTGATCATGCCGACTGAACGACAGTTCCCTCGCTACGCCATCGGCACGCAGGTCGAGCTGCGCACCAAGAGCGGCGTCATTGCCCGTGGCCGGACGACGAACCTGTCGCGGGGGGGCCTGTGCGCCGATCTTGACGGCGAGCCGGCCCGAGGGCAGCAGCTCGAGGTTTCGATCGCGCTGATCTTCAACGCCGACGGGTTGTCCGAACCGCTGGAGCTGCCAGCGCGCGTGGTCTGGTGCACCTCTCTCGGTGAGACCCGCCACGCCGGGCTCTCGTTCCTGCCGCTCACCCGCGAGCAGACCACCTTCCTGGACATGTTCATCCGGTTCCTCGAGGACAACCCCGAGGACGAGGACGACGAGGCCGCCCGGTCACGGTCACTTCCGTTCGATCTCTCCTCGGTGAAGCGCTGAGCCACCGTACGTCAGCGCACGCCGACCTACATCGGTGAGCCTCCGGTAGCGATCGCCCGGAAGGTGACGGCACCGACTTACTACCGTGCGTCGGATTCTCTACAATCCTCCGTCGGGGAGCCCGCGTCGCGGGTTCGAGCACCTAGCCTGGGAGTCCGCATGCGTCTCGCTTGCCGCGTCGGGGTCGTCGTTGCGTTCGTGTGCTCGCTGAGCACGATCGCAACTGCACAACCGGTCAAGAACCGCATCTCGGTGATGGTCGACTCGTCGGGGTCGATGCTGCTCACGCCGCAGATCGTGACGTTCCAGGAGACCTGCACGGGCTGGAATCCGTGCACGTTCAACGGCAACCCGACCGCGGCGCAGGAGACCTGCAACCCGTGCGTTCGCGACACCATCAACTTCGACGCCACGTGCGCGTCGACCTGGGACGCCAGCTGCCGGGCCGACTACTCGGGCTGTGTCGGCTCGGTCACCGGCCAGGCATGCACGGCCGACATGGTCACCACCAACGGCATCTCGACCCGCGGCGACGGATCGGTCGAGCTTCCCGGCTGCGATCTCAACGGCGACGGCATCGCCAACGAGAGCCGCATGTTCCAGGCCAAGGAGGCGCTGCAGGACGTGACCGCGACCTTCGGCGAGGTCGAGTTCTCGCTCTGGCGGTACACCCAGATCACCGGCGGCAACACCTGCACCGTCGACGGCAACTGCACCTCGCCGCTCACCTGCGAGGATCACGACTCGAACGGCTCCGGCAGCAACCGCTGCGCCTTCGACGCCGACATCCTCGATGGTCCCACCGGCGCGGGCTTCGAGGGCCAGTGCGAGATCTTCACCCACACCGGCTCGCCCGCAAGCTTCGCGTGCTCGACCTGCAACTTCACGACGACCTTCGATCGCGCCGTCTGCGAGATGTTCGACCTCGATCGCGTCCGCACCACCGCGATCTCGCCCCTCAACGGCACCAGCACGGTCAACTGCTACCCCGTCGCCAATCCGCAGCACCGCTTCATGCGCTACAGCGGCACCTGCACCGGCGGCGAGCAGCTGGTGAACTTCCCGGCCACCGGCTTCGACGACAACTACCCGCAGATCTACTCCTGGATCGACCACACCCAGCCGGTGTTCCAGACCGACGTCGAGCTGCGGCCCCAGGGCGGCACCCCCATCGCGGCGTCGCTCAACAGCATGCGGGCGTCGATCCTGGCCAACGCCACCGCCGACACCCGCACCCCCTGCCGCAAGCACCAGGTGGTGTTCCTCACCGACGGTGGCGAGAGCTGCAGCACGGTGGCCGCGGCCGTTACCGCGGCCGGCACGTTCCAGAACATGTCGTTCACCAACGGCGCCGGCGTGTTCGTGCCCGACTACGACGTGCCGGTCTACATCATCGGCTTCGCCATCTGCGCCGGTTGCCAGACCCAGACCGACCTCAACGCCATCGCCGCCGCCGGCGGCACCGGCCAGGCCATCTTCGTCAACAACCAGCTCGAGCTGCAGCTCGCCCTGGCCCAGATCGTCGCCAACTCGGTGGTCACCGAGCGCTGCAACCTGGCCGACGACGACTGCGACGGCGCCATCGACGAGGACTTCCCCGGCCTGGGCTCGTCGTGCTCGGCCGGCGTGGGCGCCTGCTTCGACGCCGGCAACATCGTCTGCACCGGTGACCAGCTCGGCGTCACCTGCGACGCCGTGCCCGGCACACCGAGCCCCGAGGTGTGCAACGGCATCGACGACAACTGCGACGGCCTCATCGACAACGGCATCACCTGCACCGGCTGTGTCCCGCAGTGCTCGCAGGCCGCCGGCTGCGACGTCTGCAACAACATCGACGAGGACTGCGACACGCGGATCGACGAGAACTTCATGCCCGGCAGCTGCGGCATCGGCACGGGCGAGTGCAACCCCGGCACCACCGTCTGCACGGCGGGCACGGTGAGCTGCAACGGCTCGGTCGGCCCGAGCATGGAGGTCTGCGACAACCAGGACGACGACTGCGACGGCATCGTCGACGGCATGACCCAGCCCTGCTACCCGCCCGCGACGTCCGGCTGCAACGTCGGCACCGGCCTGTGCCAGGGCATCTGCCGCTTCGGCACCCAGACCTGCACCACCGGCGTGTTCAACGCCTGCAGCGGCGCGGTGACGCCTGGCGTGGAGATCGCGTGCAACGGCATCGATGAAGACTGCAACGGCTCCGATCTCGCCGGCGGCCCCGAGCAGTGCAACGGACTCGACGACGACTGCGACTCGCGGGTCGACGAAGGCGTTGCCGTCACCGATCCCGACATCGGCGACAGCTGCGGCACGCCGCCGTTCATCGGCCAGTGCCGCCAGGGCACGATCCAGTGCGTGACCGGCACCGAACAGTGCGTGGGCGAGGTCGACCCGGTCCCCGAGGCCTGCAACCTCCTCGACGACAACTGCAACGGCTCCACCGACGAGGGCGCCATCCCCGGCTTCGGCGGCTCGTGCGGCTCCAACGTCGGCCGCTGCGATCCGGGTCTGCTCCAGTGCGTCAACGGAGCCCCCGACTGTGTTGGCGAGATCGGCCCGTTCGCCGAGGTCTGCAACAACCAGGACGACAACTGCAACGGCGCCACCGACGAGACCGATCCGATGCTCGGCGACGCGTGCAACATGTTGCCGGGCGGCGGCACGGTCGCCACCGAGACCGGCGAGTGCCAGTTCGGCGTGCTCGCCTGTCAGGCCGGCGGCCTGGTCTGCGTGGGCGCGATCGGCCCGACGACCGAGCTGTGCGATGGCCGCGACAACGACTGCGACGGCATGACCGACGAGGCGTTCCCGACGCTGGGCCAGACCTGCAACAACGGGCAGGCCGGCGTGTGCCGGCAGAACGGCGTGATCGTGTGTGCCGCCAACGGCATGGGCACGACCTGCACCGCCCCGCCCGGCTCACCCGGCACCGAGAGCTGCAACAACCTCGACGACGACTGCGACACCCGCGTCGACGAAGCGCCGCTGCCGCTGGTCGGCGAGATCTGCGCGCCCGGTGTCGGCGTCTGCCAGCCCGGCCGCTGGGCCTGCACCAACGGCACCCTGGTCTGCCCGCCGCCGAGCTCGGGCAACCCCGAGGTCTGCAACGCCGCCGACGACGACTGCGACGCGCTGGTCGACGAGAGCCCGCCCGGATCGCCGCTGCCGGGCGAGGAGCAGATCTGCGTCGATCCCGGCTTCGGCACCGTCACGAACGGCGTGTGCACCGCCGGCGCCTGCGACGTCGGCGAGTGTGACTTCGGCCAGACCGTGTGCGTGAACGGCGGCATCGATTGCGCCGGCTACGACGGCCCGACGCCCGAGATCTGCGACGGCCTCGACAACGACTGCGACGGCAACACCGACAACGCCGCCACCTGTCCCTTGCCCAACAACGTATGCCAGTCGGGCGAGTGTGTCGTGCCGTGTGCCGGCGGCGAGTTCCCCTGCCCGGCCGGCTACGTCTGCCAGCCCCTGGCCGGCCCGCCGGCGGGCAACTACTGCGTGCCCGACCCGTGCATCGGCGTCACCTGCCAGCCGAACGAGGTCTGCAACTCCGCCGACGGCACGTGCCGCAACCTGTGCATGGGCGTGATGTGCCGCATGGGCGAGGAGTGCCGCCTCGGCTTCTGCCTCGACTGCTTCGACCTGCCCGCCACCTGCGATGCCGGCGAGCTCTGCCAGGCCGACACCATGGGCGTCGGCCAGTGCGTCGACAACCTGTGCGATCCCAACCCGTGTATGGCCAACGAGACCTGCAACAACGGTGTGTGCTCGGGCGACTGCTCGGCCGGCTGCCCCGGCAGCCAGATCTGCGTCGACGGCGAGTGCGTCGTCGATCTCTGCGACAACTCCAACTGCCCCAGCGGGCAGGTCTGCAACCCCGCGACCGGCGACTGCGAAGGCAACCAGTGCGAGGGCGTGTCGTGTCTGCCCGGCCAGATCTGTGTGCCGACCACCGGCGACTGTGAAGACGATCCCTGCCTGACCACGATGTGCCCGACCGGGACGGTGTGCTCGGTCGATGCCGCCGGCGGCGCGGTGTGCGGGGTCGCTGGCGCGGTCGATCCCGATCGCGTGACCGCGGCCGGCGGCGGCTGCACCGACGTCGGCGGTGGCGGCGCGGCGCCGTGGCTGGCGCTCCTCCTCGTGCCGTTCCTGCGCCGGCGACGAGCTCCGGCGACGGCTGGCCCTGGCCACGTGCGGGGCGGAGGTGGTCGGTGAAGAGCGCACTCCTGGTCGCGCTGCTCGCCGGGTTCGTGGTCTCGGCCACCGCCTGCAACGTCAATCCCTACAATCTGGCCGGCAACGGCGACGGCGGCGGCGGCAACGGCGACGGCGGCGGCGGCAACGGCGACGGCGGCGGCGACAGTGACGGCGGCATCGAGATCGACGCGGCCGTGGACGCCAACTGCGTGCCGACGCCAGAGGTCTGCGACACCGCCGACAACAACTGCAACGGGCAGATCGACGAGGGCTTCAACCTCACCGCCGACCCCAACAACTGCGGCACCTGCGGCATGCGCTGCCAGTACCCCAACGCGTTTGGCTTGTGCACCAACAGCCAGTGCGCCGAGGGCGCGTGCCAGCCGGGCTGGAACGACACCGTGCCCGGCACGCCGGGCTGCGAGTACTTCTGCATCCCCACCAACGGCGGCACCGAGGTCTGCGACAACCGCGACAACGATTGCGATACCCGCATGGACGAGGACTTCAACCTCGCCACCGACGTCAACAACTGCGGGAGCTGCGGCAACGTCTGCAACCTGCTCCACGCCAGCGAGCGCTGCGCCAACAGCATGTGCGAGGTCATGGCCTGCGATCCCGGCTTCGTCGACATCGATCCCGGCGTGCCCGGCTGCGAGTACCAGTGCACGCCCACCGGCGGCGGCGTCGAGACCTGCGACGGCGTCGACAACGACTGCGACGGCATGGTCGACGACGGCAACCCAGGCGGCGGCACGTCGTGCGGCACCGACACCGGCGAGTGTACGGCTGGCACCCAGCAGTGCTCGAACGGCGTCCTGTTCTGCATCGGCGCGGTCGGCGGCACCCCCGAGACCTGCGACAACCAGGACGACGACTGCGACGGCGTGATCGACGACGGCTTCGACAAGCAGAACGACCCGCAGCACTGCGGCGGCTGCACCGCGTGCAACCTGCCCTTCGCGATCGAGGGCTGCGCGCTCGGCATGTGCACGGTCGCGAGCTGCGACTTCGGCCACTTCAACCTCAACGGCATGCCCGGCGACGGCTGCGAGTACCAGTGCATCCCGACCGGCGCCGAATCCTGCGACGGCGCCGACAACAACTGCAACGGGCTGATCGACGAGGGCTTCACCCTCGCGACCGATCCCAACAACTGCGGCATGTGCGGCAACGTGTGCGCGTTCCCCAACGCCGGCGCCACGTGCGCCGGCAACATGTGCCAGCTCGGCGCCTGCAACTCGAACTTCTACAACATCAATGGTCTCCCCGGTGATGGCTGCGAGTACGGCTGCCTGCTCACCAACGGCGGCGTCGAGGCGTGCGACGGCCTCGACAATGACTGCGACGGCACCGTCAACGACGGAAACCCGGGCGCCGGCGTCAGCTGCGGTGTTGCCACCGGCGAGTGCTCGACCGGCACCACCGCGTGCACCGGCGGCATGATCGACTGCGTCGGCGACGTCGGTCCGGCGGCCGAGAGCTGCAACAACCTCGACGACGACTGCAACGGCGTCACCGACAACGGCTTCAACAAGCTGACCGACCCCCGCTACTGCAACAACTGCGCGGGCTGTAGCCTCCCCAACGCCATCGCCGGCTGCTCGGGCGGCAGCTGCACCGTCGCCGGCTGTCTGGCCGGCTGGACCAACCTCAACGGCCTGGCCAGCGACGGCTGCGAGTACTTCTGCACCAACTCCGGCCAGGAGGTCTGCGACGGCAACGACAACGACTGCGATGGCCTCACCGATCAGCTCGACCCCAGCCTGCTCATCCCCGGCAACTTCTGCGATCCCCAGGGCGAGTGCGCGGGCACCACCCCGACCTGCGCCGCCGCGCTCGGTTGGGACTGCGTCTACACCGATCCCGACGTCGAGCTGTCAGGCGGCGATCCGGTGGCCCAGGAGACGCGCTGCGACAACCGCGACAACGACTGCGATGGCGGCACCGACGAGGCCTACCCGCTCAAGAACACGGCCTGCGCCGAGGACGGGACGTTCAGCACGACCCGCAAGCTCGGCATCTGCCGCGGCACCGGCACTCTGGCCTGCAACGTCGCCGGAAACGGGTTGCGCTGCAACGTCACCACCCCCGGCCTCGCCGCCGTCAGCGAGACCTGCGACAACCTCGACAACGACTGCGACGGCCACCTCGACGAGCCGTACGACAACCCGACGGGCGGGCTGATCGGTGTACGCGACGCGCTGGTCGGTCCCGTCGTGGTCGCCGGCACCAACGTCATGATGTACCAGTACGAGGCGACCCGCCCCGATGCCACCAGCGCCACCGCCGGCTTCATCGAGACGCGCGCGTGCTCGACGGTGACACCCAGCGCGAGGCTCCCGTGGGCCGGCGGCGCGCTCGCCGAGGTGACCACCGCCTGCAACCGCGCCGGCATGCGCCTGTGCCGCGTCACCCGAAACCTCGCTGGCGTGGTGCAGAGCGACGAGTGGGGCGCCTTCTGCGAATCCGCGTCCAACTTCGTCTACCCGTACGGCAACACCTACGTGGCCAACAACTGCAACGGCAGCGACTACGACCCGATCCCTGGCGCCCCCAACAACGATCAGGCGGTGGCCACCGGCTCCATGGCGACCTGCGTGTCCGGCACGTCGTCACGCGATCAGTCGGGCAACTTGAAGGAGTGGGTCGACGATCCGCGCACGGTCTCGGGCGTCAGCGTGCGCACGCTCCGCGGCGGCTCCTACGACAACTACGAGCACGGCCTGACCTGCGACTTCGATCTGACCGTCGTGCCGCAGACGTACACGTTCGCGCACACCGGCTTCCGCTGTTGCGGTCGCCAGTGTCCCGCTGGCCAGCAGGAGTGCAGCAACGCGTGCGTCAACTGGTCCACCGACAACAACAACTGCGGCGGATGCGGCCAGGTCTGCGGAGGCGGCACGTCTTGCTCCAACGGCTACTGCTGTCCGAACGGGACCCGCGCCTGCGGCGACGTCTGCGTCCCCAACGCGACCCCGTGTCCGTAGGCGTGCTGCGAGCGCGCCGCGAGCTCATCCGACGTCCTCTCCGCGACGTGTATCCAGCGGATCGCGTGGGTTTCCGATTGGTCCAGCCATCGTGCTGAATGGCGCGTAGTGCGCTTCGCACATGGCGCGTAATTACGCAGTGATGGCGCCTGGATCGGCCGCTCCCGACGCCAGTTGCCACCCCCTGCCGAAGCAGTTCTCACCAGTTAGTTGATGGCACGAGTAGTGCTCAACAAGTTGTCCACATGCGAGGGATGGCAATGAGTCAGGGAAGCAGCGAGCGTCAGAAGGCAGTGAAGATCCTTGCCCGTTCGCTCTATCGGCAGCTGACCTCGGAGGGCTACGACGACAAGCAGATCGTCGCGCTGGCCACCGAGCTCATCAGCGAAGTCACCAAGGGGATCGCCAGCGACCACGTCGCGCGCGAGACCTTGCCGCCACCGGTGGCTGCCGTCCGCTAGCCAAACCAACACCGAATCGAGTTCGGACGTACGACCTGGGCAGCGCCCGGGTCGTTGCCGTTTTCGGAGTGACGAAGTACGTTGCGCGCGCCTCACATCACGGAGAAATGACATGGCGAAGGTTCGGCTCGGCATCAACGGTTTCGGACGCATCGGTCGCGGCTTCGTCCGCTGTCTCGCGGACGCCAAGGACGCGTTCGACCTCGTCCTCATCAACGACCTCACCGACGTCGCCACGCTGGCGCACCTGCTCAAGTACGACTCGATCCACGGCAAGTACCCAGGCACGGTCGAGGCCGGCGAGGGATCCATCGTCATCAACGGCGACAAGGTCGTCATCAGCGCCAAGAAGGACCCGGCCGAGATCCCGTGGAAGGATCACGGCGTCGACATCGTGATCGAGTCGACCGGCAAGTTCGTCGACAAGGCCGGCGCCGGCAAACACCTGAGCGCGGCCCGCAAGGTGCTGATCAGCGCCCCGGCCAAGGATCCCGACGTCACGCTCTGCTGCGGCATCAATCTCGAGACCTACAAGCCGGCCGAGCACCACGTCATCTCCAACGCGTCCTGCACCACCGACTGCCTGGCGCCGGTGG
>SXJR01000520.1 GCA_005779305.1 Myxococcales bacterium
CTAGCGCCCGCTAAGCGCCCGCTAGCGCCGATCTCTCGCCGAACGTGAGCCGCGAGGCCGTGCTCCTCCTCGGCCGTCCCGCGCGCGCGCCGTCGCGGCGTTGCTCGGCGCCTCGGAATCCCTCGGCTGTGCGGGAGCCGCCGCCGACCGAACCGGCCGCGCCGTAAGCGCGTCGCCGGAGCCTCGCCTCGCGCGTGATCGCCTTGGCTTCGACGGTGTCGTGCTCGGTTGTGCCGTGGTCCATGGCGCACGAGCATAGAGAAGCGCCCGAGGCCGATGGCCGATACCCGCGGTCCCGCGCTTTGCTCTCGACGTCCTCCATCGTTCCGCCGCTCGCTACGATGCGGCCTTGGCAGGCCGCTACCCAGCAGCCGCCCGAGTCCTGGTATATGAACGCTGCGCGGGCCTTGGCGACGCGAGTCTTACGACGGGTCGTCGAACGCCCTCGTTCAGAACGCTTCATGAGGAACGCGGGCTCGCACGAGGTCGCACCCCGCTGCCGTCAAACCCACGATCTTGTATTGCCCTCGGTGTCGTTCGACCCGAACGGACGCCTCTCGCAGCGCTGTGCTCGCGCCACGACGCTCGCACACCAGCCCAGCATCGACGGTGATAATCTCGGCGCGCCCGGCGCGGCGAACGCCGGTGACGGTCAGGCGATCACAGGCGGGGAAACGTTCGGCGAGTGCGCGGATCCGGACAAGACGGTGTCGCGCGCTGTCCCCCGAGGCGCCGCAAAACTTGTTCAAGAGCGCAAGCGCTGGCGTGAGCGTCCGTTCGCTCGACGACACGCTGAGACCGCGCTTCTTGAAGGTCAGCTCGAACGCGGGTCGACGGTTTGATCCATCGATCGCAAATCGTGGCACGCGCTGAAACTCGATGCGAAGCCGGTCGGCGCTCGATACGAGCACGCGTGCGCCCCACAAGTCGGACGCGCGTTGAGTCTCCTCGAGCGTGTTCGGAGTGACGCGAAGGACTCGCACATCGAGGCGATCAACACTCCCCGAGTCGTGATGTTCACCGACGACGACATGATCGCCTAGGCGACCAAGAATCGCTGGGCGGCCTGCAAGCTGGATGGCACCAACACGTTCCCATGCGCCGCCGGTTGATCGCGCGTAGCTAACAGCCCGTCCCCCGAGCGAGACATCTTGACGACCCCAAAGGATCAGAACGCGGTTGGCCCCAACGGCCACGGAGGGCAGTCGGCGCGAGCCAGCCGGCCCCGTTGGAACTGACGCCAGCCACGCGTCGATCTCATCGAGACTGGCATTGGCGTGCGCGCAGAACCAAGCGTCACCCACCCGCTCCTGTGCCGCGGCGAACGGAGACGCGTCCTCGAACGAAATGAGCGGGGCGAGCTTGGCCAGCTCCGCGTCGTAGTCGGGACACGCCGCTTGCGCATCACCTACTACGCTTGCGAACACGATCACTCCTGCGACGAGCGCGATCCTCACGGTCGGAACTCCGGATCCAATCCTTGATAGAAGTGATGATCATGCCCCGTCAGCTCAGGCAACATCGGGCCATCGTGCGGCGGCGTGTTCCCTTTCACCTTGTAGTAGAAGACACCCGGATAGTCGGGGTTGCCTCTGCCCTCATACGGATCGGGAGGCTGTCCCTTTGACATGACGGCGTCGATCGTGTCGATGCACTTCTGAACCCGTTTGCAGGTGCCGATACTTTCGACCTTGCGAAGCGGGTCCTCACAAATACTGAACTCGCGCGTGACCACGCCGGTGAACTGCTTGTAACCCCGCATCATGCTGCGGTAAGTGAGTGGTGCGCTTATCGGCAGCCCGACGTTCTGGTTCGGCTCCTTGAACCATCGACCCGCGAGGAAGTTCCAGTGGCGCGCGTGGTTCTCGGCCTTCGCTTTCGTAAGCGCATCGAATCGGTTCCGTAGCGTCCAGGCAACCGCACGCAGCTCGCGGTCATCGAGTTGTGGTTTCTGCATGGAGCCGCCTTCGCTGAACAGCAAGCAAACGAGGTCGCGCTGGTCGGGATCCGAAGGCAGGCGCGCGCCGCACACGGACGTGACGACTACGTCCGAGAGCTTGAACGTTCGTCCCCGATCCGCAATGGCGCGTAGCACGACCTTGTACTTCCCGACGTCGTGCAATTCCATCGGAAATGGACCGGCGCCCTGGTGAACCTTCTCTTGAAAGAGGATGTCGACCCACTTATCCGGGTACGGCCACCTCCCTGGCTTCCCGTCGGTCCCGAGGCCCTTGTAGAACACCTCGGCGAGAATCGTGACACGATCGCCCGCGACTCCGGCCGGGTACGGGATGACGTGAAGCTCGAACGCGAGATCCTTGAGAGGAACCGGGTTCTTTGGTGGTGGTGGCGGCGGCGGTGGCTCAGGCGGTTCCGGCGGCGGTCCAAGGGCCAGCGCATCTCGCATTCCTTGCCGGGCGGGATTGAGCACCTGCTCGCGCACTTCGTAGACGAGTTCACCGAGCACGCCTCCAGCGTGCAGCTTCATGTCGGTGATGCTCGTCTTCGGATCGCCGTTGCCCACTTAGGTGTCCTCGTGCGTCGTCGGTGTCGCAATCGCCGTCGGCTCGCCACGCTCGTCGAGATGAAGGTGAACCGTGGCGCGCTCCGGTAGGCCCTCCAGCCGCACGACGCGCCGCGCGACCGGATCGGATCGGTAGTGCTCAAGCTCCGCTCGTGCGCGCTCGACCGCGATCTCGCGGGTCCGGTTCTGAAGTTGCTGAGACTCCACCTCCAACACGCGGCTGTCGAGGATGAAATCGTCGGCTGCGGGACACTTGCCCATCATGGCGTCGGCGTAGATCGCGTTCGTAGCGATGACCCGCTCCTCGCGACTCATCAAGCGAGGAACCTTGGCTCGCGGTCGGGGTGGCGGCGGCACGTTGTGATTGGCGGCGCTTCCTCCCAAGCGATCTGCTCGGCTAACGGAACGACGTCGAGGCGCATCCGGTCGGCGGTGGACGCTGCGGTAAGGATGTCGAGACCTTCGTCGTCAGCGCCGCCTGGCCCAAGGATCCGGAAGACGGCTTGCTTGACGAGCGGGATCGCGCCCGGCGCTAACACGCGGGTGAAGAGACTATCGATCTCCCGCAACGAAGCCTCCTCGGCCTCGTAGTGCCACGCGCCCTCGTCTTCATCGAAGAAGGGAACACCTGACGAGTACCTCAGCTTGATGTCGTAGAGTTCGAGCCGCGTCTCGTACTTCCTCACCAGTTGGAAGTAATTGAAGTTGAGGGTGTTGCACTTGTTGATGTTGCGGACCTTGCGCTTGGTCCGCGTCTCCTCTCCTTCGGTCGTCTTGACCTCACTCGACTGCGTTACCTCGACCTTGCGCTCACGGTTCGCCTTGTTGGCGACCTTCTGCGTCGCACTGCCGACGTTCTTCGCGAATTGCTCGGTGGACTCGGCAGATGCCGTCTTGGCGCCAGCCTGGACCGAGGCGCTGCCCCAACCCCAGCCGGCTTCGCCGCTCGCTTCGACATGTGCCTCGAACGACTTGTCTCGCTTCGACGTAGTCGCGTTCTCCTGCTGCATCGCCTCTTCAAACGAACTCTCGGCCGTATCCGACTGCCCGTCGAAGATGCTTGAGCCGGTCTTGTCCACCTGCTCGCGGCTTTTCCAGGTCTTGATCTCGATCTCGACTTCCTCCTCGGGGAAGAGCGTGAACGAGTAGAGATGGTCGCCGAGGCCGAAGCCTCGGGCGTACGAGGCGAGGCGGAATCGCTGCACGACGTACAACGCCGACGGGACCGCGGGCGGTGGCTCGACCTCGACGCCGTCCGGCGGGACCGGCACCCAGCCAACGAGAACACGCATGCCGAGCGACGTCGCCTTGAGCACGGGTAGGCGAGGACGTTCCGGCTCGTCGCCCGGATCTCGGGTTTCCGGATCGTCGTCTATCGGGCGGCGTTCGATGGGGCGCGGGCGTTCCGCAGGATCGCGGGCGACGAAACCGTCGGTCGCGAGTAGTCGTCCGAGACCCGCACTGCGAGCGCGCTCGACCCGGCGCGCCGCTGTGTCGATGCCGATGCGTGCTGGTGGGGGGTCGACGGCCGCGGTAGAGCCGCGAGTCGGCGTCGCACGCCCCGCGACGGTCCGCGGCAGAAAATCCGACGCGGCGAGTTCGAGGCGCACGTAGTTGCGTCCATAGGCGATGTTCGCCTGCTCCATGTCCGTCAGGGCGAGCGCCGTCGTATCGAACGTGTTCTGGCAGGCCGTTGCCGCCATACGTGTGATCGTGCTGAGCGCCGTCGTGCGCTCGGATTCGTTGCTCATGTGACTCCTCGCGCGGGGACGGTATCACGTAGCGCAGCGGCGGCCCTCGGAACGGCATCGGCGATCGTGCGAGCCGAGGGGAATGTCGAGCAACTCGCCGAGGTGTCGCCGGCCGGTCGCGCCATAAGCCAGGAAAGGATCCGCTCGCTCCGAGCGACCAACTCAAGGGTCGCACGAGAGGCGCGCATCGTGGGGCGACGGCGCACGTACGATCCGGCGGGGCCATCGATCAACGTGACGGTGACCTGCCGATGCCGTTGCTGACCTCGATCCCGACCTCGGCGGCGCGCGCGCGCGCGGAGGTCGACACCACACCGCGTGTCAGGAGAAGCGCGCGCACCTGCACGTTGGGCGGTGCCTCGGCGCGTCGCCGATCGAGCGCGTCGACATGCGCTCGGACCACTCGGTCGAGATCGAGAGCATGTAGCAGGCACACGCCCTCGCCACGTTCGGGCGCGGCGAGGATCTCGACGCCGTTGAGGAACGGCGTCAAGCGCTCGATCGAGAGATGCGCGGCTTCGAGGTGGGCGCGCACAGAATCCTCGAACCAGAACCAGCTCGACGTGACGTGTTCATCCGCGGTGGCGTGTTCATCCGTGGTGTCGAGCGGCGCAAAGAGCGCCTGCATCGCCGAGCGGCTGCGATAGACCACTTCGCGATCCTTCTCGCCGCGTCGGTGGGCGCGAACGAACGTAACGCCGTCCGGCACGGTCATGCCGTAGATCGCCGCGAGCGCGAGTTGCTCGGACGACGCATGGACGCTGCGGCGGAGGTGCGAGGCGACATCGTGAATCCGACGCTCGACGAGACGCAGCTCGCGGTTGCCGCGTACCACGTCAGGTGCGCGTGCATAGCGCACGCGCGGCAGATACACGATCGCGGGCGTAGCGTCCGAGCCTGACTTGGAGGCGCGCGCTGGCGACGCTCGCTCTGTACGCGTCGCGAAGACGCGCTCGCGGTGTTCCGTGACCGAGAAGTCCCGAACGATCGCCGCGAGCATCACAGCGAGCGTCGCGTCCATGCGCTTGATGCGCTCGTGGTGTTCGAGCGTTAGGATAACGTTTTGGAGGTTCGAGACGGTGCATGCGTCGAGCCACACGCAGAGCACGAGAAACTCGTCGGTGGTGGTCCAGCATTGAAACAGCACTACGTTGGCGAACGGGTACACGAGAGCGTGCGTGAAGAGGCCAACCCGGAGCTCGACCTTGGCGCCGTACGGGATGGTGGCGCGGCAGTCGCGCACGGCCTCCCGGATGAGATCCGTTGCCATCGTGTGCGCCGCGTCGATGTCGTCGACGAGAGCCTCCTCGGGAAACGCAGCGGCGAGGATCGGATTCACCGCTGGCGTCTCGGTACCGGCGAGGAACCGTGCCCACAGATAGCGGACCGATCCTCCCCGGCTCCGGCGTCCCTGCGCAGATCCGTTCGGGAGCGCTGGCAGTCAATGGCTCTGGGGCCCGAGTGGAGGGTGACCCACATGCGACGATTAGCTCGTGGGGGGCAAATTGGGCGGCCTATACTCTTGAGTTCGACGTCATGATCGACAAGGAACTGAGTGGTTCTACGAGCTACACAAGTCCACCGTACGCAGGTTGGGTGGCCCGCGCTTCCCGGTTTCCGCACGGAACGTCCGAAAAGTGTCCGCAGAAGCGCCTGAGATCGTGCAAGTTATCGGTTTCTAAGGTCCGCCATGAACCTGTCCCCAGTCAGAACGGGACGTACCAGCTCGGGCCGAGCCAGCCGCCGCCCTCGACGCCTTCGGTGGCGGCGAAGACGGTGCCGGTGGCGTCGAGGCGGGTGATGGCGCCGTCGCGCACGACGGCGCGGCCGTCGGCGGACAGCCAGGCCATCTGCAGGCTCGCGGTCCACGGCGCGTCGATGAACTGCTTGGTGGCCGGATCGTAGACCCGGTACTCGGGGTGGCAGGCGTCGCCGCACGAGAAGCTGACGATCACGCGCACGAGCGTGGTGCCGGGGATGGCGCTGGCCTCGCCGCACATGCTCTCGTCGTCCGGGCAGTTGGCCGGATCGACGCCGGCGACCTTGTTCGGCGTGGTCGCGGGCGCGTCCAGCGCGAGCGCGCGGCCCTCGCCGCGGCGCCACAGCTCGATCAGCCGGGTGCGGGTGGCGGGGCTGAGCGAGCGGGCCGCGACCGCCTGCGGGAACTCCTCGTCGTCGGTCCAGGCGCCGGAGTCGCCGGCGAGCGCCGGCGCGTCGCCGAGCGTGAGGATGATGCGGTGGTAGCCGGGATGGCCGATGGCGAGCTCCACGCCGCTCGCGCCGTAGTCGATGACGATGCCGGGCGCGCCCTCCATGACCTCGGTGGGCAGCTCGGTGACGATGTCTTCGGGCGCCGGCGCCGGCAGGCTCAGATCGAGCAGGCGGATGGCGTCGCGGGTGCCGAACCAGACCACGCCGGCGCGGTTGTCGACGAGCGCCCAGTCGACCGGCGCCGGCACCAGCGTGCGCTGGCGGGCGCCATCGGCGGACACCGCCAGCAGCCCGGCCTTGGCCGGCACGATCGCGACCGGGACGCCGAGCTCGGCCTCGAGCGACGCTGCGAGCGAACCGGCAGGCGCCGCGGTGCCGCCAACGGTCGTGGCCGACTTGTTGCCGCCGCCGCACGCGCCCGCGGCGACGAGGACAACGAGGACGGTGAGGAGGAAGACGCGACGAAGCCAGGGTGTGTGCATGAGCTCGCTTCCGGTAGACGCCAGCGTGCGGGCGGTTGTTTCGCCGGTACCGTCTGACGTGACGGCCATCATACGCGGGCCACCCGTCCATGCGTCCGATGCCGCTGCCGTATCCCTGACACCCCCCGTCATGGGCTCGACAGCTCAGCCCCGGCCGAGCCACCAACGCCCCGCCGTGAGCGCGCCTGGCCCTTGGTGCGCGGTGTGCATTCACGGCGGTCATGCGGTACCTGAGCTCCGTCGCTGTCGCGCTCGTCACCACGATCGGCATCGCGCCCGCCTCGGCGGAGACGATCATCGATCCCAACGAGCCCGACGGTCTCAAGTCGCCGGCCACGGCCATGACGCTGTCGCTGGGCACGACCGCGGTCTCGTGGGCCGCGCTCGGCCTCGCCATCGGGGGTGACCATCACGTGGTCGGAACCGTCGGCATGTTGGGCGCGTATTTCGGGCCCAGCGCCGGTCATCTCTACGCCGGCCAGGCCTTCACGCGCGGGTTCGCGGCCCGCACGCTCGGTGGCGTCGCCACGCTCGCCGGCCTGGGGCACGCCATGAGCTGCCCGCTGTTCAGCGGGCCGTGCGATCGGCCGGCGCTGTCGACCGCGCTCATCTCCGCCGGCATCGCCGCGATGGCCTTCGGGACCGTGGACGACATCGTGCGCGCGCCGGCATCGGTCCGCCCGCACAACGCCCGGATCCGCGCCCTGGCCGTGGCACCGACGGTGACACAGGATCACGTGGGCCTGGTCGCACGCGGCAGCTTCTGAGTCGTCTCGCGGCTCAGTAGCGCTCGAGGATGAGGAACGAGACGTCGTCGGTGCTGGCCGACATCTTCGGCAGCGCGATGAACGCGCCATCGCACGGCGCGAGGCCCCGGCCGAGCTCGGAGGCGGCGCGACCCGCGGTCCGCGCGCGCTCGTCGATGTGACAGGGCTCGGCCTGGACGGTCGGTTCGCTGGTGAGGACCAGCCGGCTTCGATCGACGCCGCCGGCGACGAGGAGATCGACCACCAGGTTGCCGCGCTGGAGATCGAGGGCGCCGCCGGGACGCCGCCGATCGGCCGGCGCGACCAGGACGGCCATGCGTCGGATGGTAGGGTTGCCGACCAACGTCGTGGCGACCGCTGCGATCGTCTCGCGGCCTTCGACCAGCTCGGTGCCCTCGAAGCGAACGGGGAAGAGGATCTCGATCGAGGAGGTCATGATGACGCTGCGATGAGGGCGCAATCCCTCGGCGTCGCGATCGCCGGTGCGCACGAGGACGTCACAACGCGAGTTCGGGATCTCGCTCGGGGACCCGAAGCGGATCGAGTCGTCGGCGACACCCTCATCATTGAGCCCACCGCGGAGGTTGTCGCAGTGCTGGCCACGAAGCTCGAAGAAGACCTCACCCATGTACGGCCTCCACCGGTGGAGGAACCGCTGGAGCAGGGCACGTTGCTCGTCGGCGAGCAGCCAGTCGGTCCCATCGTCGGTCTGGGTCGTGGCCACGCCGTCGATCGTGACCGTGACCGGCTTCGACGGCCGGGCGTGTTCGGTGAGCTCGACCGGCAACCGCTGGCCCTGGCCAGTGGCGGACGGCCCCGCGTCGCGGGCGAGACGGAGCTGGGCACCGCCAACGGCATGGGCCTTGAGCCGGTTCGTGGGCCGACGCTTGCACTCCTCGCCGGCGCAGCCACCGCGCGCCTCCCGGGTCACCGCGCCGGCAGGGACGTAGTCACGGCCGTCGTCGGCGTACGGATACCCGAGATGGCGCGAGGCCGTCCACTCCCAGTCGGGCGCGTCGAGGCCCTCGCCGACACCGAGCCGCGCCGCCCACTCCCACTCGGCGGCGGTGGGCAGACGCGCGCCGGCGAGCTCGGCGAAGCGCTCGGCTGAGGCCGCGGTGAAGAGCCCGGGCGCCGCGAATCCCTCCGGCGCCGCACGCACGCTCTCACGGTTCGCGATC
The DNA here is from genome assembly GCA_005779305.1 of Myxococcales bacterium. Classification (GTDB taxonomy): domain Bacteria; phylum Myxococcota_A; class Polyangia; order Haliangiales; family Haliangiaceae; genus UBA2376. The sequence continues at coordinate 8,917 of SXJR01000520.1, forward strand.
AGGTACGGCGCCAGCTCGAGGGTGGCGGCGGGACCGTGGTCGTCGTGGCCGGCGCCGGTCTCGCCGATCACGACCTCGCCCCCGGCGATGAAGGTGAAGCCGTCGACCTGGACCGGCGCCGGCAAGGTCAGCCGCCGGTCCACGCCGAAGCCCTGCGTCGAGAACGCGAGCCAGGTCGGCTCGCCGGGCGGGCCGTACTCGAGGACGTAGCGCCCGCGCGGCACCAGGATCTGGACGTCCGCGCTCGACGCCGAGGCCTGGCGCGGAGGATCGAACGACGGCCCCGGTGCCCACGGGCGATCGACCGCGCCGCCCGGGATCAGCCGGAGCGTGTGGTCCCACGAGCCCTCACCGAGGGCCGATGCATCGAGCGTGATGATCGCGCAGTCGCAGGCGCGCGCCTGGTCGAGGAACGCCTGCTGCTCCTGCTTTGATCGGAGCACCGCCCGCCGGGACGCGGCGGCCACGTCGTCGTCGCCGGCCCGGGCCAGCACCAGGGCCGCGAGCGCGAGGGCGGCGACCACGGCCATCACCGCGGCCAGCAGCCAGCGGCGAGGCCGTGCCGCCGGTGGCGGCGTCAGCGCCTCCCGCAGCGCGGCGATCGACGGGAAGCGATCACCGGGCTCGGGGCGGAGGCCACGCTCGAGCGCGGCGCGGGCGTCGCGCGGCACGCGTTCGGGGTGCTGGGGTTCGGTCAGGCGCCCCGAGCGCACCCGGTCGGCGAGTCCGGCCAGGGTCTCGCCCGCGAAGGGGCGCTCGCCGAAGCCGGCCTCCCACAGCGCCACGCACAGCGCGAACTGGTCGGTGCGTTCGTCGGTCCGCTCGCCGCGGTGCTGCTCCGGCGCCATGTAGCGCGGCGTGCCCATGATCATCCCGGTCTGGGTGAGCGCCAGCACCGGCTGCTGCGGCACCAGCGAATCTTGCGGCAGGTCGGTCACCACCTCGTCGACGAGGCCGGCCAGACCGAAGTCGGTCACCTGCGGGCGACCGTGCTTGTCGATGAGGACGTTCTCGGGCTTGAAGTCGCGGTGGACGATGCCGGCGGCGTGGGCGGCCTCGAGCCCGTGGGCCGCGCTCAGGTACTTGTCGGCGACCAGCCGCCACCGCGTCAGCGGCTCGTCGGTGGCGAGCGGCGCGTGGGTCTCGAGCCAGCCGCGCAGCGTGCCGCCGTCGACGAACTCCATGGCCACGTAGATGTCGCCGTCGTGTTCGCCGACGTCGTAGATGGCGACCACGTTGGGATGGCGCAGCTTGGCCATGGCCTGGGCCTCGCGCAGCATCCGGGCCCGGGCATGTTCGCCGCGGCCGTCGCCGGCCCGGCTCGGGTGCAGGAGCTTGATCGCGACCTTGCGGTCGAGGCGCGGATCGTAGGCCGACACCACCTCGCCCATGCCGCCGGCGCCGAGCCGATCGAGGACCACGAAGCGATCGATCTGGCTGCCGCGCGCGCGGGCCCGAGGCCCGTCGTCGACGCTGGCCCCGGCGTCGTCGGTGACATCGGCTGGCCCGGCGGCGAGGGCGGTGTCACCGAGCCCCGCCTCGACGTCGCGCGCGTTGCGGTGGCCGGGCGCGGTCGCACCGCTGCCCTCGGCGTGGGCGTCCGCCGTGAGGGTTCCGCCGGGCGCGTCGGCCTCTTGTCCCACGTGGGGACGCTAGCGGATCTGGAGGAGCTTGTGGGTCTGCAGCGACAGCCGCCACTGCGGATGGGCGAGGCAATAGGCGACGCAGGCCGCGGTGTGGGCGGCGGCGTCGGGGCCATCGAGGGGCTGGAGGAAGAAGTGGCGGAAGGCGAGGCCGGCGACGGTTTCGGGCGGGACCTCGGGTTGCGGGTAGACCAGCTTGAGCTCGTCGCCGCCGCTGACGACGAGCGGGGCGCGCGCCTTGGGCGACACGCAGACCCAGTCGACGCCGGCGGGCACCGCGAGGGTGCCGTTGGTCTCGATGGCGATGGTGAAGCCGGCGGCGTGAAGCGCCTCGCAGGCGGCGGGGTCGAGCTGGAGCAGCGGCTCGCAGCCGGTGCAGACCACCAGAGGCGTGGCGCCCGCGGACGCCGGCCACGCCGCGGTGACCGCGGCTGCGAGCGCGGCGGCGTCGGCGAAACGTCCGCCGCCCGGACCGTCGGTGCCGACGAAGTCGGTGTCGCACCAGGCCGAGCAGCCGCCAGCGCCGTGCCCGCGATCGACGGCGCGCCCCGACCAGAGGTTGCATCCGGTAAAGCGCAGGAAGACCGCGGCGCGTCCGGTCTGGGCGCCCTCGCCCTGCAGCGTGAAGTAGATCTCCTTGACCGCGTACACGGACCGCTCAGTTCAGGTGGATCTTCTCGCCGTCGATGTCGACCTCGCCCTCGGCCTCGACCTTGACGTCGCCCTTGGTGGCCAGGGTGATCGACTCCTCGGTGCGCACGGTGAACTGCGGCGCCTCGACCTCGACCGCCTCGGTGGCGCGGAGCTGGAGGCGCGCGCTCTGCATCTGCAAGACCGGCCCCTGCTCGGTCAGGCGGATGCGGACCTCGACCATGCCCGAGGAGCTGCGGATCTCGACCAGGTCCTCGCCGTTGTGGTTCGACACCGAAAGGGTCCGACCCTCGCGCAGGTACACCTCGCGCGACTCCGACTCGGTCTCCTCGGTATGGGACGCCTCGAGCTTCTCCTTGGGGTCGCTCGCCATGACCAGGTCACGTTACCACGGCGGTGATTTGCTACCATCGGCCCCATGGACATCAACCAGGCCGCGCAGAAGGTCGAGGAGTTCCTGGCCGCCTACGTCGGCCACGGCGGCAAGAAGGCAAAAGAGATCCGGGTTCACCCGTCGGGCGACGACTACGCCGAGATCAAGATCTGGGTCGACCTCGGCGGCGGCGTGAGCGACGAGACCTGCGAGGCATGGGCCGCGCAATGCCAGAAGGACGCCGCCGCCAGCGCAGGCGCCTTCCAGCTGCACGTCCGCGCCGAATCGCTATGAATGTGCACGCTGATCGCTCTGCTGTCGGTCGTCCCTGACGTCCCCGTCGTCCTCGCCGCCAACCGCGACGAGATGTACGACCGACCGGCGCGGGCACCGGTCGTGCTCGCGCCCGGCATCGTCGGCGGCCTCGATCTGCGCTCGAACGGATCCTGGCTCGCCATCACCCGCGACGGCCGCTTCGCCGGCGTCACCAACCAGCGCGAGCACGCGGCCACGCCGGCGCCGAGGAGCCGCGGCGAGCTGGTGCGGGCGCTGGTCGCCCTGCCCGACCGCGCCGCCATGCGTCACTTCGCCGGCGCCATCGACGCCACGCAGTACGCCAGCTCGAACCTCCTGTTCGGCGACGCCAGCGGCGCCGATGTCGCGTACGTGCGGCGCGCCGGCACCGTCGAGCTCCACGCGCTCGCCGCCGGTGCCCACGTGCTCACCAACGATCGGCTGGGCTCGCCCGACTTCCCCAAGGCCGATCACGCCGCCGCCCGGCTGGCGCAGCACCTCGGCGCACCGTGGCCGCGGCTGCGCGCCGCGCTGCCCGACATCCTCGGCGACCACGCCACGCCGCCGCCCGCGCGCATCCCGCCGCTGCCCGCCGGCTCACCGGTGCCGCCGGCGCTGGCGGCCGCGCTGCAGGCGCTCTGCATCCACACGCCGATCTACGGCACCCGCTCGGCCACCATTGCCGCCATCGGCGCTGCCGGCGTCACCACCCTCCTGTGGGCCGACGGGCCGCCGTGCACCACCCCCTTCATCGACGCGATGCCGCTGTACGCGTAACCTGGCCCCATGGCCGACGACCGCGACGACGACGACGAGCTGCGCTGGCGTGTCCTCGGCCGCACCACGGTCCACGACTACCGCATCTTCCGCTCGACGGCGGTACGCGCCGCCCATCCCCGCACCGGAGCCGAGCGCGACTTCACGGTGCTCGACACGCCCGACTGGGTCAACGTCGTGGCGCTCACGCCGGCCGACGAGGTCGTGCTCATCCGCCAGTACCGGCATGGCGCCGATCGAGTGCACGTCGAGATCCCCGGCGGCATGGTCGATCCCGGCGAGGAACACGGCGCCGCCGCCCGCCGCGAGCTGGCCGAGGAGACCGGGTACACCGCCCCCGTGTGGCGACATGTCGGCACCGTCGAGCCCAACCCCGCCATCCACGGAAACCGACTCTTCACCTGGCTCGCCCTCGACGCCACACCGACCGAGGCGTGCTCGATGGATCCGGGCGAGGTCATCACCACGTTCACCGTGCCACTCGACGAGGCCACCCGGATGCTGCGAGACGGTCGCATCGACCACGCGCTGGTGGTGGCCGCCTTTGCCCACCTCGCGCTCGCGGCCGGAGAGCTACGCCGGCCGGCCGGCCCCAAGTAACCGGCCGGGCGCCCTTGTGCCGTCGCCGAGCGCACGGCTACGCTCGATGTCGAGGGTATGCACCTGCGCTCGCTCTGCGCCGCTGCCGTGCTCGTCATGGCCTCTCCGGCTGTCGCCGGGCCCGTGTCGGGAAAGCTCGAGCTCCCACCGGGAGCTCCCGATCGTCCGCCGGTCCGCGGCAAGGCGTTCATCGACCGCACGCCCAACCCGCTCGCGCCGGTGCGACAGGTCGATCCGCTCCCGCTCATCATCATCGCGCTCGAGCCGGCGCCGACCACCACGTTTCCGCCTCCGCCCCCGGCCGCGGTGATCTGGGACCTGCTCGGCGAGTCGTTCGCCAGACCGGTCCTGCCGGTGCGCATCGGTGGCGAGGTGCTCATCCGCAACAAGGGCCGCTCGTCGCCGGTCCTGGTCGCGCCCGGCAAGCCCGATCTGCTCATCAAGAAGCCGCTCAATCCCACGGCCGAGATGGCGTTCATCCCCGGCAAGGAGCCGGGGGCGATCCAGATCACCGACGAGAGCGCGCCCCACCTGCGCGGCCGGGTCGTGGTCATGGCCTCACCGTTCTTCACCACGCCCACCGCCAAGGGCGAGTTCGAGATCGCCAACGTCCCCGAGGGCGACTGGGTGGTGAAGGTCTGGTACGACACCGGCTGGCTCGATCGTCCCGACGACAAGATCACCGTCGGTGAGAAGCGTCTCGAGCTCACCCTCAAGCTGCCGGCCAGATGGCCGGTGAAGTCGGACAAGAAGTAGGCGCCGCCGTGTTCTGGTCCAAGATCTGGCTGTTCATCGTGGCCGCCGCCGCCGCGGTGGCCATCACCGTGGCGCTCCTCCTGCCACGTCCGGCCCAGCGCGCTCGCGTCGACGAGGAGCGCCAGCGCCTGGTGGTCGCCTGCGACGTCGTCGGCATCCAGATGCGCGACAGCGCGCGCGTCCAGGTCGAGGTCGCCGGCGCCTTCGCCCGCCAGGGCGGCGTGGTCACCGCGCTCGAGGCCGCGAGCGGAACCGACACCCTCGACGAGGTCCGCGCCAAGCAGACCCGCGAGCTGGCGGCCGATACCATCGCCGAGGTCCAGGGCACGCGCCCCGACTTCGCCATCCTCATCGACCGGCGCGGCCGCGTGGTGGCGCGATCCGGCATCGACGAGGCCGAGTTCGGCGACACCATCGCCGGCCGCTGGCTGGTCGACGACGCCCTCGCCGGCTACCTGCGCGACGATCTCTGGTACTCCGACAGCCGGCTGTTCCGCGTCGCCGCGTCGCCGGTGATCAAGGGCCCGACCTACGTCGGCGCCGTGGTGGTCGGCAACCGCATCACCAAGGAGTACGCCGAGGACTTGATGCGGCCGCTGGGGGCCAACATCGCCTTCTACGCCGACGGCCAGAGCGTGGCCACGTCGTCGACGATCACCATGGATCGGGTGGCCGAGGAGTACGGCAAGCTGGCCACCAGCGGCAACGACCCGTCCACCGACTGCAAGGCCAAGCCCTTCAACGGCCGCTCGGGCAAGGACGAGTTCACCGCCGTGGTCGCGCGCCTGCCCGGCGAGGCCGAGTCCCAGGACGCGTTCTTCACCGTCTTCATCGAGCGCTCGAAGGCGCTCGGCATGGGCGCCACGCTCGACGCCGTGCGCAAGGACGACATGTCCTTCTCGCACTTCCCGTGGCCGCTGATCGCGCTCGGCTTCGTGGGCGCGCTCGGCATCGGCCTCGCCCTCATGATCCTCGAGGCCGACCGGCCGGTGCGCAAGCTCGCCGGCGACGCGGTGCTGCTGGCCAAGGCCCAGGTCGAACGCCTGCCCGAGGAGCAGCACCGCGGCCGTTTCGGCTCGATCGCGCGCTCGATCAACATCCAGATCGACAAGCTGGCCCGCGAGGCCCGCGCCGCCCGCCGCGATCTCGATCAGCTCCTCGGACCGAGCGAAGGAGGCGAAGGTGGCCTCGGCAACCTCGATCTCGGCGCGCCGCTGCCGGCGCGCTCCGAGTCCATTCGTCCGCCGCCTCCCGCCGAGTTCCGCTTCAGCGAGCCTCTGCCCGGTCCCGACCTGGATCTGTCGTCGGGCGCGCCGGCCCGGGTGAACGCGCCGCCTCCGCCGGGCGCCGGCGGCTCGGGCTCGATCCCGAAGCCGCCGCCGCCACGCCCCAAACCGGCCGCGCCACCTGCCCCGCCGCCGACGCCGTCGATGTCGAACCCGCAGATCTCACCGGCGCTGGTGATGGCCGCGCCGGGCGGCCTCAGCGGCCTGCACGACCTGCTCACCTCGGAGGAGCCGGTGCCCGCGGTCGGCAGCACCGAGGAGGAAGCCTCGTTCCGCGCCGTCTTCCAGGAGTTCGTCGAGCTCAAGAAGCGCTGCGGCGAGCCCACCGCCGGCCTGACCTACCCCAAGTTCTCCGAGAAGCTCAAGAAGAACCGCGACGACCTGATGGCCAAGCCCGGCTGCGTCGGTGTGAAGTTCTCCGTGTACGTGAAGGACGGCAAGGCGGCGCTGAAGGCGACGCCGGTCAAGCAGGGCTAGCAAGGGGGGGCTTCAGCGGGGGCGACGGCTGCGGAGCCCGGGAGCTTCGTTGCCGGTCCCCCCAGGCTCCTCACGACCAGTCGGTCGCTGCGGGCCTGGGGCCCCACCGTCGCCTCGCTCGCGGGCTTCCTCGCTCCTCGCGGGAAGAGCTCGGACGCTGGGAGCGTGGACGACCTCGTCGACGTGGACGTGGACCTGGACGCTCCGGCTCCTATCTGACCGGCCTTGTAGCTAACGTAGCGTGGCGGCCCAGGCCTCGACCTGCGGACCCATCTTCGCCCGGTAGGCGATGCACTGGTCCATGCCCTCGATGGCCTGGGCGACCTCGCGGGCGCCGCCGGGCGTCTTGCCGAACTGCTCGGTGATGAAGCTCGCGACCTCGTCGCGGCGCGCCGGATCGCAGGCGTTGGCGAAGATGCCGGCGTAGGCGTTCGAGCCGGAGGACGTGACGCCCTCTCCCGGGATGCGATCGGAGAGCCGGGCGAGGTGGGCGCGGATCCACGCCTCGACCTGCCCGCGCTCGGGCTCGCGCCCGAACCGGTAGGGCAGCCACATCACCTCGCGCACGTCGACGCGATCGTCCAGGAGCAGCTCGAGCACCCTGCCCACCCGCACCGGATCGCGGGTGCCGGTGAGCGCATGGTGGAGCGTGCCGCGGTTGGTCCGCGCTTGCTCGACCAGTGCCGCCTCGAGCAGGCGATCGAAGGTCGCACCGTCGGCCCCGACGGCGACGTGCAGGATCCGGTCGCGCACCTCGCGATCGAGCTCCTTCCAGTTCCGGGCCAGCTTGACCGCGTCGGCGCGCAGCTTGCGGTCGCCGGCCTCGGCCACCAAGGGCACCAGCGCGCCGCGGCGCCGGTTCAGGTCGAGCGGCTCGCCGGCCTTGCGCAGCCAGCCCAGCCGGCGCGCCTCGGCGCCGAACTGCTTCACGATCCACCGGTCGAACGCGGCCATCCGCGCCGCGGGCACGAGCTGACGCTGGCTGGCGAAGCCGGCCGCGGTCTCGACGGCGGCCCGGTTGCCCTCGCGCATGAGGCGCGGCACCAAGCTCATGCCGACGCCGAAGTCGAGATCGCCAGCCTGGGTCATCGCGCTCAGATCGGACGCCATCACCAGGCGCTCCTGCGGCGTCATCCGCGACCAGCCGTAGCCGGTCGCCTGCGCCACCAGCGCCGGCGACATGCTGACGCGGTAGTGACCGACGCCGTCGGCGTTCGGCCACGTCCACTTCGGGCACGTGGTCGAGTCGAGCGGCACCTCGGCGGTGGCGCCGGTCAACACCGTGCAGGTCTCGCCGCGCTTGCCGTCCTTGTCGTGCGCGACGCAGATCGGGATCTGCCACGGCGAGCTCGCAACCGCCGGCACGGCCGAACCCGGCGGCAGGTAACGGGACTGCGCGATGGTGAGCGTCGGCGGCTTGCCGGCCTCGCAGCGCAGGTCGATGCGCAGGAGCGGCGCGCCCGGCTGATCGAGGTAGGTCGACGCGCCCGACAGGTCCTTGCCCACCTCCTTGCTCATCGCGGCGAGGAAATCAGCGGTGGTGGCGTTGCCGAAGGCGTGGGCCTTCAGGTAGGCGCGGATGCCGCGCTGGAAGGCCTCGGGCCCGACCCAGCGCTCGTACATGGTCATGACCGCGCCGGCCTTGCCGTAGCTGATGCCGTCGAACACGTTGAGGATGTCGTCGGCGACGACGATGGGTTGGCGCACCGCGCGCGCGGTGGCCAGGCTGTCGGCGCCCAGCGCCCACTCGTGGATGTCGATCACCGAGAACACGTCATCGGGGCGGGGATCGATCGTGTGCATGATCCGGTACTCGATCCACGTGGCCAGTCCCTCGTTGAGCCAGATGTCATCCCACCAGGCCAGGGTGACCAGGTTGCCGAACCACATGTGCGCGAGCTCGTGGGCGGCGGCGCCGGCGATCGAGCGTCGATCCGACGGCGTCTCGGTCGCCGGGTCGAACAGCATGGCCTCGCCGACGCACGTCACCATGCCCGGGTTCTCCATGCACCCGAACCCGACGGTGACCGGGATGGGCACGAAGTCGAGCTTGTCGTACGGGTACGGGAAGTCCATGTAGTCCTCGAGTAGCGCCAGGGCCCGGGGCACGACCTCGACCGCGGTGCGGGCATGGGCGAACTTGCCGCGGGGCGTGATGATGCGGATGGGCGCGCCGCCGCGGCTGCTGCCGGCAGGCGCGATCTCGAAGGGGCCGATGGCGAACGCGACCAGGTACGTCGGCAGCGGCCGCGTGGGCGCGAAGGACACGCGCTTCCAGCCGGCCTCGGCCGCCGGCTCCTCGGCGACCTGGAGGGTGTTGGAGATCGCGGTGAGCGCCGCCGGCACCTCGAGGGTGAGGGTCCACGGCGTCTTGCGATCGGGCTCGTCGAAGCACGGGAAGACCCGGCGGGCGTAGATCGCCTCGAGCTGGGTGAAGGCGTACCAGTCACCCTCGTCGAGCTGACGGAACAATCCGGTCGAGCCCTTGGTCTCCTGCTTGCCGCGGTACCGGATCTCGAGGATCCAGGTGCCCGAGAGCGCGCGCGGGGCCTTGAAGCCGATCAGGTCCTCGCCCTGCTTGGCGGCGGTGAGCGCGACCCGTTCGTCGCCGAAGCGCGCCGAGGCCTCGTCGATCTCGAGCTCGTGGCCCTGCATCCAGATCGTCGCCGTGGGCTCGGTGATGCGCACGTCGATCGCGATCGATCCGGAAAACGTCTCCTGGGCCGGATCGGCGCGCACGGTCGCGCGATAGGCCAGTGGCTCGACGTTGCGCGACAGCCGCAGGCTCGGCGCCGGGTCGGCGGGCGCCGTCGTCGACGCCGCGCCGCTGCCGGTGGGTGCCGGTGGGCCGGGTGGTGGGGCCGGTTTCGGCGACGTGCCGCCGCAGGCGGCGCCGAGGACCAGCGCCACGGCGAGGGAGGCAGTGACGGCGTGGAAGACGAGATCGAGGCGCTTCACGACGCGAGCCTACACCTCCAGCGCCAGTTTCATTCAAGGCGGCAGCCGGCCGGTGCCGGCATCTCCTGGCAGCCGTCGAGCGAGAACCTCAGGGCGGGCAGGCGAGGCCGACCTGGAACTGCGCCGTGGTGTTCACGTCCGAGTCGACGATGATCAAGTAGCGGGCGCCGTTGACGGCGGTGAACGGCGTCCCGGCGCGCCCGGCGGCCAGGCATACGCCCGGGCCGCAGGCCGGCAGGACCTCGGTGACGATCACGTCCAGCGTGGCCGTGCCCTCGAGCCACACGTTCACCGTACCACTGCGATCCGCCACCCACTCGTAGACCACCTCGGCGCCGCTCTTGTTCTCGTCGACGAGGCAGCTGTACGTGTCGATCACGTCGGTCGCCATCGGCGAGGCCGTGTTGCCGTTCTGGCCCAGCCCGCCGCAGCCGAGGGTGCGGATGCCGCACGTGCCGGCGCTCTCGGTCTGGCAGGTCGCCGAGCAGCCGTCGCCGCTGTCGGTGTCGCCGTCGTCGCACTGCTCGCCGAGATGGGTCTGGACGATGCCGTCGCCACACGCCGACGGCAGCTCGATGGCGCACTGCGCCGAGCAGCCATCGCCGCCCGCGCTGTTACCGTCGTCGCAGCCCTCGACCAGCGGGTTGCGCCATCCGTCACCGCAGACGACGGACGTGCAGTTGCCGTCACATGTGGCGGTCTCAGTCCCGGTGTCACACTGCTCGCCCGCCGCTTCGTCGACGACGCCGTTGCCGCACGTCACGGGAACCTCGCGACAGAACGAGTCGCACCCGTCGCCGTTGGTGGTGTTGCCATCGTCGCACTGCTCCTGCCCGGCGAGGTTGCCGTCACCGCAGACCGCGGAGAGGCACTCGGTGTCTTCAGGCGCGCAGTCGGCGCCCGGGTCGGCACAGGCGGCGAGGGTCGCGGACATACAGAGCGCAAAGATGGTCGTGATCGTGTTCAGTGAGCGGGTCATGGGCGGCCTCCGTGAGAAGTCGCGAATTGCAGGGCGCGTGCCGGGCAATCAGACCCAATGCGGTCAGATGGCGCGGTGGAGCCAGACCGTCCTGGACGCTCGGGCTCTTGTCTGACCGGCGTCGGCGCTAGACCCGCGACGCCAGCAGGAGCTGCCCCGGCTTGAGCGGCAACTCGACCACCAGCCGCGCACCACCGCCGCCGGGGACCTCGCCGACCATGATGCGTCCGCCATGATCGCTCACGATGCGGTGCACGATCGCCAGGCCCAGCCCGGTGCCGCCCTTGCCCTGCTTGGTCGTGAAGTAGGGCGTGAACACGCGATCGCGGATGTCACTGGGCACGCCCGGACCGTTGTCCTCGACAGTGAGCTCGACCCGGTCGCCGTTCTCGCCCTTGCGCGTGGTCACCACGATCTTCCCATCCTCGCGTCCGGCGATCGCGTCGCGCGCGTTCTCGACCAGGTTCAGCAAGACCTGCGTCATCTGGCCCTTGTCGACCTCGAGGGTCGGCAGGCCCTCGCCCAGGCGCCGCTCGACCGGCGTGGCGCCCTCGTACAGCGCCAGGGCGCCGGCGACCACCTCGTTGATGTCGGTCGGCATGGGCGCCGGTTTGGGCAGGCGGGCGAAGTCGGAGAACTCGCTGACGATGCGCTTGAGCCGCTCGACCTCTTCGAGCACGGTCGCGGTCGACTCCTCGAGGATCTCGCCGAACGACGGGTGCTGCTTGCGCCAGACCTTGCGCAGCGTGTCCATCGCCATCTGGATCGGCGTGAGCGGGTTCTTGATCTCGTGGGCCAGCCGCCGCGCGATCTCCTGCCAGGCCGCGATGCGCTCGGCGATCACCAGCCGCTCGCCGGCCGAGCGCAGGTCTTCCATCATCAGGTTGAAGGCCCGACCCACCTGCCCGATCTCGTCCTTGCTGGTCATGGGCACGCGGTGATCGAGATCGCCCTTGGCAGCGGCCTGGGCGCCGGTGACCAGCAGGTCGAGGCCGCGGGTGATGCGGCGGGCGACCAGGGCGCCCAGGAGGATGGTGAGGAACAGCGCGGCCGCCGCCATCACCGCCGCCACCAGGGTCACCTCGTCGAGCAGCGCGGCCAGGTTGCGATCCCACACCGCTACCTCGAGCCAGGCCACGGCCTCGCCGTCCGGCCCGGTGAGCGCGATGCGCAAGGGCGGCGTGCCCAGCCCGGCCCAGCTCGTGCTGGGCGGGATCAGCTCGCGGCCGTCCGAAGCCGCCACCAGGCGTGCGTCGATCTGTCCGGGTCGCCGGACACTCTCGGCGAGATCGGCGTCGAGCTGACGGCCGACCAGGACGTGGACCTCGTGCCCGCCGTCGCGCGCCGAGCGCGCCGCCTCGACCACCAGGATGCTGGCCATGGTCCGAGGCCCCACCACCTTCTCGAAGCGGTAGACCGCGCCGCCGCCGTCGCGACGGGCGAGCTGGCGCGGCTCGCGGGCTCGCTCGCCGACCAGTCCGCGATCGTGGGCGGCGCTGAGGATGCGATCGTCGGCGCCGGTCACGGTCAGCACGTGGAGGCCGAGCCCGCTCATCTCCTGCGACGACCAGTCGCGCAGCCGCAGCGTGGCCTTGGCGTCGAGCTGGCCGTTGCCGTTGATGAGATCGCTCAAGAGCGTGCCGATGAACGGGTGGTTCTTGCTGGCCAGGGCCTGGGCCGCGGTCACCACCTGGGCCTCGCGCCGGGTCAGCTCGTGGCGCATCGCCGCCTCCGCCGCCGACCGGCTGCGCAGGTAGTCGTTGCGGAAGCTGCGGGCGACGACCTCGCGCGTGACCAGCGCCGCCACCGCGATCGGCACCAGGGCCGCCAGCGCGAACCAGAGGGCGAACCGGCCGCGCAGCCTCATCGCGAGGGCCACACGAACAGCTCGGCCACGCCGAGGCGAGCGCTGCCGTCGAACCAGGCACCGCGCAGGTCGGCACGGTGATGGAGGCGCACGGCCCGATGATAGAGCGGGATGATGGGCAAGCGCGCGGCGAAGGTCTCGCGCATGTGCACGCCGGTGATCGCGCCGCCGGCCAGCTTGTCGGCGCTGGCGCGATCGCCGGCGAAGGCGAAGGCCTGGGCGTAGATCATGGCCGGCGTGGCCAGCTCGGCGCTGGCCTGGCCGATGTAGAGATCGCAGGCCCCGCTCGACACCCGGCGGGCCAGGTCGCCGGCGCTGACCGCGGTGATGGTGGCGCGGGCGCCGAGCTTGTCGAGGGCGCGCACCACCCGCGAGGCGACCTCGCGATCGTCGGGCCGGCTGTCGGCGACGAGGATCTCGAGGACCAGCGCGCCGATGCGGTCCTTCTTGAGCGAGCGCACGCGGCCGGCGGCGCGGGCCAGCGCGGTCTCGGCCTCGGCCAGGCGCGGATCGGCGGCGGCAGCGGACAGGGCCGGGCCGCCCAGATCGACCGGGACCGGATCGGCGGCGGGAACCGCGCGCTCGCCAGTGCCGACGGTGGCGAGGCCGCCGCGGGCCAGGGCCCGATCGAGGGCGACGCGGAAATCGAGGTCGGCGAGCACGTCGGCGTGAGCCTGGCCGAAGCCGACGAAGACCAGGAGCGTGGCCGGACTCTCGAGCTCGGTGGTCGGGTGCTTGGGGCTGCCGCCGGCGAAGCGGGTGGCGCCGCGCAGGGACCAGTGGGCGCCGCCGGTCTCGTAGAGCTGGGCCTCGTCGTCGGCGGCGTCGAACCAGCGCAGGGTCAGCTTGTCGAGGTACGGCCGACCGGCGGTGTGGCCCTCCCAGAACTCGAGCTCGAGGCGATCCTTCTTGCGGCCGGTGAAGCGGAAGGGCCCGGCGCCGACCGGGCCGTCCTTCTTGGGGGCGAGGCCGCGCGGCGTGATCGCAGTCCACGGCGTGGCCAGCAGGCGGGCCAGGTCCTTGCGCGGCGACGACAGCGTGAGCACGACGGCGTCGCCGTCGACGGTGACGTCGGTGACCGAGACCAGGAGCCAGCCCGCGGCCTGGCTGGCGCGCACGCGGGCGAGCGTGGCCACCACGTCGACGGCGGTGAGCGACGAGCCGTCCTGGAAGTGCAGGCCGGGCCGCAGCGCGATGCGCGCGCGATCTTGCTCGATCTCGGGCAGGGCCGCGGCCAGCTGTGGGTAGACCACGCCGTCGCTGCCGACCTCGTAGAGCGTCTCGAACAGGAGGCCGACCACGGCGGCGTCGGCGTGGCTGCGTACCGCGACCGGGTCGATCGTGGTCGGCTCGCCGAGCAGCGTGCCCACCGCGCCACCTCCGTAGCGCGGACGTGACTCGCCCAGCGCCGCCGGCGGTCGCGGCCCGACGAACGAGCCCAGCGCGCACACCGCACACACCACCGCGGCGCCGCTCAGTCGAGCAGCCATATGTCCACCTTGCGGGCGCCCATCAATCGTACGGCCGCGAACACCTCACGATCACCGTCGCCGTCGACGTCGCCCGAGACCAGGCCCACCACCCCGCCGGAGAAGCCGCGCCGGAACACCGGCTTCTTGCCGACCCCGCCCTCGCCCAGGTTCCACACCACCACCGCGTCGGCGTCGCCGGGCGCGCCGGCGCCCGACGTGATCAGCTCGATCGTGCCGTCGTGGTCGACGTCGTCGAGCTCGAGGGCCACGCCGACGCCCTCGACCCGCAGCTCGCGGTGCGGCGTGCACGACGCATCGCGCGCCGCGCAGCGGGTCTCGAGCGCCACCGTCACGCCGCCGCCGAGTTCGACGGTGGCCTGGGCCCGCAGCGCGCGCCCGGCCCGATCGACGACGTCGTCCCGACAGCGCGCGGTATAGAAGCCGATCGACGGGTCTTTCACATCGGCGCCGCCGGGCCCCCCGGCGAAGTAGTTGCGCCCCGGCACCAGGTCGGCGGCGACGTCGGCGCACAGCGGGAACGCCAGCACCGAGCCGACCTCGCGCAGCGTCTTGCCTTCGAGCACCCAGCGCCCGCCGCGGCCGCGGGTCGAGGCCCGGGCCCGGATCTCCGACGGCGCGCCGGCGGCGTGGGCGATGACGACGGTGCCGACCGCGTCACGCGGACGGATCGACGCCGGGTCGGACGGCAGCGCGGCGCGGGCCACCTCGGCGAGGCCGCGCGCGGCCGGCCGCAGCACCACCACGTGGCGCTCGGTCAGCGCCACCACCTCGGCCTGGTTGTCGCCGTCGAGATCGCCGGCAGCCAGAGCCAGGAGCGGCGCGCCCAGATCCAGCGACGCGACCCGACGCGCCTTCCACTTCACCGGCACCGGCACCGGCGGCCGCGGCGGCGGTTCGCGCTCGGCGCTGGCGGCGTCGAACGCCTCGGCGACGACCCGCCACAACGCGCCTGGACCGCCGCCGCCGTCGGGCGCGGGCGTCGGCACAAACGGCGACGGCGGCCGCGACGCCGCGACGTCGCCAGGCACCAGGCACCAGGCAACAGGCACCAGGCACCAGGCAACGGTCAGCGGGGTTCGAGTCACCGCGGGTCGCTCACGGGGCTGGCGCCGTCCTCGACGTCTCCTTCGGGGGGACGCGGCGCCTCGTCGCCGTACTCGTCGGTGACGAACGTCGTGGCGTCGATCTCGCCGGGCAGCGGCGCGATCTCGGTGGGCTCGGTGCCGGCGACGAAGACCTCCATCATCGTGGTCTTCTCGGGCGCGCCGTCGGCGGCGACCAGGCCGGTGACCTTGTCGATGCGGACGCTGGTGACCTTGGCCGGCCTGGGGAAGGCGCGGTTCTTGGCGTTCACCACCTTCATCGTGTCGATGAACGCGGGCAGCGCGGTCACGCCGCCGGCCTCGCCGCTGCCGAGCGGCGTGTTGTCGTCATAGCCGACCCACACGCCCACCACGACGTCGGGGGTCATGCCCACGAACCAGGTGTCCTTTGAGTCGTTCGAGGTGCCGGTCTTGCCGGCGAGGGTCAGCTTGAGCGCCTTGGCCTTGGTGGCGGTGCCCTCCTCGACCACCGAGCGCATCATGTCGGTGACCACGTAGGCGACCTCGGGCGGCAGCACCTGGCGCTCGGCGCCGGGCGGCCGATCGGTGCCGTCGATGCGAGCCACGAAGCGCGGCTCGCGATACACGCCGCCGCTGCCGAGTGTGGCGAAGGCGTTGGTCATCTCCATCGGCGTCACCTCGCCCGAGCCGAGCGCGAGCGAGAGCGTGCGCGGCAGATCACCGGTGATGCCGAGCAGCTTGGCGGTCTCGACGGCGTTGTCAGGCCCGATGTCGTGCAGCACCTTGATGGCGACGGTGTTGACCGACTTGGCCAGCGCCGGGCGCAGGCGCACCGGGCCCTCGAAGGCGCCCTTCTTGTAGTTCTGCGGCTTCCACAGGTCATAGACCTCGGGCGAGTCGTTGACGATCGTCGACGGCGTGAAACGGCCGGTGGCCAGCGCGGTGGCGTAGATCACCGGCTTGAAGCTCGAGCCGGGCTGGCGCCGCGCCATGGTCGCGCGGTTGAAGCCGGCGGCGCGCGAGTTGAAACCGCCGACCATCGCCCACACCTCGCGCGTGTGCGGATCCATCACCACCACCGCTCCCTCGGGGCCGCTGGCCAGCACCGTGACGTGGTCGCTGTGCTTGGCGGTCTTGGCGGTGTCGCCGTCGGCGAGCGGCGGCGGCAGTGACACCCTGATCACGTCGCCGGCGGCGAAGCGCTCGGCGGCGCGCTTGCGCTTGCCGTCGGCGCCGGCCGGGTTGAAGCGCTCGTCATCGCTGCCGCCCAGCACCACCGCCGCGGTCCAGCCGCCCAGATCGACCGCGAGCTCATTGTCGGCGTCGTGCACCGCGGTCACCACCGCCTCGTAGCGGACGGCGGGCCTCGGCGCGCCGCCCAGCTTGCGGGCCAGCTTGGCGGTCTCGAGCACGATACGATCGGCGGGCACCTTGCGGATGGGCCGGCCGATCTTGTGACGGGCGTCGACCGCGCGCAGCGCCGAGCGCAGGGCGTCGCGCGCGGCGATCTGGACGTCGGGGCGCATCGTGGTGCGCACGTCGGCGCCGAGCGTGTCGAGGCCGGCGGCGCCGTAGGTCGCGGTCAGCTCGGTCTTCACGCCCTCGAGCCACTCGGGGGCGTCGCCCAGGTGCGGGAAGGGCTCGCGCACCACCTGGATGGGCGCGTCGATCCAGCGCTTGGCCTCCTCGGCGGTGATCTTCTTGTGCTTGACCAGCTGGTTGAGCACGTAGATCTGCCGCTCCTTGGCCCGGCCCGGGTTCTTGCGCGGCGAGATGTTCTCCGGCGACTGGGGCAGGCCGGCCAGCATCGCCGCCTCGCCGACGGTGACATCCTTGATGTCCTTGCCGAAGTAGTACCGGGCCGCCTCCTGCACGCCGTAGCGACCGTGCCCGAAGTAGATCTGGTTCATGTAGAGGGTGAGGATGTCCTTCTTGGACAGCTTCTTCTCGAGGCGGCGGGCCAGGATGATCTCCTGGATCTTGCGCTTGAACGTACGCTCGGGCGACAGCACGAAGGTCTTCACCACCTGCTGGGTGATGGTCGACGCGCCCTGCTTGGTCTTGCCCGAGCGCAGGTTGGTGAAGAAGGCGCGGGCCATGCCGCGGTAGTCGATGCCGCCGTGGGTCCAGAAGCTGGCGTCCTCGGCGACCACGAAGGCGTCGACCTGGATGGCCGGGACCTCTTCGTAGGCGACGTAGGTGCGGCGCTCGCTGAAGATCTCGGCGATGCGCTCGCCGTTGCGATCGAGCAGGACCGTGACCTGCTTGGGGTGGTAGTCGCCGACGCTGTTGATGCTGGGCAGCTTCTCGTCGCGGCCGTAGTACCAGAACACGGTCGCGATGGTCGCGGCCATCAGCGCGGTGGCGACCAGGACGCCGAGGGCACCCCACAGCGCGATCTTGATCGCCAGACGCTTGCGCCGGTCGCGGGTGCTCATTGGGGGCTTGGGGCGAACGGGCTGCAAGGTTGACGCCATGCGTGACGACTGGAGGTTATGGCGAGTGCGGCCCGGGTGCCACATCGCGGTGTGTCCGACGAGACACGGCACGTTCGATCACCCCGACCGCGCCCCGGATCTTCAGCGCGTACCAGCGGGCGCGCAGGTGGGCGAGGCGGTCCGGGTCGAGATCGCCGCGGGCACCGAGGTGAGCCCGTCTCCGCGCGGCCAGGTGACTGGTCACCAGCGCCGCCGACACCGACAGGTTGTAGCTCTCGGTGAAGCCGAACATGGGCAGCACCACCGCGCCGTCGCACGCCGCGATCGTCGCCTCGGGCAGACCGGCGTGCTCGTTGCCCATCACCACCGCCACCGGCCTGGTGACGTCGACCTCGTCGATCGAGATGGCGCCGCGCGGGGTGGTGGCCAGGACCGTGAACCCCCGTGTGCGCAGGGCCGCGGCGCAGGCGACCGGATCGCGCCAGCGATGGAGGTCCATCCAGCGATGACAGCCGCGGGTGATGCCACTCGCGGCCTGGAAGCGCAGCCCGGTCTCGAGCACGTGCAGCTCCTGGAGACCGAGCGCCTCGGCCGAGCGGATCACCGCCGCGCCGTTGTGCGGATCGTAGACGTCCTCGACCACGGGGATGACGCTGGCCAGGCGCGCGGCCAGAACCTCGTCGATGCGCGCCATGCGGTCGGCGGTGAGCATCGGCGCCAGGATCTCGCAGACGACGCCGGCGCCATGGGCGACGATCAGCCTGTCGATGGCGTCGGGACCACGCGGGCCGGTGGTGACGGCGAGATCCTCGTCAACCGGCTCCAGGGGGCGTTCGCGGTACTTGCGCACGTGGGACTCCCTGAGATGCCACAGATCGGGGCCGCCCGCGACAACCTGTGCATTGCGCCGCGGGCGGGGCCGGAGTACATCCCGGCCATGGGTCGCCTGATCCTCCTCGTCGTCGCTGCGCTCGTGGTGGGCACGACGGTCGCCGTCGCCCAGCCGTCGCCGTACGGCGCCGGCGACGAACGCGCCGCGCCGGCGGTGGCGCCACCCTCCGCCTACGATCCGACGCCGGTGATGCCGTGGGCCCAGCCGCCGGCCGACGGCTCGAAGATGCGCGCGCCGGTGGCGCTGTCCAATCGACCGTCCGGGTTCTGGACCTCGAACCGGCCGGCCACGCACGGTGCCTACCGCTGGCGCATCATGGCCGTGGCCGGGGTGGTGCTGGCGGTGACGATGTTCTTCGTGTTGCGCCTGCTGGTGCGGGCCTCGCGTGCGCAGAAGCTGCCGGTGGCGGTGGCGCGGCCTACGCGCTGAACGTCCACGTCCACGAGGTCAGCGGCGCCGCGCGACGACGGCTGACGCGCTCGGGCTGCGGCTGCCTTTGGTCGGCGTCTTCTTGCGCGCGGCGGCCTTCTCGGCCGAGCTCGAGCGGCTACCCTCGGCGCGCGGCTTGCGCTCGCCCCGCAGCTCGGCGACCAGGCGACGGCCGCGCAGGGTGAGCGCGTGCGGGCGCAGGCGCTCGTTGCCGTCGGGCGCCGAGAACGCCGCGACCAGCCCGGCTTCGCGCAGCGCGGCCAGCGCCCGGCTCGCACTCGACTTGTGTTTGCCCATCGCCGCCGCGATCTCGGTCGCGGTCTCCGCGCCGTCGGCGAGGGCGGCCAGGGCGCCGCGGTAGGGCTCGGTGCGGACGTAGTGGAGGATCTCGCGTTCGCTCGCCTCCTCGCCCAGCTCGGCCTGGAACGAGCGCAGGAGATCCTCGAGGGCAGCGATGTAGCCGGCCTGGTAGCGGGCGTCACCGGGATCGCGGTGCTCGGGTCGCCGCACCACCTCCCGCATGGCCCCGAGCACCTGATCGAGGTGATCGAGCCGGCGCCGGGTCAGCTCGATGCCCATGGCGCTGGCCAGCGAGCGCAGCCGGTGAGCGTCGCTCGGGGCGTCCGCGTACCAGGTGATCAGCTCGTCCAGCTCCATGGCGGCCTCCGGATGGGCCTGCTACCAGGCTAGCGGCGCCGCAACGGTTGCGCAATGGTTGATTCTGGCAAACCCCGTACCTCGGCCCCGACGGGGCTACTCCTTGATCGCCAGCCACGGCCGCGGATCAGCGCCGCTGACCCGGATGCGGCAGTTGTCGAACGTGACGTTGGTGGCGTGGCGCAAGAAAATGGCGTGGGCGGGCGCGAGGTAGCTGATGTTCTCGTTCCCGTCGACGCCGGCGATGAACTTGGCGTCGGGGTAGCGGTTGTAGAACACGCCGGGACGACCCGGCACCGGGCCCTGGTACTCGGGGAAGCTGTCGACGGTGAACGGCCCCGGGTTCGGCGACGCGCCGGCGCCCTTGAAGGTGAGCTCGAGGTCCTGGAAGCGAATGTCGGAGATGCCGAAGACCTGGTCGCCGATGCGCGTGCCCGAGATCAACGAGCCCCACGGGTAGCGCATGGTCGAGCCGCGGATGTCCTCGAAGGTCACGCCGGCGATGGTGCCGACCTGGGCCGGGTTGCGATCGCGACTGCCGAGCAGCACGAAGAACGGCGTGCCCACGTCGTGGACGGTGATGCGGCGGAACGTGACGTCGGCGATGTCGGCGCCGTCCACCGACTCGACCGCCATCGCCGCGGCCTGGGCGTGCTCGATCAGCACGTCCTCGATCAGGATGCGCTTGAACGAACCGACGCTGGCGGTGCCGAACTTGACGCCGTTGGCCACGCCCGACTGCTTGGTGTGGCTGCGCCGCACGATCACGTCCTCGGTGCCGGTGGCGCTGCCGCTCTTGAGGCAGATCGAGTCGTCACCGCTGGTGATGGTGACGTCCTCGATCAGCACGTCGTGACCGTCGACGATGTCGATGCCGTCGTGGGTCGGCCCCAGGTTCGAGTCGACGACGAGGTCGCGGATCACCAGGCCCTCGACCTCCATGTGGACCACGGCCCAGGTCGCGGCGTCGTCGACCGCGAGATCCTCGACGACGACGTCGCGCGACCCGGCGGTGAAGATGGCCATGGGCCGGCGCGCCTCGGGGATGCGGAAGCCGTTCCAGTCGGGCACGCCGCGGGCGTTACCGTCGACGGTGCCGCCGCCGCCGATGCGGATGCGGTCGGCGCGCTCGGCGTAGACCAGCGCCTTGCGACAGTTGCCGAGCTGAGTGTTCTCGAAGGGCGGGAAGAGGTCGGGATAGTCGGCGATGTTCTGGCTGCCGCGCAGCACCGCCGTCGGCGCGATGTCGAGGGTGATGTCGCTGGCCAGCCGGATCGTCCCCGACAAGTAGATGCCGTGGTGGAGCGAGACCACGCCGCCGCCGGTCGCGCAGGCGTCGATCGCCGCCTGGATCGCGGCGGTGTCCTTGGCCAGGCCATCGCCGATGGCGCCGAAGTCGCGCACGTCGCACACCCGCGCCGCTGGACCGGCATCGGCGCCGGCATCGACGTCGCCGACGACCTCCGCGTCGGGCGGGTCATCGTCATCATCGCCGGCGGGATCGTTGCTCGCCGGGCAGGCGGCGACGGTCGCGAGCAACGCCACGGCAACGAGCAGGCTGCGCATGGCGGCATCTGAACACCGCCGTGGCGCGGGCCTTGTCGCGCCACCGCCGAGTGTTTTCGAGCAACCGTCAGCGCCGGCGCCGGGGTGGTCGGCCGTGGGGTGCCAGCGGCGCCTCCGACGGACGCGGCCGCACGCTCGACGGCGCGACGTGGAACTTGCGCTGGAACGCCACGGCGAACGCGGCCTGGCCATTGTAGCCCACGCGCTCGGCGATCTCGCCGACGCTGTAGCGCCCCGACTCGAGCAGCTGCAGCGCCTCGTCGAGCCGGCGCTCGCGTACGTACGAGCCAGGGGTCACGCCGAGCTCGCGCCGGAACGCGCGCAGGAGCGTCGACTCGCTGGCGTGACAGGTGCGGGCCAGCGCCGCCATCGAGAACGACTCGAACAGCGCCGCCTCGATCGCCGCGCGGGCGCGCTCGACCAGCGCCGTGCCCTCGCCGACCACCGGGGCGCGGGTCTTGCCGGCGCGATGCTCGTCGCCGAGGAAGTAGAGCTCCTTGGTCAGCTCGATCTCGAGGAACCGGCTGGCCATCGAGTCGTGGCGCTCGCAGATCACGCGCTCGAAGACGTAGCGCTGGACCAGCTCGTCGACCCAGCGGGTGCGGGCCAGCACGCGCGGCGCGCTCACCACCGCGTCGAAGCGGTCGGCCTCGATGTGGGGCGCGTACTCACGCTGGGCCGCGTCACGGGCCTCGGCCGACACGACCAGCGTCACCACCTTGGGCGCCGGGCTCTGCGACTCGATGCGGTGGCGGGTGCGGGCCGGGACCAGCGCGAACACCGTGCGATCGAGCCGGTGCTGCGCGCGGCCGATCGCCAGCGCGATCGTGGACGAATCGAGCGCGAACACCAGCGACGGCTCCGGCGCCTGCCGCGGCCGCCGCAGGGCCGCGGCGTCGCGGTCGACGACGAGCTCGAGCAGCGTCACGGCGCCGCCGGCCGCAAGCGCAGGACCACGCACGCCGGCGGCTTCACCTCGGTGCGGCGCACGACCTCGGACAGCGCCCACGGCACCGGCCGGGTCACGATCACCACCGCCGGCCCCTCGGGCCCCCATGCGCCGGTCTGGGGCACGCCGTCCGACGCCGGGGTGTCGGTCTGGTTGACGATCACGCACGTGGCCTGGGTGGCGCCGGTGAGGCCGACGGCGTCGGCCTCGAACACGGCGGTGCGCTCGGTCAGCGCCGGCACCACGATCAGCGCCGGCCGCGCCGAGACCAGCGCCTGGTGCGCGCCCGGCGAGAGGAAGTCCTTGCAGATGAGCACCGCCAGCGACCAGGCGTAGCGACCGGCTCGGTCGATGGCGCCGCGCACGACCACCCGCGCCGGCGCGCTGGCGATGCCCTCGACCAGATCGCCGAGCACGAACGGGTTGAACTTGGCGCTGGGATAACGCTCGCCCCCGGCCAGCACGGTGGCGACGTTGCGGGGCGCGCCATCGACGATGACGTGGCGGCTGCCGGCGACCACCACCACGTCGCGGCCCGCCACCATGGCCTCGATCGCGTCGAGCCCGGCCGCGGTCACCGACAGCTCGGGGAAGACGATCAGGCCGGCGCCGGCCTCGAGCGCGCGCGCCACCAGCTCGCGGGTCGAGGCGATCGCGGCCACCTCGTCGCGCGGACGCACGCCGAAGAACTGGCCGCGGTCGGGGTCGGGATCGAAGGCGAGCTCGCGCGCGGGTGCGGCGTGGGGCAGACAGGCGGCGATGATCGCCCCCTCGGCCGGCACCGGCAGCGGCGCGTCGAGATCGACCACGAGCTCGACCCCGTCGGCGTGCGGCGCCAGCGCCAGCCGGGCGGTGCGATCGATGGGCAGATCGCGCACGTCGGGGTGAGTGGTCAGGTGACGCCCGAAGACGTCGCGCAGCGGCGGCTCGGCCACCGGGAACGGATCACCCGGCGACAGCCGCCATCGCCCCCGGCGGCGGAAACAGTCGATGAAGCGGTGGCCGACGGCCTCGTCGATCGCATCGGCGCACACCCGTGCCACCAGCACGGCGGCGATGTCGGGCCGCTCGGGCAGGCCGGTGTGCAGCCGCTCCCACAGCACCTCCAGCGAGGTGCGCGTGGCCAGGCCCTCGAGCGTGGCCACCGGCGTGCGCAGCACCAGCCGAAACGCGTCGGCCAGCGTCGCTCGCCAGCCGGCCAGGCTGCGATCGAGCCCGGCCGAGCGCGCCTCGCGCAGGCCCGCGGCCTGCCGGCGGCACACGCGCAGGAAACACGCACACAGCTCGTCGAGATCGAGCGCGCCGGCGGGGCCGAGCCCGCCGAGCCAGGCGGTGAGGGTCGCGACCATCGGTGCCGGCTGATCCTCAGGGTGGCGGCGCGGCGATGTTAGCGGCGCCGAATCCTACGACGGGTGCAGGCACAGACTGTCCCCGCACCCCACGCGAGACCTTGAACACCTGAGTCATTCTTGACCGCTCGTTTCGCTCGCTGGGGCGGCGGCCCCGCACTTGACCGGGCGCGGCTTGGGGTACGCGACGCGGGGTTTGGCCGGATCGAAGACCTGCGTGGGCACCAGCTTGCCGCCTGCCTTGGTCAGCGCCTCGGCCATGGCGTCGCGGATGAGGACGTCGGTGATCTCGACCGAGCCGTCGGGGAGCTTGAGCCGGCCGATCGCGCCGGTGCCGCCCGAGGCCAGGAAGTCCGAGGCCAGGAGCGTGAGGGTGCGCTCGTCCTCGATGATCTTGCCGGCGCGATCCCTGATCACGACCTGGAGCGTGGCGCCCTTGCAGGTGGCCTTGACCGTGATGCCACCCCACGAGGTGAAGGCGCCCCCGCCGAGCAGGTTGTTGACGACGAGCTTGCGCAGGTGCTTACCGTTCAGGGTCACCACCGCGAAGAGGTTGTCGAAGGGCATGGCGCGGTAGATTGAGCCATAGGTGAGCGGGCCCGCCGGCAGGTCGGCGCGCAGGCCGCCGCCGTTGGTCATGGCCACGTCGGCGCCACCGACCCCGGCCAGCATCAGATCGGTGAACAGGTTGCCCAGCGCCGATTCCTGATCGTAGCTGCGGGTGATCTCGCCGGTGAGCTCGACGCCCAGTGGCCGCTGCTCGAGCTCGCGGGCCTTGACCGAGGCCGGCGCGATCAGCGAGACGATCTCGGCGCTCACCTCGACCTTCTTGCCCTCGTACTCGCCGGGCGCGCAGGTGGCCGCCGGCGCCGGCTCGCCGTCGGCGCCGAGCGGGCACAGATCGCGCGGCTGCGCGATGACGGCGCTGGTGACGATGCCGCTGGGATTGATGCGCAGATCGACGCGGCCGAAGGCGCGGCCGTTGGCGTACGACTCGATCACCGAGATGTCGTTGATGCGGTGGGCCATCGCCGCGTGGGTGTGGCCGGCGACGATCACGTCGACCGCGCCCGGCGGCAGCGCCTTCACCATCTCGAACAGCTCCTCCTCCTGATCGCACGACGACAGATCGTTGGGATCGTGGAGGTCAGAGCACTTGCTGCCGACGTGGGCCGCGACCACGACCACCTGGGCGCCGCGCTTGCGCAGGTCGGCGGCCTCGGCGCTGACGGCCAGGGCCGGCTTGCTCATCTCCAGGCCGAGGAAGTTGGCCGGCATGGTCGCGAACGGCGTGGCCTCGGTGGTGACGCCGATGACCCCGACGATGATCGGGCCCTTCTCGATCATCAGCGAGCCCATGACGTTGGACCAGGCCGGCCGCTTGCCGGTGTCGCGGTCGAGCACGTTGGCCATGAGAAAGGGGAACTTCGCCTCGCTGGCCCGGGCCCGCAGAGCGCCGCGGGGATCCTCGCCGGGCTTCTGGGCGGTAGCGGCGGGGCCGGCCGGCCCGAAGTCGAACTCGTGGTTGCCGATCGCGGCGGCGTCGTAGCCGATCAGGTTGTAGGCCGCCACCACCGGCGCACCTTCGGTGAGGTTGGACGCGAGCGTGCCCTGGAACATGTCGCCGGCGTCGACCAGCAGCACCTCGCCACCATCGGCGGCGCGGGCGGCGCGCACGTTGGCGACGTAGCCGGCCAGGATGGGCAGCCTCTCGACCGAGCCGTGCAGGTCGTTGGTGCCGATCACGGTCAGGGTGATGGTGCCGGTGCGTGGCTTGACCGGACCGTGGGGCGGCGGCGGCGGCTTCTTCGACGGGCAGGCCGCCAGGGCGACGATCGCGGCGCCGGCGACAGCTGCCAGAGCGGTCAGACCGATGACCGCGCGAGGACGAGAGAACATGGAGCGATGGTAGCGCGCCGCCATGATCACCGCGCGTCGCCGACGCCGGCATCGACCGGGCCGCTGGCGTCCCCGCCATCGATGTCGCCGTCACCGTGGTCGTCGCCGTCGCCGTCGCTGCCCTCGGCGTCGTCGCTGTCGAGCATACGCGACCGCTGCTCGAGCTGGGCCTCGTCGACGACCTCGGTGCGGGCTCGCACCGCCTCGGCACCGAGCGCCAGCTCGACCGCGACGCCGCCGTCGAGCCCGACGTCGACCCAGGCCTCGCCGCCGTCGCCGAGCCGGCAGGTCACGCGCGTGGGCGCGTCGGCCGCCGCCGCCACCAGCGCCGGCCCGCAGTCGACCGCGGCCACGACGCCGAGGTCCTCGAGCTCGGCCCCGACCCGGGCAGCGACGGGCGCGGTGCGGATGACCTCGTCGCTCTCCCACGTCACCTCGCGATCGCCGGTGACCGTCACGGTCAAGGCCACCCCGCCGACCAAGGTGATGTCGCAGCGATCGCGCGTGCAGACGATGCGCTCGACCTCGACGCCGAGCTGGGCGCGCACACCGTCGGCCACCGCCCGTGCCACGCGATCGCCGCCACGATCACCGCGGCAGGCCACGGCGGCCCAGGCAACCAACATGATGACGAGCCACGGCCCAGGCCGGCGCACCCGGCCAGTATCACACCTCCTCCGCATGGCGCGATCGGCCGTCGGCGTGGCGCGCTTCGCTAATGCGTCGTCATGCCCGGTTGGCTATCGTGGCCTCCGAGACGCCCGATGGCTCCGACCCCCGCGTATCCGGTCAGCCCTGCCTGGCACCTGCTCCTGCGCGAACTGCGCATCCCGGCGAGCGACGTGCTGCGCCGGGCCGGCGTCGCCGAGGACCTGTTCGCGCGCGAACACGCCACCGTGCGCGGCGACGAGTTCTGTCGGCTGATGTGGGCGCTGGAGGCCGAGGCCGCCGATCCCACGCTCGCCATCCGCATCGGAGAGGCGCTGTCGTTCGAGATGTTCGATCCGCCGGTGTTCGCGGCCATGTGCAGCCCCGATCTCAACACCGCGCTCGCTCGGCTGAGCACCTACAAGCGACTGTGCGCGCCGATCGCGCTCACGATCTCGGTCGGCCGCGACACCACCCGCGCGGTCGCCGCGTGGACCGAGCCGCCGATCGAACCGCCGCACCTCCTGTACGCGATGGAGCTCACCTACTGCGTGCGGCTGGCCCGTCTGGGCACGCGCACGCAGGTCACGCCGCGCGCCGTCACCTGTCCGTTCCCACTCGAGCCGGTGGCGGCGTACCGCGCCTACTTCGGTGTCGACGTCGAGCGCGGCCCCGATGCGGCGGTGGAGTTCGCGGCCGAGGACGCGGCGGCGCCGTTTCTGACCGCCCGCGCCGGCATGTGGAGCTTCTTCGAGCCCGAGCTGCGCCGCCGTCTGGCCGAGGTCGAGGCCGGAGCCACCACCACCGTGGTCGCGCGAGCCGCACTGCTCGAGCTCTTGCCCAGCGGGCGGGCCTCGGTGCTGGCGGTCGCGGCGCGCATCGGGGTCAGCGCCCGCACGCTCCAGCGCCGCCTGGCCGACGAGGGGACCAGCTTCCAGCAGGTGCTCGACGGGACCCGCGAGGAGCTCGCTCGCCACTACCTGGGCACCACCTCCATGGCCGGGGCCGAGATCTCGTTCCTCCTCGGCTTCGAGGAGCCCAGCTCGTTCGTGCGCGCGTTCCACGACTGGACCGGCGTGACGCCCGAGCAGATGCGCAACCAGCTGCGCCGACAGGAGAGCTGACATGGTCCGTCTCGCACCAGCGGCGGCCGCGGCCATCGCGACCGGGTTGGTCGCCGCCAACGCGCCCCCGGCGTCCGCCGACGATCCTCCCTTCACCATCGGCGCGCGACCGGTGTGGTTCGTCACCGCCGGCGCCACCGCCGGCGGCACCGTCGCCACCGGCGCCCGCGGCGCCTTCATCGGCGGCGAGGTCAGCGTGTCGCGCACCGTCGAGGCTCACTTCCTGGGGCTCTACGCCGACGCCTATCGCGACTTCGGGAACGACGCCACCTACCTGACCCTCGGGCCCGAGATCGGGTGGATCCGGCGCCACCGCACCTCGCCGCTCGGCCTCGGTTTCGATGGCGGCGGCGTTGTCCGGTTTTCGGACGAACGGGCCGTGGGCGCAACCGGCCGGCTGTTCGTGACCGTGGCCGGTTCGTTCTCGATCTTCGTCCGCTACGCCTACCTCGACGCCGCCGACGACGACCACGTCGTCCAGCTCGGGGTCACCGTCAAGTTCCCGCTCGGCCCGCCCTTCGGCGCGGCCACCCGCTGAAGGAGGCCACCCCATGAAGCTCAACGTCAACGGCAAGACCACCGAGGTCGACGTCCCGTCCGACACGCCACTGCTGTGGGTGCTGCGCGAGGAGCTGGATCTCACCGGCACCTAGTTCGGCTGCGGGCGCGCCCTGTGCGGCTCCTGCACCGTGCTCATCGACGGCCAGGCGCGGCGCTCGTGCGTCACCGCCGCCGGCGACGTCGGTGATCGCGCCATCACCACGGTCGAGGGCCTGGCCCAGGGCGACGTGCTGGACGCGGTCCAGCAAGCGTGGATCGAGGAAAACGTGCCCCAGTGCGGGTACTGCCAGTCGGGCCAGATCATCTCGGCGGTGGCGCTCCTGGCCCGGCGGCCGGCGCCGACTGACGACGACATCGACGCGGTCATGTCGGCCAACCTGTGCCGGTGCGGGACCTACCCGCGCATCCGCAAGGCCATCGTGCGCGCGGCCACGCTGGCCCGCACGCCTGGCCCGGGAGGCACGCCATGAGCGACGGGCTGTCGCGACGCGACGTCCTGCGCGGCGCTCTCGCCGGCGGCGCGCTCTCGGTGGGCGTGGCGCTCGCCGGCTGCGGCGGTGGTCAGGCCCGCATGATCCGGCGCGCCGACGACACCGGCGAGCTCGCCGCCAACGCCTTCGTCACCATCCTGCCCACCGGCGTGGTCGCGCTGGCGCTGCACAAGGCCGAGATCGGCCAGGGCGTCAGCACCGCCTACGCCACCCTGGTCGCGGAGGAGCTCGAGGTCGAGCCCGGCGACGTCGACTTCCACTTCGCCGACACGGTGCCGGCCTTCCGCACCACCACCGTGCCCGGCGTGCCGCTGTTCTCGATCCAGGCCACCGGCGGCTCGACCAGCACCGCCGAGGGCTACCTGCTGCTGCGCCGGGCCGCAGCGGCCGCGCGCGAGATGTTGATCGGCGCCGCCGCGGCGTCGTGGAGCGTCGCGCCGCGCGCCTGCGTGGCCCGCGCCGGCCGCGTCCACCACGACGAGAGCGGCCGATCGCTGGGCTACGGCGAGCTGACCCGCCAGGCCGCCCGTCAGCCGGTGCCCGACGCTCCCGCGCTCAAGGCGCGGCGCGACTTTCGCGTCATCGGCAAGCACGGAGCCCGGGTCGACGGCCGCGACAAGGTCACCGGTGCCGCCATCTACGGCATCGACGTGACCGTACCCGACATGGTGAACGCGTGTCCGATCCACGGCCCGACCTTCGGGGCGCGGCCCAGGGCGATCCGCGACGGCGAGGCCCGCAAGAGCCCGGGCGTGATCGACATCGTGTCGATGCCGTGGGGTGTGGCGGTGGTCGCGAAGAAGTACTGGCAGGCCCGCCGCGCCGCGCTCCTGGTCGAGGTCGACTGGGACGACGGCAAGACCCGCGGCCTCGACACCGACGAGCTGATGGCCGCGGCCCGCAGCCACCGCGGCCAGGGCGCGGCCCTCCGCGACGACGGCGACGCCGCCGACGCCATCGCCGATCACGGCGCCGCGCTCGACGCGATCTACGAGGTGCCGTACCTGGCCCACGCGCCGCTCGAGCCCCAGAACTGCGTCGCCTCCGTGCGCGGGAAACACGTCGAGATCTGGGCGCCGTGCCAGTCGCCGATCGCGCTGCAGGAGGTGGTGGGCGAGGCGCTCGACGTGGCCGCTGCCAGCGTCCTGGTCCACACCACCTACGTCGGCGGCGGCTTCGGGCGACGCCTGCTCGGCGACTACGCGGTGCAGGCGGCGATGGTGTCGCGAGCGGTGGGCCGGCCGGTCAAGCTCATCTGGTCGCGCGAGAGCGACATGACCCAGGGCTTCTACCGCCCGGCCGCGGTCACGTTCGCGCGCGGCGCCGTCGACCGGCGCGGCCGCGCCGTCGGACTCTCGTACCACTCCATCTCGCAACCGATCACGATCGACTCGGCGGAGACCCTGCGCGGCGGCCAGCCGAGCTGGCTGCCGGCCTTCCTGCGCAGCAACACGGCCCGCAACATGATGGCGCTCACGGCCAGCAACACGGCGATCGACATGTTCGCCAGCGAGGGCGCGTGGGACACGCCGTACCGGATCGGCAACCTGCGCGTCGCCTACACACCGATGAAGACCGGCATGCCGGTGGCGTCGTGGCGTTCGGTCGGTCACTCGATCAATGGCTTCGTCATGGAGAGCGCGATCGACGAGCTGGCCCATGCCGCCGACGCCGATCCGTACCAGTTCCGGCGCGACCACCTCGCCGCCGGGTCGCGCGAGCTGCGCGTGCTCGACGCGGTGGCGAAGCGCGCGGGCTGGGGCAGCGTGCCTCCCGCCGGTCACGCCTGGGGCATCGCCCGCCACACCGCGTTCGGCACCGAGGCCGCCGAGATCGCCGAGGTGACGATCGTCGACGGCCGCATCCGCGTGACCCGGGTGTGGTGCGCGGTCGAGTGCGGCGTCGTCGTCAACCCCGATCTGGTCCGGGCCCAGGTCGAAGGCGGCATCCTGTTCGGGCTGTCGGCCGCGCTCGATCAGCAGATCACGATGAAGGACGGCGTGGTGCAGGAGACCAACTACGACCGCTTCCCGTCGCTGCGCATGCACGAGTGTCCGCAGATCGACGTGACCATCGTCGACAGCGACGCCGATCCCACCGGCATCGGCGAACCCGGTCTGCCGCCGATCGCCCCGGCGGTGGCCAACGCGCTGTACGTCCTCACCGGCAAGCGGCTGCGGCGGCTGCCGCTGCAGCCCACCCTCGATGCGGGAGGTGACGCGTGATCCGACGAAACCCGTCGTCCCTCGGGCTCCTGGCGCTCGCGCTCGTCGCCGCCGTCGCCGCCGTCGCCCAGAGCGACGATGACGCCGCCGCCGGCGCGCGCGCGTTCGGGACCGTCGCCCGCGTCTTGCAGTCGCCGCGCTGCCAGAACTGCCACCCCGCCGGCGATCGGCCGCTGCAAGGCGAGACCGGGCGGCCGCATCGCATGTTCATCAGCCGGCAGAGCGTCGAGGCCGGGCTGCCGTGCAGCGCGTGTCACCAGGAGCGCAACTCGGAGGCGGTCGGCGTCGCCGGTGGTCCACCCGGCGCACCGCACTGGGGACTGCCGCCGGCCGAGACGCCGATGGTGTTCCAGGGCCGGAGCGTGCGGGCGCTGTGCGAGCAGCTCAAGGACCCGGCCGCCACCGGAGGCAAGGATCTGGCCGCGCTCCTCGAGCACGTCACGCACGATCCACTGGTGCGGTGGGGATGGGACCCGGGCGGCAAGCGCAAGAAGCCACCGGTGAGCCACGCCGCGTTCGTCGCGGCCTTTCGCACCTGGGTCGCGTCGGGAGGCCCGTGTCCATGAACAAGGACACCCGTGACCTGCTGGCCGCGGTGGCAGCCTCGCCCGCCGGCGTCCACACCCTCGCCACCGTCGTGCGCGTCGAGGGCTCATCGTACCGCCGGCCGGGCGCGCGCCTGCTGGTGCACGCCAGCGGCCTGGTCGCCGGCAGCGTGAGCGGCGGCTGTCTCGAGGGTGAGATCGCGCGCCGCGGCCGCTGGTGGGCCGAGGCCGGACCGGTGGTGCGCCGCTTCGACGAGGACAGCTCGGGCTGCGGCGGCACCATCGACGTCCTGATCGAGAACGTCATCGCCGAGGACGAGCGCGGCCCGCTGGCGATGCTGCGCTGGATCGCCGCGCAGCGCCGGGCCGCCCGCGTCACCACCGTGATCGGCGGCGCCGACGCGCCGATCGGCAGCCGGCGCGCCGCGACCGCCGACCTGGTGTGGCCGGCCTCGGCCGCGGCGCTGGCCGACGTATCCGACCCGCCGGACCAGTGCTTCGTCGAGCACGTCGCGGCGCCGCGCGAGCTCTTGCTCGCGGGACGTCACCACGATGTCGCGCCGCTGGTCCGCCTGGCGCGCACGGTCGGCTGGGAGGTCACCAGCGCCGCGAGCGGTGCGACGTCGCGCTCCCTCGGCGATCCCGATCACGTCCTCGCGCCGGTGGCCGACGCCGTCGCCGGCTGGGCCGCGGCCCGGCCGGGCGCGGCGGTCGTGCTCATGACCCACGACCTCGAGCTCGACGGCCGCCTGCTCGCCGCGATCCTCGCGGCCGGCCAACCCGGCTACGTCGGCGTGCTGGGGCCGTCGCACCGCACCGCGCGCCTGGTCGCCGACCTCGACGCGCCGCCGCGGGCGCTGGCGGCGGTGCGCACGCCGGTCGGTCTCGATCTCGGCGGC
>SXJR01000076.1 GCA_005779305.1 Myxococcales bacterium
ACGGCAGCGGCATGCACACGCATCAGTCGCTGTGGAAGGGCGGCACCCCGCTCTTCGCCGGCGACGGCTACGCCGGGTTGTCGGACATGGCGCTGTTCTACATCGGCGGCCTGCTCAAGCACGCCGGCGCCATCTGCGCCTTCGCCAACCCGACCACCAACAGCTACCGCCGCCTGGTCCCGGGCTACGAGGCGCCGGTCAACCTGGCCTACTCGGCGCGCACCCGCTCGGCGTCGATCCGTATCCCGATGTACTCGCCGTCGCCCAAGGCCAAGCGGCTCGAGCTGCGTTCGCCCGATCCGAGCTGCAACCCGTACCTGGCGTTCGCCGCCATGCTCATGGCCGGCCTCGACGGCATCGAGAACCGCATCCACCCGGGTGAGCCGCTCGACAAGGACATCTACTCGCTCTCGCCCGAGGAGCTGTCGCTGGTCCCGACCGTGCCGGGCTCGCTCGACCGCTCGCTGGCCGCGCTCCGCGACGACCACGCCTTCCTGCTCAAGGGCGACGTGTTCTCGAGCGACCTGCTCGACGCCTGGCAGGCGTACAAGACCGAGAACGAGGTCGATCACGTCCGCCTGCGGCCGTGTCCCTCGGAGTTCTACCTGTATTACGACTGCTGATCCGGCAGGTTTCGGGTCGAAACGGCCTGGAACGACACGCCCAAGGCCAGGCTATCCGGGCTAACGCCGCGAACTTCGTCGGCGCCGGGTCGCCTGGCCTTGTGCGTTCGCTCGCACATGGCCTATACTCTTGAGGTTTCCGGGGGGAGGCCACCCGGGGAATCAGAGCCGGACCAGGCGTGAACTTCACCGCCCTTGCCGAACGGTTGATGGTCGACTCCTTTCGTCGGGCGCCGACGGGACTCTATTCGGCGGTGGTCGGCGCGTGCGCGCGGACCCCGCTGCCCCGCGTCCTGCGAGCGCCCATCTACGGCGCCTTCGCACGCGCCGTCGACGCCAGGCCCGAGGAGGCGGCCGAGCCGCTGTCAGCATATCCCAGCTTCGGCGAGTTCTTCGCGCGCCGCCTGCGCGAGGGCGTGCGGCCGCTCGGCGACGCGCCCGTGATCGCGCCGTGTGACGGCGTGGTCGCCGCCGCCGGGCCGATCGTCGATGGGCTCCTGCTCCAGGCCAAGGGCAAGACCTACTCGCTGGCCGAGCTGGTGACCGTGCCCAGCCTGGCCGCCGCGCTGGCCGGCGGCGCCTTCGCGACCGTGTACCTCTCGCCGCGCGACTACCACCGCGTCCACACTCCCGTCGACGGCACCCTGGTCGGGTACCACTACGTGCCCGGGGCGCGCTGGCCGGTGAGCGGCCGCTTCATGCGCAACGTCGATCGCCTGCTCGCCATCAATGAGCGCGTGGTCATCGAGCTCGAGACGGCGTGGGGCCCGGCCGCGGTGGTCATGGTGGCGGCGTCGGGCGTCGGCAACATGTGGCTGACCGACCTCGGCAACGACACCCGGGTCTGGCACGACAGCGGCGAGCCGCGCCACGTGTCGCGGCCGCCGGTCGAGCTCGCGGCTGGCGACGAGCTCGGCTCGTTCCTGCTCGGCTCGACGGTGGTGATGCTGCTGCCCGGGGGCGCGCCGCCGTTGCGCGCGCTCGCCGACGGCGACGTGGTGCGCGTGGGCGAGGCCTGGGCGCGAGGAGGTCGGGCGTGACCAAGGGCGCCGACGACGAGACCTCCGACATGGAGGAGGGGATGACCACTGCGGAGCGGCGGCGCCGTCGCCGCCGCGGCGTGGGCCTGCGCATCCCGTCGGACAACGTCCCGCGCCAGAGTCGCAGCGGCCCCGTCGCCACGCCGGTCCCCGAGGATCCGGCGCTGGCGATGTCGATCGCCTACGCCTTCGCCGACGAGCCGTCGGGGGTGACCAGCGTGCCCGACGGCGTCAACCAGCTCGACGATCTCGACGACGCGACCAGCATCGCCGCGCCGCCTGAGGTGCCGCCCGACGGCTCGGTGCCGGGCACGCCCAACCACGTCGACGACGTGATCCCCGACGGCCGCACCCGCCAGATGGCGGCGATCAGCCTCGAGGCCCTCGGCCTGTCGGCGTTCGAGGGCGAGATGGACGAGATGGAAAGCGTGACCGCCGGCAACGGCGCCGCGGTCACCGCCGAGTCGGTCGACATCGACATCGACGCCATCGACGAGGCGCCCGTCGCCGAGGCCCGCAACGACGACTTCGAGGATCGCGAGGAGGTGCCGATCGTGCGCCGGCCCGCGACCATCCCGCCGCCGGTGCCGACCCGCCCCATGGACGCGGTGCGCGAGGCCCGCGACCCGGCGCGCGAGGACGGCAAGGAGCGCGCGATCACGGACGTCGACGACAAGCGCGAGGAGGGCGCGCACGAGCGCAGCGAACTCCGCAAGCTCGCTGCCCGCGACGAGCAGTTCCGCGCCGAGCAGCGCCGCGCCGAGGACGGCGTGGTGACCGCGCGCATGCCGCGGGCCGCGACCGTCGCGCTCTCCGAGGACGATCTCGAGGAGCTGCTCGAGATGACGCCGCCGCCACAGCAGCCGCCAGTGCCGCCGCCCGCCGCCAACGCCGTGCCGGCCAACCCGCCCAGCGGGCTGACGTACCTGCCGTCCCTGTCCACCGCCGCGGCGACCCCGAGCCCGGCGCCGCCACAGCTCTCGGCCCCGCCGGCCACGCCGCCGCCCGCGCCCAC
>SXJR01000521.1 GCA_005779305.1 Myxococcales bacterium
ACCTGGTGTTCATGCAGTTCGAGACCAAGGCGGTCGACGGCGAGCTCTTCCCGCTGCCGGCGCCGTCGGTCGACACCGGGGCCGGGCTCGAGCGCGTCACCTCGGTGCTGCAGGGCGTCGCCTCCAACTACGACACCGATCTGTTCACCGGCATCCTGGCCACCGCCGCCGAGCTCGCCGGCATCCGCTACGGCGCCGATCCGGACAAGGACACGTCCTTGCGCGTGATCGCCGATCACGCCCGCGCCAGCACGTTCCTCATCGCCGACGGCGTCTTCCCCGACAAGACCACGCGCGAGTACGTGCTGCGCCGCATCTTCCGCCGCGCGGTGCGCCACGGCAAGCTACTCGGGATCACCGAGCCATTCATGCACAAGGTGTGCGCACGGGTGATCGAGGAGATGCAGGGCCAGTACCCCGACCTCTCCGATCGGGCCAGCACCATCGAGAACGTCACGCTCGAGGAAGAGAAGAACTTTCGCCGCACCCTCGACGACGGCCTGACCCTGCTCGAGAAGGAGTTCGTGCGCATGCGCATGGCCGGCGAGACCCAGGTGAGCGGCAAGACCACGTTCATGCTGTACGACACCCACGGCTTCCCCGATGACCTCACCGAGATCATCGCCGGCGAGCGCGGTTTCACCGTCGACAAGGCTGGCTACAAGACCGAGATGGACGCCGCCAAGGCGCGGTCGCAGTTCGCGGGCGGCGACAAGGCCGTCGAGGCGCTGCACAAGGAGCTCGCCGCCGAGCTCGGCGCCACCCGCTTCCTCGGCTACGACGGCCGCGGCACCAGCGGCCACGGCGCGGTCAAGGCCATCGTGGTCGACGGCCACCGCGTCGAGCGCGCGACCGAGGGCGCGAAGGTCGAACTGGTCCTCGACCAGACCCCGTTCTACGCCGAGAGCGGCGGCCAGATCGGCGACGCCGGCGTGCTGCTCACCTCGACCGGCGCCCGCATGCGCGTCGACGACACCACCAAGCCGGCCGGCGACCTGTTCGTCCATCACGGCGAGATCGTCGCGGGCGCCATCGCGGTCGGCGACACCGCCACCGCCACCGTCGACGACGACCGCCGCGACCAGATCCGCGCCAACCACTCGGCGACCCACCTGCTCCACCTCGCGCTCAAGCGCGTACTGGGCAACCACGTGGCCCAGAAGGGCTCGCTCGTCGCCCCCGACCGCCTGCGCTTCGACTTCGCCCACTTCTCGCCCATGACCGACGCCGAGAAGCGAGAGGTCGAGGACCTGGTCAACACCGAGATCCGCCGCAACGACGACTCGCTGATCGAGGTCCTCCCTCTGGGCGAGGCGCGCCAGCGCGGCGCGGTCGCGATGTTCGGCGAGAAGTACGGCGAGCGGGTGCGGGTGGTCCGCATCGGGCACGAGTCGCTGGAGTTCTGCGGCGGCACCCACGTGCGGCGCGCCGGCGACATCGGCCTGCTCAAGATCGTCAGCGAGGTCGGCGTGGCCCAGGGGGTACGCCGCATCGAAGCGGTGACCGGCGCCGGCGCCGTCGACTACCTGCGCCGGATCGAGGGCGAGCTGGCCAAGGCCGGCGAGCGCCTGAAGGCGCCGATGTTCGAGGTCGCCGAGAAGGTCGACAAGGCGCTCCTCGCCTACCGCGCGCTCGAGAAGGAGCTCGCCAAGGTCAAGCAGAAGCTCGCCTCGGGCGCGGGCGGCCGCGATCTCCTCGCCGAGGCCACCGAGGTGGCCGGCGTGAGGGTGCTGGCGGCCGGCCTCGAGGTCGACGACGTGAAGGTCCTGCGCGAGACCGGCGACCAGCTCCGCGACAAGCTGGGCTCGGGGGTGGTGCTCCTGGCTGGCATCGCCGGTGACAAGGTCAACCTGGTCGCCATGGTGACCAAGGATCTGGTCGGCAAGCTCCACGCCGGCAAGATCATCGGAGTGGCCGCCGAGATCCTGGGCGGCAAGGGCGGCGGCAAGCCCGATCTGGCGTCGGGGGGCGGCAAGGATCCGGCCCGCATCCCCGAGGCGCTGCAAGCGGTGCGGGCCTGGGTAGCGCAGAACGCCTGAACGCCTGCTAACATCGGTGCCCCGGGGATGGCCACCGACGACGCCAAGCGACCGGCGACCGCGCTACGCATCAAAGTGCGCCACGCGGATATCGAGACGTTCGTCGATCGCTTTGCCGTGAACGTGGCGCGCTCGGGCATCTTCATCCCGACCAAGCAGCCCAAGCCGGTCGGCGACGAGATTCGCTTCGAGATCCGGCTGGCCGACGATCAGGCCGTGCTGGTCGGCCAGGGCGTCGTGCGCTGGATCCGGGAGCCCGATCCCGATCGCCCCAGGGCCGTGGTCGGAATGGGCGTCGCGCTGCAGCGGGTGTCGCGCGAGAGCCGCGACGTGCTGCTCCGCATGCTCGAGGTGCGCAAGGCCCGCGGGATCCCCGAGCCGCCCGGCGGGTTGCCGCAGCCTCCAGGAGACGACGAGGTCCGCACCGAGCCGCGCGCCAGCGCCGGCGAGCGCAAGGACGAGGACACCACCCAGGTCCGCCCGCTTCCCCGCGACACCGCGCCGCCCGCCGGCGAGGACGATGGCAAGACCCAGATCCGCGCCATCCCGCGCCGACCGGCGACCGGGCGCAGCGGACGCACCACCGCACCGCCCGCCGGCGAGGTCACCAACGATTCGCCGACCCGGATCGGGCCGATGCCGGTCACCAATGAATCTCCGACCCGGATCGCACCGATGCCGGCTCGGCCAGCGCACGCGGTCCCGCGCGCTGCCCTTGAAAAGCCAGCCGAGCCGGCCGCCGCGGACTCTGTGCCGTCGCCCGAGCCCGTGCCCGACTCTCCCTCTGTCTCCGTCTCTTTCGATCCCGGTCCCGAGCCGGACCCCATCATCGTCCCCGCTTCCCCACCGCCCCCCACCGCCCCGCCGCCACCCTCCGGTCGCGCCGCCCGCAATCGCCCGGCCCCCGCCGACTTCGCCGCTGCCGCCGCGGCCTCGCTCTCCGCCGCGTCGGCGGTCGCCGACGAACTCGACGAGGACATCGACATCAACGCCGTGCTCGTGCGCGCTCGCTCGCTGGTCGGCGGCGTCGTCGACCTGGACGCCGATCTCGACGCCCTCAGCGGCGGCGTGATCGTCGAGGAGGTCTCGATCGAGGACGTGAGCAAGCGGCTCGCTATCGAGCTGGGCACCGCCGCGCCCTCGCTGCGCAAGCGTCCACGCGCCACCCCCGACGCCTTGCCCGTTCCCGGCAAGGTGAAGCAAGTCCCGGTGGCCGAGGCCGTCGCCGACGAAGCGGTCCAGCCTGAGGTCGTCGCGGGCCCGAGCCCGAGCCCGAGCCCGGAACCGGAGGAGGCACCCGATCCGGTGCCCACCACCGCCGAACCCGACGACAGCTCGGCGATCGCCGCCGCGCACGCCGCCGCCGCCGCCGTGGCCGACGACGCCGCCGACGCTGCCGCCGTCGCCGACGCTGCCGCCGAACAAGCCGCCGCCGAGGCCTCC
>SXJR01000522.1 GCA_005779305.1 Myxococcales bacterium
GCGCGCAAGCCCGTGCTCCTGAAGCGCGGTATTTCGGCCACGATCGAAGAGTGGCTCCTGTCGGCGGAATACATCCTGGCCGGCGGCAACAACGACGTGATCCTGTGCGAGCGCGGGATCCGGACCTTCGAGACGGCGACGCGCAACACGCTGGTCGATCTCGAGGCCGGCGACGGTCACCCCGGCGCTGCGCCAGGCGTCGAGGCGCGCGAGTACCGGTGTCAGCGAGAGGCCGGCCGGCGGCCGGCTGCCATCGAGGCGCACCACGGCGGTGATCGGGCGTGCGGCGCGGACCAGCGACGCCGGATCGACCGCCGGCCACACCGCGGTGCCGTCGCGGCCGACCTCGAGGGTGAGCACGCGCAAGCCGGCGAGCTCCGACGGCGCGCCGGCCACGGCGGCCCGCACCGAACCGGTCCAGGCCCGCTGCCAGACGTAGGCGTCGTGGGTCAGCGGAGGTGGCGAGGCCGGCAGGGCCGGTTGCGCCGCCGGCGCGCGCCGCGACGGTTCGCGGCCGCCGCAGGCGGCCAGGGCGAGCAGGAGCAGGACGCGCTGCACTCGCCGGTGAACGCGCGACCGCCGCCGATCATTCCGCCTCGATCGCAGGGTTGGCGACGTCCACCTCGACCTTGCCGCGCTTGCGGATCGGCTCGCGGACCCTGGCCAGCGCGTCCTTCTCGGCCTCGACCGCGCGAACCGAGGCATCGATCTCGGCGATGAGCCCGCGCTTGCGGCGGTAATCGACGCGCGGAGCCGACACCCGGGTCGACAGCTCGCTGCGCGCGCGCAGGAACTCGTCGCGCTCACGCATGCGGCGCTCGAAGACGGCGCGGCCCGCGGCCGAATCGTCGATGAGGTGCGGGGTGATCACGATCAGCAGGTTGGCCTTCTCCTTGAGTGTCTTGGTCGAGCGGAAGAGCGCGCCCAGCACCGGGATGTCGCCGAGCAACGGGATCTTCTCGACGTTGTGCTCGACCCGCTCGTCGATGAGGCCGCCGAGGACGAAGGTGTCCTGGTCGCGGAGAACCACGCTGGTCTCGAGCTTGCGTTCCTTCCAGGTCGGGCCGAGGCCCTGGAAGTCGACGGCCCCGAGCTGGTTGTGCTCGAGCTCGATGTCGAGCCGGATGCGCTCGTCGCCGGGCGCCTCGCCGGTCTCGGCGGGCGCGACGTGCGGGGTGATCTTCAAGGTCAGCGCGACCTTCTGGCGCTCGATCGACGGCCCGGTCGAGGCCAGCGAGGTCGCGGCCGCGCTCCGCGAGATGTAGGGAATGTTGGACCCGACCGACAGCGTCGACGTCTTGTTGTCGACGGTCATGATGTGCGGCGAGGCCAGCACCTCGATGTCGCCGGTCGAGGCGGTGGCCTTGATGAGCAGGCCGAGCGAGGGGACGCTCTGGCCGAGGAGCGTGCTCGACAGCGGCTTGCCGAAGATGCCGCCGAGGAAGCCGCTGCCGGCGTTCGCGATCGACTCGGCCGGCAAGGCCGACGAGAAGTCCTTGGTCTGAAAGCCGCCGAGCGACACGCCACCGGTGCTCGAGTCCTTGCCGAGGTGCCAGCTCGACGACAGCTCGCGGCTCGAGTTGTTCGAGACCTCGAGCACCATGGCCTCGATGTAGATCTGGCGGCGGGGCGCGTCGAGCTCGTCGAGCATGGCGCGCACCGCCAGGGTGTCGCGCGGCGAGGCCAGCACCAGGATGGAGTTGGTGCCCTCGTCAGCCGAGAGCTTGACCGGGCCGGCGACCACGCCGGCGCCGGCGGTCGTGCCGCCCCCGCTGCCCTGGCTGGCGACCAGCGGCTGCAGCGAGGCCAGCACCTCGACGGCGCGGGCGTGGCGCAAGCGCACCGCGCTCATCTGGGCATCGTCGCCCTGGTCGCCGTCGAGGATCTCGACGATGGCGGCGACGCGGGCGTGATCGGCAGAGCTGCCGACCACGAACAGCGCGTTGACGCGGCTGTCGGCGACCAGCCGCGGCGGCACGCTCGCCGGACTGTTCTTGGCGCCGGCCGCCGCGGTCTCGGCGACAAGAGGCGTGATCACCTCGAGCAGCGCGGCCGCGGGCCGGTGCTCGACCGGGATGACCCACAGCCCGGCGCCCTCGAGCGGCCGATCGAGGTCGTGGATCAGCGACTTCATCGCGGCGACATGGCGGCCGTCGTCGGTGATGAGCAGCGCCCGCAGAGCCGGCAGCGCGGTGACCACGCCGTTGCGCGACTTGACCAGCTCGACCGCGCCGCGCAGCTCGTCG
The DNA here is from genome assembly GCA_005779305.1 of Myxococcales bacterium. GTDB lineage: Bacteria > Myxococcota_A > Polyangia > Haliangiales > Haliangiaceae > UBA2376. The sequence goes on from SXJR01000522.1 coordinate 2,247, forward strand.
ACCGCGACGTGTTTCGGCTTGACCAGCACGCGCACCACCCCGCCTCCACCCTCGGGGAAGCTCTTCCGGATCGCCAGCGCCGCCTCCTTGGCCTGCGCCGACTCGACGATCTCCAGCACGCCGCCCTTGGGCACCGCCGCCAGCCCCATCGCCTCGAGCCCGACCTCGAACACCGCCCATGCCTCGCTCGCGTCCAGCGTGCCCGGCGTGATCATCGTCAGCTTCGCCGATCTCCCGGCCAGACTCGACGCATAGACGAAGCGCTTGCACGAGAACCCCATCGCCCACGCGATCAGATCCTTGAGCGCCACTTCATCCTTCATGTTCACCTCGAACCTCCCCTTCGGCTTCCCACAGCTATAGCTCTGCCCCTCGTCCTCCCCTCCCGTCTCCGCGCGCGCGCTGCCGCCCGCCACTGCCAGCAAGGCCACGACGATCATCACGTACGCACGGATTCGCATGCTGCGTGCCTTCAGCAACGCGCGTGCCAGCGGGCTACGTTGCCGCATGTGCGCGCAAGGCCGCGCGACCGCGGCGGCGGCGCGACCAGGCTCACGCGCGGCCGTGCCGAACTGTCAGTCGTCGCGGGACCGGCGAGACGCCACGGCGCTGCGTCACTTCAAGGGTGGCAAACACGTGCACTGGCTGATGCCGAGGCCGCCGGTGGCGTGGGGACACGGTGGGCACCGCTTGTGGTATTCGGACCTGGGGCCGTCGCCGAGGGCGTAGATGGACCTGGCCCAGGCGGGTGCTGCGTGGGGAGCGGCGTCGGGGGTGAAGACGGTGGCGGTGCCGATGGCGACCTCTCGGGCGAGGCGTTCGGAACTGACGCCCGGGGCGGAACGGGATGCGATCCAGACGAGCTCGGTCTCGTCGCCATCGAAGAGGGTGGCCCAGCCGATGTCGAAGGCTTCGTCGCCCGCGGGGAGCGCGGTCTCGAAGAGCTTGCGCTCTGCCGACGCCTTGGCGCGAAGGCTCTTCTCGGCGGCGCAGGCGTCGGACAGGTCAGCGGCGCAGGCCCGGTGGAAGAGGAGCGACGCGCGGAGCGGGGAGTATGGCGTGAGCACGCGACCCGCGTCGTTGCAGGCCGTGTCGACGCCGAGCGCGCAGGCATGGATCCACGCGATGCCGGCCTGGCGCGCGCCGTACTCGGAGATCGTGGTCTCGTTCCCGAGCGGCACGGCTCTCTGCCGGCCCAGCGCCTCGCAGCTCGCCGGGTCGTGGTACCGGCACCCGTCCATCAGCGCGATGGTCGCGCGCGCGCGCGCCGTTCCACGGAGCTCGCTCTCGGGCGCGAGGTGCACGACGCTCTGCAAGGTCAGCTCGGCGGCCGGGGCGCAGGCGGACGGCGCCGCGCCGAGCCCGCCCGCGCACGCCGTGTGGAGCAGCTCCTCGGCGCGCTTCTTGTCGACGGCCACACCGTCGCCGTCGCGGTAGCGCAGCCCGAGCCGCTCGCAGCTACGGGCGTCATCGTGCTCTTCACACCACTTCCGGTCGTGCCCGACCTCGCCGGCGTCGGCGTCTTCGCCGTCCGCGGCCACGCCGGTGAGCCTGGCCAGCAGCTCGCGGCCCAGCCCCTCGCAGGTGCTGGCCACGATGCCGGAGAACACGTCGGAGTCGCTGCCGTCCGATTCGGGATAGATGGCGTCGAGCCCGCCCAGCCCGTAGCTCGTGTACGAGATGTCCGAGGCCGGCATGGCGGTCGCGTGCAGGGTCGCCAGCGCGCGACCGCCGACGGTCAGGGTCAGGTCGGCGTCGACCTCGATGCTCGGGAACAGCCGCTTGCCGTTGGCGCGCGCGTACGCGCGCGTGCCTGCCCTCGCGGTCCACGAGATGCTCAACACCGGCCGCCCGCGATCGGGCGTCTCGCGCCCGAGGCTGATGAAGCGCTCGATCTCGACCTTGACCACGTCCCCGCCCAGCGCGTCGGCGAAGACGACGCTCAAGCCCTTGGCGCAGCCGTAGCTGGGCTCGGAGAGGTGATCCGCGACCGGCGCGACGAACGTGCCTGGCTCCACCATCAGCGAGGCCACGGTCTCGAACGATCCGCGCTCGACCTCGGCCTTCGGCATCTCGAGCACGATGCGGTTCTCGATGATGCCGAGCATCGCCTCGAGCAACGCGTTCATCGGCGCGCCTTCGGCCATGCCCCGCGCCGTCAGCCGGGCCAGCGCCGCGCCGTGGAGCCTCTTCAGATCGCCGCGCACCTGGCCGGGCTTGCCGCCGCTGTCGACGTAGCTGACCAGCTCCTCGGCGTTCTTGCTCTCGCGCGCCCACTCGAGGTTGAAGTCGGGCCTGGGTCGGCAGCGCAGGTACACGACGCCCCCGACCACCGCCAGCAGCGCGGTCCAGCGCGCGATCCTCCCGGGCGACCAGCTCGACACGGTGCCGTCATAGCAGAATCAAAAACCTGATGGCGGCGCGCTCCAACCTCCCGGAAGCCGACACCCGCCTACCTGGCCCGCAGGTTGCTGTGAACGCGCCCGTGCACCGCCGCTCGCTCCGCTCCGCCGCCCGCGCCGCCATCACGGCCGCCGCCGCCGCGGCGTCGACCGCGGCCTGCAGCGACCCATCGCCGCCGCCGTGCGAGAGCGTCCGCCTGCCCTACCGCACCGAGCTGCACTGCGCCGACGAGCTCGCCGCCCAGGGCGCGCGGCCACTCGATGCGAGCCTGCCCGGCGCGACCACGGTGAAGTCGATCATCGATCGCGGGGCGGGCGACGCGACGTACTTCCAGGACACCGTGGCGTTTCCGGTGCACCGCACCTTCGCCGTGCAACACCTGCAGTGGCCGCCCGGCGCGCCCTTCGTCGAGCAGTACCTGTCGCCCGGCCGCCGCTTCGTGCTCGGCGCGCTCACGTATTACGAGGAGCCCGACGTCCTCACCTACGAGCTCGCCCCCTACGACAGCGCGAGCGCCGCCATGATCGAGGCCGCCTACGGCCGCATGGCCGACGCCACCTACGCCGGCAGCGCGCTCCGCTTCCACCCGACCTCGGAGGAGCAGCTCGCGCTCGCCGCCACGCTGTCGATCCCGGTCGTCACCACCGACGAGCTGTTCGCCGGCATCACCTACCAGCCGCTCAACCTGGGCGAGACCTACGCGCGCGTCCACGTCCTCACCGCCACCGAGCTCGCCACCACCTACGTCTCTCCGCGCGAGCTGGTCGTGCTCGATCGCGTCCCCGACGACCTCACCGTCGTCGCCGGCGTGATCACCGAGGCACTGCAGACCCCGCTCTCGCATGTGAACGTGCTCTCCCAGCAGCGCGGCACGCCCAACATGGGCCTGCGCGGCGCCCGCGATCGCTTCGCCGCGCTCGACGGCCGCTGGGTGCGGCTCACGGTCGGCCCCTTCGCGTGGGAGGTGGCCGAGGTCACCGCCGAGGAGGCCGACGCCTGGTTCGCCGCTCACCGTCCCCCGCCGGCCCAGGTGCCGGCGCCCGATCTGGTCACCACCACGCTCCTCGACGTCGACGATCTCGGCCCCGCCGACGTCGCCACCGTCGGCGGCAAGGCCGCCAACTACGGTCGACTGCGCGACCTCGCCGGCGCCGGCACCACCCTGCGCGTGCAGGACGGCCTGGCCATCCCGCTCGCGTACTACCAGCGCTTCGTCACTGGCAACGGATTCGACACGCGCATCAACGCCATGCTCGCCGACGCCCGCTTCCGGAACGACGGCAACATCCGGCGCCAGATGCTCGACGCGCTGCGCGCCGACATGCAGGCCGCGCCGGTCGACACCGCCGACCTCGCGGCGATCGAGAGCGCCGTGAGCGCCGCCTTCGGCACCACGCCGATGAGGTTCCGCTCATCGACCAACGCCGAGGACCTGGCCCGCCACACCGGCGCCGGCCTCTACGCGTCGCGCAGCGGCGCGGTCGGTGACGCCGACGACCCGATCGCCGACGCGCTCAGGACGGTGTGGGCGTCGGTGTGGAATACCCGCGCGTTCGAGGAGCGCGACTACGCCGGCATCGATCACCTGCGGGTGGCGATGGGCATCCTGGTCACGCCGGCGTTCACCGACGAGGTCGCCAACGGCGTCGCCATCACCGCCAACGTCTACGACCCCGCCGCCGGCGGCGAGGACGGCTTCTTCGTCAACGCCCAGCTCGGCGAGGCCAGCGTGGTGCAGCCGCCGCCCGGCGTGCGCGTCGACTCGCTGCTCTACTATCACTTCCACGCCGGCCAGCCGGCGACCTACTACACGCGCTCCAACCTGACCGCGCCGGGCCAGACCGTGCTGGCCCGTGCCGAGCTGTTCGATCTCGGCCGCGCCCTCGAGGCGGTCCGCGACGGTTTCGACGACGACTACGATCCGCCGGCCGGCTACGGCGCCTTGCCCATGGACGTCGAGTGGAAGCTCGTCGACGAGGGCGGCGTCCGCACCATCTGGGTCAAGCAAGCGCGTCCCTTCCCGGGCCGCGGCCAAACTCCATGAGGTTCACCATGCGTCCCTTACCCTTGCCCTTCTGCCTCTTCCTGCTTGCCGCCTGCGGCGGCGACCCCTCCTCCGATCCCGACGCGCCCGGCTCCGGCATCGACGCCGCGCCCGATGGCGGCATGGTCCGCGACCGCACCGGCACCGTCGAGGTGACCGAGGATCACTGGGTCTTCACCGCCGACGCAGGCGGCGGCGAGAGCCGCACCGCCCAGGTCGGCGCCCGCTTCTTCGACGGCCGCGAACCCCAGTTCCACCGCGAGACCATGCGCGCCGGCGACTGCGCCCTGCGCACGTTCACCCAGGCCTCGTGCACACCGGCGTGCACCGACGGTCTTTGTGTCGAGGCTGATGTGTGCGAGGGGTTCCCCGAGTACGTGTCGGCCGGCCGCCTGACCATCACCGGCCTCCGTACCGCGGTGCAGATCGATCCGCAGTCCAACTACTACTACCCGTCGAACCCGCTGCCGCCCGACCTCTTCGCCGACGACACCACCGTCACCGCCAACCTGGCCGGCGCCGTTCTGCCGGCGATGTCGATCACCACCGCCGCGGTCGCCCCGCTCGCGCCCGACATCACCGGTGGCAAGATCGTCGTGCCCTACCCTGCCGGCGCCGACAAGGTCATCCGCTGGACGCCGGCCGGCGGCGACAGCCGCGTGCGCCTCACCCTCAACGCCAACAACCGCGGCCACGGCCAGCCCTTCGAAGCCGTCATCGAGTGCGACGTCCCCGACGCCGCCGGCCAGATCGCGGTGCCGGCCGCGATCCTCGACGCCTTCCCCGCCACCGAGGCCTGGTACATCTGCGCCGGCACCGATTGCCCGCCATCGAAGCTCACGCGCTATCGCCGTGGCGCGACCCTGGTCGGCGAGCGCGAGGTCGACCTGGTGGTCGGCAGCTCGTTCACGTTCGGCATCGAGCACCGCCGTCCGTGAGGCGGCGACGCCTGCCGTTCACCGACCCGTGAACTTCGGCGGCCGCTTCTGCGCGAACGCGGTCGCGGCCTCGGCCAGGTCCTCCGAGGCGAGGAACGCCGCGTTCCATGACGCGACGTAGGCCAGCCCGTCGTCGACGCTCTTGCCGGCGGAGTAGTCGAGCACCTGCTTCACGCCGCGCACGGTGAGGGGCGGGTTGGCGGCGATCTCGGCGGCCACCGCCTGCGCCGCCGCCCACACACCGTCGCGATCGGCGGCGACCTGGGTGACCAGCCCGATCTCCCGCGCCCGCGTCGCGTCGATGTCGCGACCGGTGAGCGCGAGCTCGCGGGTGTGCCCGGGCCCGATGATCGGCGGCAGACGCTGCAGCGAGCCCAGATCGGCGACGATGGCGATGCGCGTCTCGCGCACGCCGAAAACGGCGTCGGCGGAGGCCACGCGGATGTCGCAGGCGGCGATGAGATCGACGCCGCCACCCAGGCACGCGCCGTGGACCGCCGCGATCACCGGCACCGGGCACGCCGCGATGGCGGTGAAGCTCCGCTGGAGCTGGCGGATGAGGGCGCGCAACTCGGCCCGCTTCGGCGCCAGCCCACCGCCGGTCATCACCGGGCCCCACGCGCCCATGGCCTTGGGAAGATCGAGGCCGTAGGAGAAGCCCTTGGCCGACGAGCGCACCACCACCGCGCGCAGGCTGGCGTCGGCAGACAGCTCGGTGAATCGACGCTCGCACTCGGCGAAGAACGCCGGCGCCATGGTCGGGACGGTGAGGGTGAGGGTGACGATGTCGCCCTCGCGCGACTGCGAGATCAGGTCCATGGCGCGCACCGTAACCCGGGATCGGCCGAAAAGTTGCCGCAGTCGCGCGACCCGTGGAAGGTCATTTTATGAGGGGAGCTCTCCAGCAGGATATCGAGCTCGCGGGCTTCGTGATCACGCGCGAGGAGTGGCGCTCCATGGACCCGGCGCAGCGTGCGCAGCTCTTGCGAGCCGTGACCCGTCGCGACGAGCCGTGGATGCCGGCCATTCCACCGCGTCCGGTCACGGCCGTCGGCACCGCGCCGGTTCACCGGGCGGCCACGGTCGACGACGCCTACGAGCTGTACGAGATCACGGCCGTTCCGGCCTGAGCGGCGCCGGGCGTTGCCGAGCGCCGCGCTTCGTGGCACTCACGGCCGGTGGCCCGTACGCCGACCCACCGCTACGTCGATCCGCTAGCCGAGGTCTGGCTCGGCGCGGCCGCGCGCATCGGGCTACGGGTCGAGCGCAGCCCGCACGCCTACGCGTCGACCGACGGCGCCGGTACCATGGTCATCGGTAGCCCCGAGACCCTCGACGCCGACGACTCGCTGGCGCAGATGATCTTCCACGAGCTCTGTCACTCGCTGGTCCAGGGCGAGGCGTCGTTCGCCACCAGCGACTGGGGCCTCGACAACATCAGCGATGACGACAGCTGGCGCGAGCACGCGACCCTTCGGCTCCAGCGCGTGCTGGCCCGCCGCTACGGGCTCGACTCGTTCTTCGCGCCGACCACGGAGTACCGCGCCTTCTGGGACGCGCTCCCCGCCGACCCGCTCGCCGACCGTGGCGACGGCAGCGTGATCCACGCCATCGCCGGCCTGCGGCGCGCGGCCCGACCGCCGTGGGCGCCGGCGCTGGACGACGCGCTGGCGGCGACGGCGGTGATCGTCGCCGCGGCGTCGACCTGGAGCGAGGCGACGTCCTTGGCCCACGCCTATCACGTGCCGCCGCCGCACCCGACCGGGTTGCCGATGTCGCCGGTCGCCGGCCGGACCTGCGCCGGATGCGCCTGGCGCGTGGCCGGCGCCGGCGAGAAGAAGCCGCGCTGCCGGCAGGCCGACCTCGCCATCGACGACACCTGGCCGGGCTGCGAACGATGGGAGGCCGCGCTCGACTGCCAGACCTGCGGCGCCTGCTGCCGTGAGGCCTACGGCGCTGTCGTGGTGTCGGCGCGCGACCTGGTGCGCACCAAGCGGCCCGACTACGTCGTCGATCGCGGCGCGGGCGGCGCGCATCGCTACGAGCTGCGGCGCGAGGGCGAGCGCTGCGCCGGTCTGCACGGCGGCGACGTGTCGCGCGACGGTGCTCGCCGGCTGATCGGCCGCTACCAGTGCGTCATCTACGACGACCGGCCGAGAACGTGCCGCGACTTCACGCTGGGATCGGCGCACTGCCTGACCGCGCGGCGGCGCGTCGGGTTGTCGCTGTGACGGTGATGGGACAGACTCCAGCGATGAGAGCCAGAGATGTCGTCCTGGTGCTGGGGGTGATCGGGCTCGGCGGATGCGGGCCGCGATCGGGCACGGGCACGGGCACGGGCACAGGCACGGGATCCGGAACCAGGGAGACCCGGCCGGCGCCGCCGACGGCGGCCCTGCTCGAGCGGGCCGCCGATCTCGACGGCGTCGTCATCGGCGCGCTGGCGCCCGATCAGCGCGCCACCGTCGCCATCGTGTTCGCCTCGTGGTGTGGACACTGTCGCGACGAGATCCGCGAGCTCGAGATCCTGCGCGCCAATCATCCCGACGTGCGCATCGTCGGCGTCAACTACGTCGCCCACGAGGAGTACGACGGACGCGGCGACGTCGCCGCGGTCCGCGCCTTCGTCGCCGATCGAGCGCCGTGGATGCGCGTCATCCCTGCTGACGAGGCGATGTGGACGCTGCTGGGCCGCCCGCCCAAGGTGCCGACGCTGTTCGTCTTCGATCGCCAAGGCGCCCTCGCCCGCACCTACGATCGCCGCGTCGATCCGTTGCCCACCTTCCAGGACCTGGCGGTGGTCATCGCCGCGCTGCCGTGAAGCTGCCCTCGTGAAGGTCCACCTCATCGATGGAACGTACGAGCTGTTCCGCGCCTTCTACGGCGCGCCCAGCGCCGTGGTGCGAGGCCGCGAGGTCGGCGCCAGCCGCGGCATGCTGCGCGGCTTCGGCGCCCTCCTGCGCTCGGGCGCCGTCACCCACGGCGGCGTCGCGTTCGACCACGTGATCGAGTCGTTCCGCAACGCGCTGTTCGCCGGCTACAAGACCGGCGACGGTATCGATCCAAACCTGTACGGTCAGTTCGAGCTGGCCGAACGAGTCTCGGCCGCGCTCGGGCTCGCGGTGTGGCCGATGATCGATCACGAGGCCGACGACGCGCTCGCCACCGCCGCGGCCCGCTGCGCCGACGATCCCGCGGTCGAGCAGGTCATCGTCGCCACGCCCGACAAGGACCTGTGTCAGGTCGTGCGCGGCACGCGCGTGATCACCTGGGATCGCATGCGCGACCGCACCTTCGACGAGGCCGGCGTACGCGAGCGGCTCGGCGTGCCGCCGGCGTCGGTGCCCGACCTGCTGGGCCTTGTCGGCGACGACGCCGACGGCATTCCCGGCCTGCCGCGCTGGGGCATGCGCTCGGCGGCGACCGTACTGGCCCGCTACGGTCACCTCGAGGACATCCCGCGCACCGGTCCGTGGGATATCGCCGTCCGCGGCCAGGCCAACCTGCAGGCCAGCCTCGCCGAGGGCTGGGACGACGCCCTCCTCTACCGCCGCCTTGCGACCCTGGTCACCGACTGCCCGATCGACACGTCGCTCGACGCCCTGGCCTGGCGCGGCCCCGATCGCGCTGCGCTCGCCGCCCTTTGCGCCGAGCTCGACACCGCCGCGCCGCTCTGAGCGAGCAGAGCTACTCGTCCGGCTTCGACACGTCGACCGCCACGCTCGCGGTGGTCGCGCTGGTGGTCTTCGGGAACGTCGTCGCCTGCATCCACTTGGTCAGGCACGAGGTCGCAGCGGTCGTCGCACCTGACACCGTGACACTCTCGACCTTGCCATCCTTGGAGATGGTGAACTTCACCACCGCTCGCGTCGGCGCGGCCGGCTCCACACACGCGATCAACCGGGCGTTGCGATGACGCACGACCCGCGCCACCACCGCCTGGTCGAGGCCGCCCGTGGTCGCGAAGGTGCGGACGGTCTTGCGCTGCGTCGGCGGCTGCGCCCGCGCGCCGAGGCTGCCGCCACCGCCGGCGCCGAGGCCCCTGCCCTCACCGGTTCCGCTGCCGTGGCCGAGCGTGCCGATGTTGCCGAGGCCGATGCCGCCCTCGCCAGTGCCGCCGCCGCCCGCGCCGGTGCCGCTGAGGCCGAGGCCGCCAGCGCCAAACGCGTCGTCGCCGTGCACGTCGGCGACCGCGTCGCCATCGAGCTTGCCGAGCTCCTCGATGGGATCGCCCTTGGGCCCACCTTTGGTCGCCGCCCGCTCCATAGCGGGCGGCGGCGGCGGCGCCTGGTCGGCCCGGGCCGCCTCGGTCGTCGCTGCCGGTGCGGCTCCGGGCGCCATCGCCTCGGGATCGGCCGCCGCCCGCGCGGGAGGGGCCATCGCC
>SXJR01000523.1 GCA_005779305.1 Myxococcales bacterium
CTCGGCCGGGACCGCGAACATCATGTGCAGGAAGTTGGCGCAGTACGTCAGCGCGTTGCGCGGGTACATGATCGGCTGACCGATCGTCTTCTTGTACGAGAACGCCGCGATCGTGCGCACCTTCGACAGGATGCGGGTCACGTGCAGTTCCATCGGCGAGTCGCGGTCGAGGCAGTCCGGGTAGTACGCCGATAGCGACGTCACCATCGCGCTCAGCACCGCCATCGGGTGGCTGCGATCGGGGAAGCCCTCGAAGAAGTGGCGCATCCCCTCATGGATCATCGAGTGGTACGTCAGCTTGCGCGAGAACTCGGCGAGCTCGGCCTGGGTCGGCAGCCGGCCGTGGATGAGCAGGTAGCTGGTCTCGACGAACGTCGACTTCTCGGCCAGCTCCTCGATCGGGTAACCGCGGTAGCGCAGGATGCCCTTCTCGCCGTCGAGGTACGTGATCGCGCTCGTGGTCGCGCCGGTGTTCATGTACCCGGTGTCGAGCGTGATGTAGCCGGTGTCGTTGCGCAGAGCGCGGATGTCGATGGCGTGCTCGTCTTCCGAGCCTATGGTCACGGGAAGGGAGTGCTCGCGTCCGTCAGCGAGGGTCAGCTTGGCGGTCTTTCCGGTCGTCATGGCCTACTCCGTTCGCAGGCCCGCAGTGGGCCCGATTGCTGTGGGATGCCGGTGGCGTCCTCATCGCCGCTTGTATCACAGCCTCCCGCTACAACCGGCGGGTGTGGTTCGTCTACGTGCTGGTGTCGCCCGCCGGCCGGACCTACGTCGGGGTGACCACGGACGTCGATCGCCGGCTGCGCCAGCACAACGGGGAGGCTCGCGGCGGCGCACGATCTACCCGCGCCGGCCGGCCCTGGCAGGTAGGCCGGGTCCTGGGCCCGGTTCGTACCCGCGGCCGGGCCCAGAGCGTCGAGTACCAGGTCAAGCAGCTCAAGGGTCGACGCCGCCTCACCACGCCGGTCTCGCTGCGGCGACGCAAGAAGCTCGTCGTCGCGTAGACTGGAGCCAGGTGGCAACCAAGTCCGAGACCCTGCCGGCGCTGACCAGCGGCGAGTCGATCACGCCGGCGTGGCGGGTGTCGACGTCGCTGGCCGCGGCGCGCCCCGGCGAGGTCCTGCTCCTGGACGAGCACGGCCAGGTGATGGGCGGAACGGCCATGCGCCGACAGCAGGTCGCGGCCTGGGCCGCGGTCGGCGGCGTCGCCGGCGTCGGGGTGATCGCGGTGTCGGCACTGGCCGGGCCGCTGGTCGGGCTCATCTCGGGCGCCGTGTTCGCCGCCATGATGTGGCGCCAGACCCGGGCCTGGCGTCGGGCTCGCGAGGCGCTGGTGCTGGCCTCGGCCGGCCGTCGCGACGAAGCCCTCGCCGCCGTCGAGCGCCTCGAGCAGGGCCGTGTCGCCGAGCCGTTGCGCCCGTTCCTCCTCTATCTGAAGGGCAAGCTCGAGTGGCAGCGGGGCAGCTTCGACGCTGCCCTCGCGCTCTACGATCGCGCCATCGGCTCGGTCGGACCGCGCCGGCGCCGCGCCATGTACTGGGTGTGCGCGTTCGATCGCGCCCAGCTGCTGGCGGTCATGGGCCGCGTCGACGCCGCCCGCACCGCCCGTACCGAGCTGGAGAACGCGCCGCGCGGTGACTACTTCGCCCTCGAGCTGGCCCTCACCGACCTGGTCATCGCCTTCGCCGCCGGCGATCTTGGCCTGTTGCCGCCCGACGAGGAGCTCTTCGACTGGGCCAAGGTCGCGCTCGGCTGCAGCCGCTTCGGGACCAACCTGGTGCTCCTGGCCTGGGCGCTCGCCGGGCGCAACGAGCCCGACATGGAGCGCTTGCTGCTTCGCGAGGCCGCGCCGCGTCTGACCACCGAGTTCCTGCGCGAGAGCTTCCCCAAGCTCTCGACCTGGTACGAGGAGCGCCGGGTCGCGGTCGGCGCCGATCGCGAGGAAGACCCCGACGAGCTCTGAGGGCGCATGGCGATCGCGTTGCGGCGGTTCAGCGGTGAGGACGTGGAGCCGCTGCGCGCCATCTACAACCGCCTGGTGTCGCCGGCGCCGGGCTGGACCGCCGCCGAGGCGGCCGGCATGTGGACGCAGGCGGCGCAGGGCGATCGCACGCGGGTGGCCGTGGGCGACGGCGGTCGCGTCGTCGGCGCGGTGGGCACCGTGCTGGGCCCGCCGTGGATGTACGTGTTCCCGCTCGTCGCCGAGGATGACGAGGTGGCGACTCGGCTGCTCGCCCATGCCCTCGGCGACGTGGTGTCGGGCGTCGCCACGGTTCGGATCGGCGTCCGCAGCGGCGAGGAGCCCAAACGCGCCGCGGCGGTCGCGCGCGGGTTCGTCCCGACGATCGAGTTCGTGGACCTGGTCTTCGGGCCGATCCAGGTGTCATCGATCGAGGTGTCACCCGTCCGATCTACGGACACTCCCGCTGCCGCACGGGCCGTCCCTGGGCCGATCCAGGTGTCACCCGTCCGATCTACGGACACTCCCGCTGCCGCACGCGCACGGGCCCTCCCTGGGCCGATCCAGGTGTCACCCGTCCGATCTACGGACACTCCCGCTGCCGCACGCGC
>SXJR01000524.1 GCA_005779305.1 Myxococcales bacterium
CGGCGTCGCGGTCGTGCACCACCGCTGGCGACGGCTCGGGTTTGGGCGTGCGCGGCGGCGGCGGTGGCAGCTTGGTGCGACCGGAGCCGACGCCGGGCAGGCCGGGCAGGCCGGGCAGGCCGGGCACGCCCGACGACGCCGGCGCTCGCGCCATCGGCGCCAGATCGGCGATGTCGAGCTCCATGGTCTTGTCGTTGCGCTCGGCCCGGGTGGGCGCGATGACCAGCGCCTGGCGCGGGATCTGCGGGTTGGTCGCCGGCATCAGCTCGTCGAGATCGATGGGCTGGGTCGAGTCGCCGACCCGGAGGTTGGCCTCGTCGAAGTCGTGCTCGGATTCCACCAAGGTGGCGCCGCGCTGGCCCAGATCGCTGTCGCCCAGCTCCTCGGTCGACGGGCGGCGCTGGCGTGGCGAGGTCGAGAACAGCGCCACCGGCGCCGAGCGCTGCGCGGCCAACGCCGCCGGCACCTCGGCGTCGCGGTCGTGCACCACCGCTGGCGACGGCTCGGGTTTGGGCGTGCGATCGACCTCGCGGTAACGACCGATGGCGCGGCCCAGGCGCCACAGGTGAGCCAGGGTCTCGGCGTCGTCGGCGGCGAGCAGGAAGCCGACCAGGTGGACGCGGAAGGCGCGGGGCAGGTCCTTGAGCTGGTCCTCGATGACCTGGGCCTTGCGACGCAACGCCGACAGGCGATCGGCGCCGTCGTTGCGCTCGGCCAGCGCCGCCTCGACGGCGATCACGTCGTTCCAGGTGCGGTTCTTCTCGGCCAGCTTGTACATGCCGGCGCGTAGATCATCGCGCTCGGGCGCCCAGGCGAAGGCCGAGACCAGCTCGGCGGCGGCGCCCTTGGGATCGCCGAGGCGCTCGTCGAGCACGCGCGACTTCTTCTGGTGGATCTCGACGCGGGTCGCGGCCGGCGCGGCCCGCAGCGCCAGATCGTAGCCGTCGGCGAGCTGCTTCCACAGCGGGCGCTGATCGGCCTCGGCGGCCAGGCGCTCGGCCTCGGCGAGCAGGGCGCCGTCGCGGGGCGCGGCCCCGACCGCCTCGTGCAGCGCGGTCATCGCCTTGGCGCGATCGGAGAGGCGGCGCTCGCACACCTGAGCCAGCTCGCGGCTGGCGGAGACGTAGGCGTCGATGTCCGACGGCACGCCGCCGCCGCCGGCGGTGAGCAAGCGGCGCCGCTCCTCGCTCCACACCTCCGATAGCTCGCGCCACAGACCGTAGGCCTCGGCGGCGCGCTTGAGCTCGCTCAGCGTGGTGGCGTCGGGGGCCTCATCGTGCGCGCGGCGCCAGAAGCGGAAGCCGCCCTTGTGATCGCCGAGACGCTCGGCGGTGAGCGCAGCCAGGCGGCCGAGCAAGGCCCGGCGCGCGCGCGGCTCCTCGATGCGACCGAGGCGGCGCTCGAGCACGCGCACCGCGTTCTTCCAGTCGCCGAGCCGCTCGTGCAGATCGGCGGCGGCGGCCAGGGCTTCGTCGTGGTGCGGATCGATCGACAGCACGCGCTCGTAGGCCTGCAGGGCGCGGGCGGCGTCACCGAGGCGATCGCGGCAGACCACCCCGATCTCGAGGGCCCGCACCACCTTCGCGGCCGGCTCGGCGGCCAGGTACAGCTCGCGCTCGGCCACGCGCACCGCGGCGTTGAAGTCGCCGCGGGCCTCGTGCAGGCGGCGCAGCATGGTGTGGGCGTCGAGGTCGGTCGGATCGAGCTCTGCGACCAGGCGCTCGAGCTGACGGATCGCGTCCTCGGTGGCGCCCAGGCGCTCGGACAGCACCTCGGCGCGTTCGCGGGCGGCGGCGGTGGCGCGGGCCACGTCGTCGACGGCGAAGACGTCGACATGGACGGACAGGATCTCGGCCAGCTCGCGGTAGCGCGCGGCCGAGCGGTAGAGTCTCGCGAGGGCGTCGAGCGCGCCGCGATCACGCGGGGTGACCGTGCGAAGTCGCTCCCAGGCCTTGATGCCGCGCTGGCCGTCGCCGAGCTTGTCGTCGACGACACGGGCGTAGCGGGCCAGATCGCTGGCCCGCATCGCGGCCTGGGCCGAGCCCGGGGCCGGCGGCGCCGACGCGCTGGGATAGCGAACCGCGTCGAGGCGCTCGAGCACGCCGGCCAGCTCGCCCCAGCGCTGGGCCTTCTCGTACAGATCGGCGACCGCGGCGAGGATCTCCTCGTCGGTGGGGGCGGCCCGCAGCGCCTGCTCCCAGCGATCGAGCGCGCGCGCGTCGTCGCCGGCCTCGGCGGCCATCTTGGCCAGCCGGCGCAGGACCCGGGCCCGCTCGGCGGGGCCGGTGGCGCTGGCCGCGTGGTACTCGAGGGTCTGGGCCAGGCGCTCGTTGTCGCCGGCCTGCTCGAGCACGCGCTCCATGCGATCGAGCGCGTCGCGATCGCCGGGGAGGATCTCGAGGACGCCGCCGCACGCGAAGACCACGCCGTCGGCGTCGCCCAGCCGCGACTCGCACATCGCGCCCAGGCGGCGCAGCGCGGTCAGGCGCTCGACCCGCTTGCCGACCGGCCAGTCGCGCGCGGCGGTGGCGGGCTTGCCGGCGGCGTTCATCTCGTCGGACAGGCGGCGGGCGTCGAGCTCGAGCTGGCGGCGCAGCGTGCGCGCCAGCCCGGCGTCGTCGCCCTCGCGCTCGTACAGCTCGGCCAGCGCCTTGAGCGCACCGTCGTCGTCGGGCCGCAGCTCGACGACCTCCTCGTAGAGGGCGATGGCGCGCCGGGGCTCGACCTGGCGCTCGCGGTAGGTCTGGGCGATGCGGCGCAGGGTGTCGGCGCGCTCGCCGCTCGATTGCGCGGCCTGAGCCTCGCCATCGAGGACCGCGACCAGCTGCTCCCACATCTTGGCGCGGGCCGACAGGCGCCGCACCGCCTCGCGGGCCTTGGGGCTGCCCGGCTCGGCCTCCTCGATGCGGCGCCAGGTGTCGAGGGCGCGGGGGACGTCGCCGAGGCGCAGCTCGCAGATCTGGGCGATCTCCTCGAGGCGGCGGATCAGCTCGGCGTTGGTGGCGCCGGCGTCGCGAGCGTTTTCGAGCGAGAACTCGTAGAGGTCGGCGAGGCCGCGGAAGTCGCGGCGCTCGCGGAAGTGCTCGACGTAACGGGCCAGCGCGTCCTCGTTGGTGGGATCGATCGACAGCGCCCGATGGAGCAGCTCGGCAGCCTTGTCCTTGTCGTTCAGGTGCTCGCGGGTGAGCACGGCCAGCTCGAGGATCTCGGCGACCTGGCCGTCAGGATCCTCGCCCGAGGCCTCGAGCGCGGCCAGCTCGCGCTCGATGAGCAGGGCCAGATCGCGCCAGCGCTGGTCCTCGTGCAGCAACACCCGCAGGCGCTCGGCGGCGGGGCCGCGGGCCGGCTCGAGCTCGGCCAGCTCGCCGAGCGCGGAGATGAGCAGGGCGCGATCCGGACGTTCGTCGTCGAACAGCTCGATGCGCCGGCGCAGCATCGCGGCGCGCTCGGCGTCGTCCTCGGTGAGGGCGGCGCGCTGGCCAAGCAGGCGTTCGAGCTCGTCCCAGCGGCCGGCGGTGCGCAGGGCCTGCTCGAGGGCGGAGGCGGCGCTGCGGTCGTAGGGATCGACGCCGACCGCACGGCGCAGGAAGCCGAGGCCGTGCTCGGGTTCGCCCGCGGCCAGCGCGTGTTTGCCGAGCTCGACGTACAGCGCTGCCGCCTTGCGCGGTCCGGCGGCGGCGTCCTCGGCGCTGCCCGCCCACGCCTCGCTGCCGTAGACCTCGGCCAGAGCCTCGCGCACGCCCGGCGACGCGGCGTCGATGCGCAGCGCCTTCTCGAGAGCGGCCGCGGCGGCCTTGGCGTCGCCGCGCCGCAGCTCGATCTTGCCGAGCGCGGTCCACAGCGTGGCCCGGGCCGGCGCCGGCGCGCGCTCGCCGATCACGTCGATCTCGGCGCGGTACAGCTTCGACACCATGGCGTCGTCGCCGAGCGAGGCGTACAGGGCGCGGGCCGCGCCCAGGGCGTCGGTGCGATCGGGCTCGAGTTGCCACGCTCGCTGCCAGTGGTACAGCGCGCGATCGACCCGGCCGAGGTGCTCGTCCCACACCTGCGCGGCCATGCGGTGGCGGTTGGCGCGGCGGGCGGCGCTGGCGCGATCGGCCGGGGTCTTGGCCCCCTTGGTCGCCTCGCCGCGTCGGCTCAGCTCGTCGAGCTCGCCCTCCAGCACGTCGCCGGCCTCGGCGTACTTGCCGGCGGTCATGAACATCTCGCTCAGCCGAAGGCAGGCTCGCTCGTTGGCGGGATCGAGCGCGCACGCGGCGCGCAGGTCGCGCTCGGCCAGCGCCACCTGGTTGAGCACGGCGCGGGCCTCGCCTGCCTCGGCCCAGATCTCGGCGGCCTTGGCCGGGTTGGCCTCGAACGGCCCGCGCAGCTCGCAGATCTCGGCCAGCGCCGCGCCCTGACCGCCGTCGCGCAGGCTCTGGCGCAGCGCGGCGAAGCGGGCGCCGTCGCGTGGATCATTCCGGAACGCGTCGACGTCGGCGACCGCGAACGGTGTCGGTCGGGTCGGGGTGTCGTCCTGACGCTGGGTCATCCGTCGGGCACGGATCGTAACACCCGTGCCCGCGGCCGTGCCTTGGTGCCCACCAGTTTCTCCAGCAGGGCGGTCCACCGCGCGACCTGCGCCGACGTCGCGCTGGTCCTGGACAGGGCCGGCTTGCGCGCCTTGGCCAGGCCGACACCGTCGACCGCGAAGAAGTGCATCGCGAACTCGTCCGCAGGTTCGCCCCCGGCGGTCCGCGCCTTCCGGTAGCGCGCGATCGCGTGCGTGAGCGCGGCACGGGCCGCGCGAGCGTCACCTCCCGCCTGGCGCAGGGTGCGGGCCAGCTCGACCGAAATCGCCTCGAGCTCGCGCTCGGTTGCAGATGGAGTCACGCCTCGCGGTTCAGGAACCACGAGTACGGCATCAGGCCGCGTGTTTCTCGATGACGCGCTCATCGACGTCGGCGTCTCGCGGCGGCGACGCGCTCAGCGTCGCGTCGCGCACGTGAGCCGGCACGCCGCGCACGTCCCAGATCAGTCCGACCGCCTCGAGCGCCTTGAGGCCGTAGAAGGTGATGTCGACCTCCCACCAGAAGAAGCCCTGGCGCGCCGACGACTGGTAGTGATGGTGGTTGTTGGGCCAGCCCTCGCCCAGCGTGATCAGCGCGAGCACGGGGTTGTTGCGCGAGTCGTCGCCCGACGCGTAGCGACGTCCGCCCCAAACGTGCGAGAGCGAGTTGATCGTGAAGGTGCCGTGCCATGACAGCACCTGGGGCAGGGCGAAGGCGAAGGTGAGGCCCCACCAGCCGCCGATCAGGAACGAGGTCACGCCGATCGCGACCGGCAAGATGAACCAGAAGCGCTCGAGCGCGCGCAGCTCGGGGTACTTCATGAAGTCCTTCACCACGACCTGATCGGTGCCTTCGAAGTCGCGGCCGATCATCCAGCCCATGTGCGACCACCAGAAGCCGCCGAACAGCGGCGAGTGGACGTCGAGCTCGGTGTCCGAGTGTTTGTGATGGCGGCGATGATGTCCGGCCCACCACAGGACGCCCTTCTGCGCGGTGGCCTGGGCGCAGAACGCCAGCACGAACTGGAACCAGCGCGAGGTCTTGTAGGTGCGGTGCGAGAAGTAGCGGTGGTAGACGCCGGTGATGAAGAACATCCGCACGGCGTACATCGCAGCCGTCCATCCCAGCGCGGACCACGAGACGCCGAGCGCGTAGATGCCGTAGGCGGCGCCGAGGTGGAGGCCCCAGTAGGGGATGCTCTGGACCGGGAGGTAAACCGCGCGCCAGCCGCGGGCCTGCGCGCGCCCGGCGGTGATCGTCGTGTCCATGCTCCTCGTGTAGCGCGCCTCGTGCGACGGCCCGGCGAGGGCTCTGTCATGGTTTGGTCAGCGCCGGCTCACCGTGCAACCGAGCGTGACGCCAGCGCAAACCGGAGGTCACGCCACCGCGGCGGCCAGGTCTTCGGGGCGATCGGCGATCGCGTCGGGGTGGGCGGCCTCGAGCTCGGCACGGTCGCGGAAGCCCCACGACACGGCGATGGTCCGCATGCCGGCGGCGGCGCCGGTCTCGACGTCGATGCCCGAGTCGCCGACGAAGGCACAGCGGGCCGGCGGCACGCCCAGCTCGCCGGCGGCGATGAGGGCGACGGTGGGATCGGGCTTGAGCGGCAGCCCCGGTCGCTGGCCGAAGACGGCGGCGAACGGCCAGGCGCCGAGCAGCCGGTCGGCGATGGTGCGGGTCAGATCATGCGGCTTGTTGGACAGCACCGCGAACGAGCGGCCAGGGGCGGCCAGGACGTCGAGTGCGGCGGCCATGCCGTCGTAGAGCCGGGTCCGCACGATAGGCTGGGCGCGGTAGCGCTCGCGGAAGCTGGCCAGCACCGCGTCGACGTCGGCGCGGCCGTCGACGGCGCGGCGGACCAGGCTGTGGGCGCCGTCGCCGATCCAGCCGCGGACCAGCTCGATCGGAGGCTGGGCCAGGCCGGCGTCGCCGAGCGCACCGCCCAGGGCCGCCGCGATGTCGTCGAGGCTGTCGACGAGCGTCCCGTCGAGGTCGAAGATGACGGCCTGGATTCCCATTCGGCCCGACCATAACCGGGAGTGATTCGAGCTGGTGTGATCACCGCCGCTCGGTCGGGCGAGTAGGATTCCGCCCCATGGAATACCGCAACCTCGGATCGAGCGGCGTGAAGGTGTCGGCCCTATGCCTGGGCACGATGACGTTCGGCGAAGCCGACGAGAAATCGTTCATGCACAACGTGAGCTGCGACGAACGCACCGCGCTCGCGATCATGGACCGAGCGCTCGACGCCGGCGTGAACTTCATCGACACCGCCGATGTCTACGGCCAGGACGGGCTGAGCGAGCGCGTCGTCGGGCACTGGTTCCTCGGCGGCGGCAAGCGCGACAAGGTCGTGCTCGCCACCAAGTTCCGTTTCACCATGGGCGACGGGCCCAACCGTGCCGGCGCGTCGCGCTACCGGATCGTGCGTTGCGTCGAGGACAGCCTGTCGCGGCTCAAGACCGATCGCATCGACCTCTACCAGATCCACATGCAGGACGTGACCTGCCCCGAGGAGGAGACGGTGCGCGCGCTCGACGATCTGGTGCGCGCCGGCAAGGTGCTCTACGTGGGCTGCTCGAACTACGCCGCCTACCGCCTCACCGACAGCCTGTGGCTCTCGAAGTCGACCAACCGCGAGCGCTTCGTGACGCTGCAGGCGCAGTACAGCCTGGTCGCGCGCGAGCTCGAGCGCGAGCACGTACCGCTGTGCCGGCAGTGGGGCGTCGGCATCCTGCCCTGGTCGCCGCTCGCTGGCGGCTTCCTGTCGGGCAAGTACCGCAAGGACGCGCCGGCCCCGGCGGGCACCCGCCTCGACGTGTGGAAGGAGCGCTGGGGTCGCTACGACACCGAGCGCAACTGGGCCATCGTCGACGCCGTGGTCGCGGTCGCCGAGGAGACCGGCGCCACGCCGGCCCAGGTCGCGCTGGCCTGGCTGCTCCACAAGCCCCAGGTGACCAGCGTGATCTTCGGCGCCCGCACCGTGGCCCAGGTCGACGACAACCTGCCGGCCGCGAGCTTGAAGCTCTCGCCCGAGGCGATGAAGCGCCTCGACGACGCCAGCGCGCTCGAGCTCGGGTATCCGTACGACTTCATGGCGCGGATCCAGGGCACCTGGTAGCTCAGCCGACGAGCGCATCGAGCGCCAGCGCTCCGATCGTGGCGAGCACGAGCAGCGCGATCGCCCACAGCGCGATGCGGACGGCGGCGCGCGCCCGGTCGCGGGCCGAGGGCGCGGGCGTGACCATCATCGGCGGCAGCGGTGTGCCGCCGAGCAGCGGCGCGAGGCTCGGGCGTTCGATCGACGCGCAGGTCGCGCGGAACGCGCCGGCCTGGTTGGTCTCGAGCAGGCGAGCGACGCGCTTCTGCTCGGGGACATCCGCGCCGCGGGCCACGACCTGCATGGCGAGCAGGTAGCTCATGGCCGCGGGGCCGAGGTAGCCGATGCGCTGGTGGCTGTACATCGAACGCTCGCCGCCGCGCTCGAAGCTGCTGCTGGCCCGGTACCGGTACGAGGCGTTGGTGGTCAGGATGCCGGTGCCGAGGTAGATCGTGGTCAGGTCGGTCAGGCGCTCTTCTTCGTCGCGATCGCGGACCTCGAGGCGGTGAAAGCGCCGGTAGGCATGCGCGATCTCGTGCGCCATGGCGCCGACGATGCCGATGCCGTCGCGTAGCTTCCCGATCTCGGCGCCGAACAGGCAGACGCCGCGATCGATGCCGGCGAACCACGCGGCGGTGCCGGCGTGGTGCGAGGTCTGGCCGGTCCCGAAACCCTCGGGTTGCTCGTCGGGGCCGTCGTCGAACAGCTCGACCTCGGCGTCGAGGTCGAGCCCCGCGTGCGCGAGCAGCCGCCGCGCCAGCGTCCGCACCGCGGCGGCGTCGGCGGTCCATCGATCCGGGAAGCAGGCCGGCGTCGGCTCCAGCAGCCGTGCTTCCAGGAAGGTCGATGCGCCCCGCCGCTCGATCAGGTCGGTGAGGCTCTCGATGAGCCACAGCCGGTCACCCGGCGTCAGCGTCGCCATCCGGCGATCAATCTAGCAGGCTGGCGGGGACACGGGCCGATCGATCCGCGGGCGGTGCCCGGGTGATCCTCGGCGTGGGGGCCGCGTCTGCGCGACCGCGATCGAGACCCCTTGCGCGGCCTGCGGGGCGGACTTATCGGACTTGTCGAACGGGACAGACATCCCCGGACAAAGGAGAACCCCGACATGCTCAATCTCATCCTGCGTGAGATGGGCGGCATGCCCGCCCTCTCCACCGACCCTGACGCCGTGCTCGATCGCCTCGAGCGGACCCTGACCCCGACGTGGTCGTGGTCGCCGCGGCCGACCCAGACCTGGCCGGTGTTCGACGTGACCCACAGCGACGACGCGGTGGTGATCACGGCGGACGTCCCCGGTCTCGCCGACGACGAAGTCTCCATCGCGGTGTCCGGCCGGGTCCTCACCATCGAGGGCAAGACCACGCGTCGCGGCTACCCGCGCGAATTCCAGCGCCAGTTCACGCTGGCCGAGGGGCTCGATGTCGAACACATCGAGGCGCAGCTCGAGCGCGGCGTGCTGACCTTGCTGGTGCCCAAGACCCCGAAGACGAAGCCTCGCCCGATCAAGCTGGGCGGTGGCGTCGTCGACAAGGTGAAAGGACTCCTCGGCATGCAGCCGAGCGACACCGCGGCGTGATCGGGAGGACGCCATGAGACACGTGGCCGCGGCGACGGCGCCCCAGCGCCCGCTCGCCTACATCGCGGTGGACGACGCCAGCTGTCGCTCGCAACTGACCGACGCGCTCCAGCACCTCGGCTGGATGGTCATCGAGCAGCCGAGCGGCTTCCACCTCCTCCGCGCGATCTCCGACCTGATCGATGGCGAGCCGGGGATGCCGCCCGGCTTGATCGTGATCGACGCGATCTCCCGCGGCTGCTCGGGCGTGACCGTCGCCCGTGGCCTGCGCGACCTGGGGTCGACCATCCCGGTCGTGCTGGTGCGCGACGCCTGGACGCCTCGCCACGAGTCCGAGACGTCGTCGACGTACGTCGTCGATCGTTCCCGAGCCGCGAACGCCATCGTCGAGCTCGTGCGTCCTTGGTCGCCGATCTCGCTCGCTCAACCGTCGCCGTCGCGTGCGCGCGCGACGGCCTGAACCACCGAAGGAGAAGACCGATGCGAACCCTGCAAGCATTGCTGATCACGGCAGGGCTCGCGGTGGCAGCCGCGGGCACCGCCACCGCCAGCCCCCTCGACCACAAGGGCACCCCGGCCCCGGCAGTCGAGTCCACTCCGCCGGCGCCACGCTCGACCGCGGCGGCGCCGACCTGGCGCCAGCTGTGGCCGCAGAAGAGCGGCTTCGACTGGATCATCCGGGCTGCGGAGCGATGGGCTCAGACCGGCAAGAGCACGATGACCTCGTCGAGCACGCGGCCGTCGACCAGGCCGGCGGCGACCGCGGACAGCGACGCCACCAGCCGGAAGCCGGCTGGCGCCCCTGCCGGGACCAGGTCGCCATAGACCTGGGCGGCGGCGAGCAGCACGGGATCGATGGCGACGTCGGTGTCGAGCACGGTGATCAGCGTTCCGCCGCGCACCCACTCGCGGCGGACGCTGATCCGCCCGGCGCAGACCACGAGGTCGCAGGCGCAGGCTTCGGCGAGGGAGGCGACGCGGCCGCCGACGGTGTCGGCGACGCGGGCGGCCTCGACGGGGACGGCTTCGAACACCCGGAGCTCGCGGGGCGCGGCGTAGGCGCGCTGGGCCGAAAGGACGAGCGGCGCCAGGTCGCCGCAACCGGCGAGCCCGAGCGTGCGTGGGGTGCCGACCCCGAGGAACTTGGCGGCCACGGCGGCGCGGCCGGCGAGGGCTTCGGCCGGTGCCAGCGTCTGCGCGGGCACGGGCCGCTTCAGGGCCTGGGCGACGAGCGCCGACTCGATCTCGTCCAGCCAGGCCTTCACCGGATCAGAACTCGGCCTGCCGCGGGGCGCGCGGGAACGGGATCACGTCGCGGATGTTCTCCACGCCGGTCGCGTACTGGATGGCGCGCTCGAAGCCGAGGCCGAAGCCGGCGTGAGGCACGGTGCCGTAGCGGCGGAGGTCGCGGGACCAGGCGTAGTCGTCCTTGGACAGCTTCATCTCGTCGAGGCGGGCGTCGAGCACGTCGAGGCGCTCCTCGCGCTGGCTGCCGCCGATGATCTCGCCGATGCCGGGGGCCAGCACGTCCCTGGCGGCGACGGTCTTGCCGTCGTCGTTCTGGCGCATGTAGAAGGCCTTGCTGTCCTTCGGGTAGTTGATCACCGCGATCGGGCCCTTCACGACCTCCTCGGTGAGGAAGCGCTCGTGCTCGGCCTGCAGGTCCATGCCCCACGACACCGGGAACTCGAAGGTCTTGCCGCTGGCGGCCAGCGTCTTCACCGCGTCGGTGTAGTCCATACGGGTGAAGGTCGAGCCGACCAGCGCCTCGAGTCGCTTCACGCAGTCCTTGTCGACGAACTTCTCGAAGAAGGCGAGGTCGTCCTTCCGCTCGGCCAGCGCCGCCGCGAAGATGTACTTGAGGAAGTCCTCGGCGAGCTGGGCGTCCGCGGCGAGATCGGCGAACGCGATCTCGGGCTCGATCATCCAGAACTCGGCGAGGTGCCGGCGCGTGTTGGAGTTCTCGGCCCGGAAGGTCGGCCCGAAGGTGTAGACCTGGCTCATCGCCAGGCAGTAGGTCTCGACGTTGAGCTGGCCCGACACCGTCAGGTGGGCCTGCTTGCCGAAGAAGTCCTGGGTCCAGTCGACGGCGCCGGCCGGCGTGCGCGGCGGGTTGGCGGCATCCAGGGTCGAGACCCGGAACATCTGGCCCGCGCCCTCGGCGTCGCTGGCGGTGATGATCGGGGTGTGGATCCAGAAGAAGCCCCGCTCGTGGAAGAAGCGGTGCACAGCCATGGCCAGGCAATGGCGCACGCGCGTGACCGCGCCGATCACGTTGGTGCGCGGCCGCAGGTGCGCCACCTCGCGCAGGTACTCCATGGTGTGTCGCTTGGGCTGCATCGGGTAGGCCTCGGGGTCCTCGACCATGCCCACGACCTCGATCCGCTCGCCGCGCAGCTCGACGGTCTGGCCCTTGCCCTGGGACGCGACCACCTCGCCCGTGACCCGCACCGCGCAGCCGGTCGAGAGCTTGAGGACCACGTCGGCGTACTCGGGCAGCTCGGCCGGCGCGACCACTTGCAAGGGCTCGAAGCAAGAACCGTCGTGGACGGCCAGGAACGACAGCCCGGCCTTGGAGTCGCGGCGGGTGCGGACCCAGCCCTCGACGGTGACGCGGCTGCCGACGGTCACACCGCCGCCGAGGACCTGCGAGATGCGCTGCTTCATGGCGATTCGCATTTAGCACGCCCGCCTGCGTTATAGTCGGCCCCGTGGCACGCCCGTCGGGGGTTCGTACGCTCGCTGGCTACACGCTGGGTGAACGCCTCGCGCAGGATGTCTATGGCGAGGTCCATCGCGCCACCGAGGGCAAGCGGGAGTTCACGCTCCTGATCGTCGATCCGCGCCTCGCCGGCGACGATGCCTTCGCCGAGGCGCTGGCCCGAGGCACCGCCCCCCTGCTCGATGCCTTCCACCACCGGGCCGTGGTCGGGACCGTGGTGGTGGCCCAGGACGGCAAGAGCTTGGTCGTGGTCACCGAAAGCACCACCGGCGCGACCTCGCTGGCCGACATCATGGCCCGGTCCAAGGCGCGCGGCGGCAAGGTCCCGCCCCGGGTCGCCGCCGCCATCGCCCGCTCGGTGGTCGACGGTCTCGCCACCGCCCACGCCGCCGGCATCGTGCACGGCGCGCTGCACCCGCGCAGCGTCCTCGTCGACCGCGACGGCAACGTTCGGGTGACCGACTTCGCCGTCGGCCACGCCGCCATGACCGCGTCGGCCGCCGGCTCGGAGGCGCTGCCGCTCAAGGGACTGGCCGGCTACCTGGCGCCCGAGCTGGCGCTGGGCGACGCGCCGGCGCCTGCGTGCGACGTCTATGCGGTCGGCGCGCTGCTCTTCACCATGCTGACCGGCGAGACCCCACCAGGCTCGCTCAACACCTCGGCCGCCGTCGAGCGCCTGGTGCAGCGCGCGCTCGACACCGATCTGGCCCGCCGTTTCGCCAGCGCCATCGAGCTGCAGGAGAACCTGGCCGAGGCGCTCGAGGACGATCGCTGGGAAGGCGCCGGGGCCGCCGAGCTGATGCGGTTCGTGTCCGATCTGGCGCCGTCGCCCGAGCACAACCTCGACGCAGCGACCGAGGATCTCCTGGCCAGCCTCGACGGCGGCCGCGTCGATGTCACCCGCCCGACCAGCGCCGGTCTGAGAGATCCGGGCTGAGGCAGCGACGGCGACGGCAGAGGCGGCGGCAGCGGCGGCGGCGGCATCGGCATCCGCGATCCCA
>SXJR01000525.1 GCA_005779305.1 Myxococcales bacterium
GCGCTCGACTGGGTGGACGTGGTCTCGGCGCTGTCCGCCGACGCCACGGCGACCGCGACCCTGGCCCAGTCGATCTCCGACTGGCCGGAGTCGAGCCCGACCTACTTCACCGGGATCAAGTCGCGGCTCAAGGCCTTCGTCGACCGCGGCCAGCTCGGGCCGTTCGGCAACGCCTACTGGGGGCACCCGGCCTACCGGCTGCCGCCCGAGGCCAATCTGCTCGCGGTCGCGCACTACCTGGCCGCGCTCGAGTGGCAGCGCGAGTTCATCAAGCTGCACGCCGTGCTCGGCGGCAAGAACCCGCACCTGCAGAGCTTCCTGGTCGGTGGCATGGCCACGCCGGTCGATCCCAGCTCGCAGGCGGCGCTCAACATCCACACCATCGCGACGCTGCGCAAGCTGATCGCCGGGGCCCGCGAGTTCGTCGCCAAGGTCTACATCCCGGATCTGCTTGCGATCGCGTCGTTCTACAAGGACTGGGCCGGCCATGGCGCCGGGGTCGGCAACTACCTGGTCTACGGCGAGTACCCGCTGACCGATGGCAAGAACGCGCCCCGCTACCTGCCCAGCGGCGTGATCCGCAACCGCGACCTCACCAAGATCGAGCCGTTCGCCCAGGACAAGATCACCGAGCAGATCACGCACTCCTGGTACCGCTACGCCGACGGAGACGCGGCGGCGCTGCACCCATCGACCGGCGAGACCAACCCGACCTACACCGGACCCAAGCCGCCCTACGACCGACTCGACACCTCGGCCAAGTACTCCTGGCTCAAGTCACCGCGCTACGACGGTCAGCCGATGGAGGTCGGGCCGCTGGCCCGCATGCTGGTCGCGTACGCCTCGGGCCACGCCCAGGTCAAGGCCCTGGTCGACGGCGCGCTCGGCAAGCTCGGCGTCGGCCCTGAGGCGCTGTTCTCGACCCTGGGGCGGGTCGCCGCCCGCGGCCTCGAGACCCAGCTTCTGGTCGACAAGATCGGCGACTGGGTGGAGGAGCTCGCCCAGAACATGGACAAGGGCGACCTGCGCATCCACGACACCGACCACTGGGATCCGTCGAGCTGGCCCAGGGACACCGCCGGCGCGGGCTTCCACGAAGCGCCCCGCGGCGCGCTCGGCCACTGGGTCCGCATCCGCAACGGCAAGATCGCCGGCTACCAGTGCGTGGTTCCCAGCACCTGGAACGCCGGTCCGCGCGACAGCCGCGGCCAGGCCGGACCCTACGAGGCGGCCTTGATCGGTACGCCGGTCGCCGACCCCGAGCAGCCGGTCGAGATCCTGCGCACGGTCCACTCCTTCGATCCGTGCATGGCCTGTGGCGTCCACGTGGTCGATCGCAAGGGGCGCGAGCTCGCTCGCGTGCAGGTGCGGTGATGGCGAGGGCGCACGCACCCGAAGCACCGGCGGCGCCCACGCTCGCGGCCGCCGGGCACGGCGGCGCGATCGAGCCGGTCTACGTCTGGGACCTGATCGTGCGGCTCACCCACTGGGCGATCGTGCTGTCGATGATCGTCCTCGTCTTCACCGGCGTCGACATCGCCCGGCCGTTCCTGCACGGCGCCAGCGGCAAGGCCGGGTTCACCACCGGCTACGTGCGCATCATCCACTTCTACGCCGCGATGGTGTTCTCGCTGGCGGTGTTCGCGAGGGTGATCTGGATGTTCCTCGGCCCGCGCCGCAGCGGCTGGCGCCAGTTCGTTCCGGTCAGCCGCCGCCGCCAGCGCGATCTGATCGGCACCTTCCTGTTCTACATCATGCTGCGTCCCACGCCGCCGCCGGCGATCGGCCACAACGCCCTGGCCGGCCTCACCTACGTCGCGGTGTTCGGGCTGTACGTGGTGATGATCCTGACCGGGTTCGCGATGTATTCGGTCAGCGCGTACACGTCGTACATGAGCTCGTGGCAGGTGCTGCTGCCTCTGTTCCACGGGGCCCAGGGCGCGCGCTGGCTCCACCACGTCGTGATGTGGCTCTTGCTCGGCTTCGTCGTGCACCACGTGGCCAGCGCCCTCTTGACCTCGCGGGTCGAGAAGAACGGCACCCTCGACTCGATCTTCAGCGGCTACAAGTTCCTCCCTCGTGACCGGAAGCCCGACGATGAGTGATCGCATCCCGGTCCTGGTCCTCGGTCTGGGCAACCTGCTGTGCTCCGACGATGGTGCCGGCGTGGTCGCGCTGCACCGGCTGTGTGGGGCCTGGCAGATGCCGCCCGGGGTCATGACCGTCGACGGTGGCACGCTGGGGCTGGCGCTCTTGCCGCTGGTCGAGCGGGCGGAGCGGGTGATCATCATCGATGCGGTGCGCGGCGACGGCGGGCCCGGCGCCCCGGTCCGCATCGACGGCGATGAGGTCGCCCCCGCGGTCTACGAGCGTCTGTCGCCGCACCAGATCGGCGTTGCCGATCTGCTGGGCGGCGCCGCGCTGCTCGGCCGGTATCCATCGGAGGTCGTGATCGTCGGCGTGGTGCCGGCCTCGGTCGACCTCGGCTACGAGCGCACGCCGGTGGTGGAGGCGAGCCTGCCCGACCTGATCGTCCGCGTGGTCGCCGAGTTGACCGCCCACGGCTTCCCGCCGACGCCGATCGCGGCGGGCGCGACGGTCGAGAGGAGGTGGGACGATGCCGCGCGCGCCCTCGGCCTGTAGAGGTCTGCGCATCGAGGTGCGTGGCATCGTGCAGGGTGTCGGCTTCCGCCCGTGGGTGTACCGGATCGCCCACGAGATCGGGATCGGCGGCCGGGTCCGCAACCACGCTCGCGGCGTGACCGTCGAGGCCTTCGGCGGTGACGACGCCCTGGCCGCGCTGCTGGCGCGGCTGCGCGATGCGCCCCTACCGGCGCGGGTGCGCGAGATGACCACGGCCGCTATCCCCGACGAGGACGTGGCCGACTTCGTGATCGAGGCCAGCGCCGCCGGTGGCGAACGCGCCCTGTCGATCCCACCCGATCAGGCCACCTGTCCCGACTGCGCCCGCGAGATCGCCGACCCGGCCAACCGCCGCCACGGCTACGCGTTCACCAACTGCACCGCCTGCGGGCCTCGCTTCACGATCGCCACTGGCGTGCCCTACGACCGGGCGGCGACGACGATGGCGGTGTTCGCGATGTGCCCGGCGTGCCGGCGCGAGTACGACGAGGTCACCGACCGCCGCTTCCACGCTCAGCCCAACGCCTGTCCGGTGTGCGGACCGACCCTGGCGCTCTGGGAGCCCGACGGCCGCGTGCTGACGGTGACCGTTCCGCTGGCGGCCGCGGCCGAGCGGCTGCGCGCCGGCGAGATCGTCGCGGTGAAGGGGCTGGGCGGATTTCACCTGGCCTGCGACGCGACCAGCGCGGCGGTGGTGTCCCGGCTGCGAGCTCGCAAGCACCGCGATCACAAGCCGTTCGCCGTCATGATCTCTGATCTCGCCGTTGCCCACGGACTCGCCGACCTCACCGCCGACGAGGTCGCGCTGCTGAGCGCCCCCGAGCGCCCGATCGTGCTGGTCCGGCGCCGCGCCGACGGCGCCGCGGCGATCGCCGCCGAGGTCGCACCCGAGACCGATCTGATCGGTCTGCTCCTGCCCTACACGCCGCTCCATCACCTCCTGCTCGCGGCGGTGGGGCGGCCGCTGGTGATGACCTCGGCCAACCTCGCCGAGCGGCCGATCTGCGCCGACAACGTCGAGGCGGTGAGGCGGCTCGGCGGGATCGCCGACGCGCTCCTGGTCCACGACCGCGACATCGCCACGCGCTGCGACGACTCGGTGGCGCGGGTCATCGCCGGTCGGGCCACGCTCTTGCGCCGCTCGCGGGGATGGGTCCCGCGCGCGGTGGCGCTGCGCCGGGCGGTGGCGCGCCCGGTGCTGGCGGTCGGCGGTCAGCTCAAGAACACCTTCTGCATCGCCACCGGCGACACCGCGTACCTCGGCCCCCACATCGGCGATCTCGACAGCCTGGCCGCGCTCGACTTCTTCGTCGAGGCGGCCGCGCGGATGCAGGCGCTCCTGCGCGTGAAGCCCGAGGTCATCGCGTACGACGCGATGCCCGACGGGCCGTCGGCGCGCTGGGCCGAGACCCAGCGCGCCGTTCCCCGCGTCGCCGTACAGCACCACCACGCCCACGTCGCCAGCGCCATGGCCGAACACGGACTGCTCGAGCCGGTGATCGGCGTCGCCTTCGATGGCACCGGCTGGGGTCCGGACGGCACCGCCTGGGGCGGCGAGGTGCTGTTCGCCGACCTCGGCCGCTACACCCGGCTCGCCAGCGTCCGGCCGGTCGCGCTGGCCGGGGGCGACGCCGCGATCCGCGAGCCCTGGCGCATCGCGCTGGCCCTGTGCGAGGACGCCTTCCCCGGTGGGCTGCCGCCGGCGGTGCTGCGCCGCTTCGCCCACGTGCCGCCGGCCGACCTGGCGGTGGTGCAGCGCATGCTGCACACCCGCCTCAACACGCCGGGGGCGCGCGGCGTCGGTCGCTACTTCGACGGCGTGGCCGCGCTGGTGCTCGGTCGCCGTCGCGCCCACCACGAGGCCGAGCTGGCGATGGCCTGGAACAGCCTCGCCGACGCCGGTGAGCGGCGGGCGTACCCGTGGGCGATCGATCGGGACGGGCTGGTGCCCGAGATCGATCTGCGCCCGCTGGTGCGCGGGGTGATCGCCGATCTCGACGACGCGGTGCCGGCGCCCCTGATCTCGGCCCGGTTCCACGAGGCGCTCATCGCCTCCACCGCCGCGATCGTGGCCGAGGCGGCGGCCAGACTGGGCGGACCGCCGGTGTTGCTCACCGGTGGTGTGTTCGCGAACCCTCGGCTCGCCGAGGGGCTGATCGAGGCGCTGGCCGGTCTCGACGTGCGGTTGCACGGCGAGGTCCCGCCCGGCGACGGCGGGCTCGCGCTCGGTCAGGCCGTGATCGCCGACGCGATCGTGCGCCGGGGAGGTGCCCCATGTGCCTAGGTGTTCCCGGACGGGTGGTCTCGGTCGACGACGGGGTCGCCGTCGTCGACTTCTGGGGCGTGAAGAAGGTGGTCCGCCTCGATGTCGTCGACGTCCCGGTCGCGCCCGGCGACTACGTGCTCAACCACGTCGGCTTCGCGATCCGCCGCATCCCCGCCGAGGAGATCGGCGACACCCTGGCGCTCTACGACGAGCTCCTCCGTTCGAGCGACGGCGACCTGCTCGCTGGCGACGTCCGCGCCGAGCTCGACGCCGCCGAGGACCACGACCGATGAACGATCTCGATGCCCTCCGCTTCCGCGATCCGGTGCGCGCCCACGCCCTCGCCGAAGCGCTCGCCCACCACGTGCGCCGCGCCGGCCGCGCCCCCGACGAGCCGGTGGCGGTGATGCACGTGTGCGGCAGCCACGAGCAGGCCATCGCCCGCTTCGGCCTGCGCGCCAGCTTCCCCGCCGGGCTCGAGGTGATCATGGGTCCGGGGTGCCCGGTGTGCGTCACCGACGTGCCCGAGGTCGACGAGGCGGTGGCGCTGGCCCGCCAGGGCGTGCGCATCGCCACCTACGGCGACATGCTGCGCGTGCCCGGCACCGCGCAGTCGCTGGCCGACGCCCGCGCCGCCGGCGCCAAGGTCGACGTGGTCTACAGCGTCACCCAGGCGGTCGAGCTGGCCCGCCGGCTCGACGAGGAGCTGGTGTTCTTCGCCTCGGGCTTCGAGACCACGGCGGTGGCCACGGCCGCCGTCGTGCTGGCCGGCCCGCCCGTCAACTTCTCGATCCTGTCGGCGCACAAGTACATCCCGCCGGTGATGGAGATCGTCGCCGAGATGCCGGGCACCCGCATCGAGGGCTTCCTCGCCGCCGGTCACGCCGCCACGATCACCGGCTGGGGCGTGTTCGAGCCGTTCGTCGCCCGCCACGGCGTGCCGGTGGTGGTCGCCGGCTTCGAGCCGCTCGACGTCCTCGCCGGCCTGGTCCGCCTGGTCGAGCTGATCGCCAGCCGCGAGGTCCGGGTCGACAACGCCTACCCGCGCTGCGTCGACAAGGACGGCAACCGCGAGGCCCAGGCCGTGTTGTGGCAGGTGTTCGCGCCCATCGGCGGACGCTGGCGCGGCATCGCCCACGTGCCCAATGGCAACCTGCGGCTGCGCGACGAGCACGCCCGCTGGGACGCACGCCGGCGCTTCACGATCGATCTGGCGACCCTCTGGGACCACGCGCCGTCGGCGCTGGTCCAGCACTGCCAGTGCGGCGACATCATGGCCGGCATCGCGTCGCCCCACGACTGCACGCTGTTCGGTAAGGCGTGCACCCCCGATGCCCCGGTGGGCGCGTGCATGGTCTCGACCGAGGGCACCTGCCGGATCTGGCACCAGTACGGCGGCCAGCCCGATCTGCGCACCATCCGCGGCGGAGCACGCTCATGAGGGACCTGCGCTTCCTGCGCCCCGTCGACGAGCGCATCACGCTCAAGTACGGCGCCGGCGGCCGCGCCATGCGCGCCTTGATCGAGCAGATCTTCGCCGACGGGTTCGGCGAGCCCGAGGGCGGCGGCGTCGGCCTGGCGGCGATGGATGACGGCGCGGTGCTGCGCATCGGCGATCGCTGGCTGGTCATCACCACCGACTCCCACGTGGTGCGTCCTCGCTTCTTTCCCGGCGGCGACATCGGCCGACTGGCGGTCGCCGGCACCGTCAACGACCTGGCGATGATGGGCGCCACCGAGCCGCTGGCGCTGACCTGCGCGGCCATCATCGAGGAGGGCTTCGCCCGCGACGAGCTCGCGCGCATCTGGGCGTCGATCCGGCAGACTTGCCTCGAGGCCGGCACCACGGTGGTCACCGGCGACACCAAGGTCATGGGCCGGGGCGAGCTCGACGGCCTGGTCCTCAACACCACCGGGGTCGCGATCACCGACCGCTTCGTGCGCGACAACGGCCTGCGCCCCGGCGACCGCCTGCTGGTCACCGGCACGGTCGGCGATCACGGCCTGGCGGTGATGGCCACCCGCAACGAGCTGGCGCTCGAGGTCGAGCTCGTCTCCGACGTGGCCCCGATCAACGGCCTGGTCCGGGCCGCGCTCGCCGCTGGCGGCGACGGCGTGGTGGTGATGAAGGACCCGACCCGCGGCGGCCTGGCCAGCGCGCTGGCCGAGATCGCGGGCAAGAGCGGGGTCGGGCTGGTGATCGACGAGCGCGCGGTGCCGGTGAAGGACGCCGTCCGCGCCGCCGGCGAGCTGCTTGGCATCGACCCGCTGCTGGTGGCCAACGAGGGCAAGGCGGTGATCGGCGTCCGCGCCGAGGTCGCCGACGCCGTGCTCGAGGCGGTCCGCCGCCATCCGCTGGGCCGGGACGCGGCGCTGTGCGGCGTGTGCATCGCCGAACGTGCCGGCGCGGTCGTGCTCGAGACCGGCTTCGGCCGGCGCCTGCTCGGCGAGGCCGAGGGCGAGCTGCAGCCAAGGATCTGCTGAGGAGGACGCCATGGACGACAGCCCCCACATCCGCGTCGAGCGCCACGGTGCCGTGGGCGTCCTGACCATCGCGCGGCGCGAACGCTTCAACTCGCTCGACGTGGCCACCGCCCGCGACCTGCGCCGGGCCGGCCTGCAGCTGGCTCGGGATCGCGCCGTGCGCGCCGTCGTCCTGCGCGGCGAGGGCGGCGTGTTCTGCAGCGGCGCCGACCTCAAGTACATCGCGGCGGGAGGTGACCGCGACGACCTCGACTACCTGCGGCCGCCCGGCGGCGGCAACGGCGACAGCGGCGGCAACGGTCATGGCGCCCCGGGCTATGGCGCGATCTTCAAGCAGATCCTCGAATACATCCACTCGACGATCTCCGAGATCCGTCGCTCGCCCAAGCCGTGGCTGGCCGCGGTCGACGGCCCGGCCGCCGCCGGCGGGCTCGGGTTGGCGATGAGCTGCGATCTGGTGATCGCGTCAGAGCGATCGTGGCTCGAGTGGGCCTACCTCAAGACCGGGCTGACCGGCGCCGAGAGCTCGACGTTCTTCCTGCCTCGCCTGGTCGGCTTCCGCAAGGCGATGGAGCTGGTGCTGCTCAGCCCGCGCCTCGGCGCCCGCGAGGCGCTCGCGCAGGGCCTGATCAACGCCGTCCATCCCGACGGCGAGCTCGACGCCGCGGCCCTGGCTCTGGCCGAGCGGCTGGCCGCGACGCCCACCGAGGCGGTGGGTGTGGCCAAGGACCTGCTCAACCGCGCCGCCGGCATGGATCGACTCGACGTCCACCTCGACGCCGAGCTCGGCGAGCTGGCCCGCATCGCCGACGGCAAGAACTTCGCCGAGGGCCTCGCGGCGTTCTTCGCCCGCCGCCCGCCGGAGTTCGGGAGCTCCTGATGCACGAGTACTCGATCGTCGCGTCGTTGATCGAGCGGGTCGCGCGCGAGGCGACACCCCGTCACGCCCGCGTGCACCGGCTGCACGTCGCGATCGGCGAGCTCGCCGGGGTCGACGTCGGGCTCCTTCGCACCGCGTTCGAGATCTTCCGCGAGCGCACGGTGTGCGACGGCGCCGCCCTCGACGTGCGCGAGGTCGCCGCGTCGTGGCGCTGCCCGGGCTGCGAGCTGGCCCTGCTCCCCGGCGCCCCCTTGCGATGTCCGGCTTGCGGACGACCTGCCCGCCTGGCCGCGGGCGACGAGATCGTGCTGGAGCGGATCGATCTGGAGGTGCCTGATGTGTAGCGACTGTGGATGTGGAGACCCCGAGCTGGTCCCGATCGAGGTCCACGATCGGATCCTCGCCGGCAACGACGCCGTCGCCGCGCACAACCGCGCGCACTTCGAGTCCGGCGGCGTGCTGGCGATCAACCTGATGGGCTCGCCTGGATCGGGAAAGACCGCAGTGCTCGAGGCCACCGCCCGCGCCCTCGCCGGCCGGCTGCGCCTGGGCGCGGTCAGCGGCGATCTGGCCACCGACCGCGACGCCCGGCGGCTGATCGCGGCTGGCGTGCCCTCGCGGGCCATCACCACCGGTTCGGCTTGCCACCTCGACGCCCGGCTGGTCCATGACGCGCTGCACGACCCGCCGTGGGGCGACCTCGACATGTTCTTCATCGAGAACGTCGGCAACCTGGTGTGTCCGGCGATCTACGATCTGGGGCAGGCTGCCAACGTGGTGGCCCTGGCGGTCACCGAGGGAGAGGACAAGCCGATCAAGTATCCGGTGATGTTCCGCAAGGCCGACCTGGTGCTGCTCACCAAGGTCGATCTCCTGCCCCACCTGGACGTCGACGTGGCGGCGATCGAGGACGGGCTGGCCCACGTGATGCCCGTGCCGCGGCTGATCCGGATGTCGGCGCGCACCAAAGAGGGGATCGCTGACTGGGTGCGGTGGCTCGAGGCGCGGCGAGCGGGGCTGCGCAGCCGGGGTCGCGGCCCGTCGTACTTGCGGCTCGACGCGGAGGTCCAAGGCCATGGCAGTTGACCTGGCGCTACCGCTCGCGTTCGCGGCGCTCAGCGTGGGCTCGTTGCACTCGCTGGCCCCCGATCACTGGCTGCCGATCGCGGCGGTCGGGCGGGCGCGGGCGTGGTCGACCGCGCGCACGGCGCGGGTCACGTTGCTGTGCGGCGCCGGCCACGTCACCGTGTCGGTGCTGCTCGGCCTGATCGGGCTGTTCACCGGGCGCCGCGCGGTGGAGGCGTTCGGCGATCGGACGGCCGCGGTGTCGGGGGTGCTGCTGGTCGGGTTCGGGTTTGGGTATGCGCTGTGGGGGATGCGGCACGCGGTCGCGCACCTGCACGGCCACCCCCACCACCACTACGACCACGTCCACGACCCATCGCAGGCGGGGGTGTGGTCGCTGTTCGCGATCTACTGCGCCGACCCTTGCATCGCCGTCATCCCCATCCTGTTCGCCGCCGCGTCGCTGTCGGTGACCGCGACCGTGGGCATCGTGTTGATCTACGAGGCTGCCACGATCGCGACCATGGTGCTCCTGGCGGCGCTGGCCCGCGCCGGCGCCGGCCTCCTGCGCGGCCGCTGGACCGAGCGCTGGGCCGACAGCGCCGCCGGCGCGTCCATCGTCGTCACCGGCGTCGCCGTCGCGCTCCTGGGCTGGTGACGTGCAACGCATGCCGGTGAGCGCAGACCCCGCGCAAGCGATGCGTGGCGTCGACGAGGCTCCCTTGTGCGTTCGAGGAGCCGCGCTGGCACGCCCGGTGCAACGTTTGCAGGTATGGCTGCGCCCGCTCCCACGACCGGGCTTCCGACCACGGATCCGGATCTCGACGCCCTGCTC
This sequence comes from Myxococcales bacterium, assembly GCA_005779305.1. Lineage (GTDB taxonomy): Bacteria > Myxococcota_A > Polyangia > Haliangiales > Haliangiaceae > UBA2376. Next base: position 10,174 of record SXJR01000525.1, read on the forward strand.
GTCACCGAGCAGCGGCTTGAGCGGTCGCTCGTCCAGGCCCGCGCCGAGGCCGACGCCGTACGGGCCGCGGCCGTGGCGGCGATCGCCGGTGAGGACGCCGCCGCCGAGCGTGCGCTCGAGGCCGAGATCCGCGACCTCGCCGAGCGGCTGACCGCCGACGCGGCCGCGCTGGTCGCCTCGCTCGAGGCGGAGGCCCGCGCCGAGGCGGCGGCGTGGAACGCGCTCGCCGGCGTCGCGCTCGACGAGGTCGCGGCTCGGCTACGCCGCCGGCTGGTGGTGTTGATCCTGGAGCCGTCGTGATCATCCCGATGGCCCGGGTGCGCCTGATCGGTCGGCGGATCGATCTGGCCCGCGCGCTGGTCGTGCTGCAGGACGCCGGCACGCTGCACCTGACGCCGCCGGCCACGACCCTGCCGCGTCACGCTGCCACGGCCGGCGAGAGCCGCCGCCATCACCACCTGGCCCGCGCCCTCGCCGACGTCGAGGCCGCGCTGGGTGGGCTCGCCGAGCTGGGGGCTCCGGTCGACGATCGCGGCGAGACCGTGCCGGTGGTCGCCGGCCGGGCGGCGTCAGGGGGGATGGGTGCGCCGGGTGGGGTGCCCTCGGTCAGCCGCACGACCTCGCGTACCTCGTCCAC
>SXJR01000526.1 GCA_005779305.1 Myxococcales bacterium
CCGCGCTCTCGTCGCCGCGGGCCAGGAGCGCGAGCAACGGCCCGGTGCTACCGCCGGGCGCGGCGGCCGCGACCACCAGCCCCGCGCCGGCGTCGCCGAGCGCGAGCCCTCGTCCGAGCGCCCAGGCCACGAGCGGAAGGAGCGCGAGGTTGACGACGAGCAGCAGCCCCGCGCCGCGCAGGTGCGCGCGCCAGTCGCGATCGGCGACGGCGGTGCCGGCCGCGAGCGTCGACACCACCGACAGTGCCAGGACCAGGACCGCGGTCATCACGACGATGTCGACGCCGCGGATCCCACCGCCGACGGCCGGCGCAGACCGAGCCACACGTGCAAGACTGCGACGATCAACGCACCCGGCACGAGCTGATCGACGAGCATGACGATCGAGCTGGGGTAGGTACCGATGGTCAGCGGCGCGTCGAGCGCCCAGGCCGCCGCCGGCCGTGACGCCAGCGCCAGCGCCACCGCCGCGGCCCGCAAGGTGACCAGCACGGCGTGTACCAGGTACTCGCCTGAGCTCAGCCCGCCGAGCCCGGCGCGGCTGCGGCGCTCCTCGAGCACGTCGAGCACCTCGAACACCTGATCGACGGCGAGCAGCGCGACGCCGGTCCATAACGCGGCACCTGCGGTCGGCTGCGCAAACACCAGCAGCACGATCGGCGCGAACAGGACCGCGCGGGCGGTGTGCAGCCAGTGCTCGCGACGCGAGTCGGCGCGGGCCCACAGCCGGTAGCGCCACAGGTGCAGGTAGACGCCGTCGACCGTCGAGAGCGCGACGAAGCCGAGCAGGAGTGCGGTCGAGGCGGTGACGATCATGTCATATGCATATATGCACCTTCATGCATGTGTCAAGGTCTGGCGTATTCCCGCGATCGGCGTCGAAATTGGCAATTTTCGGCAGCACCGCAAAGCGTTCAGCGGGGTTGCAATCGTGCAGCGGGAGTCCGATCGTCCCTTCCATCGCGCCCTGGGGGGACCTACAGGATGAGCGTCTTGCGAGCACCACTGCGACAGAAGAACGCCGAGCGAGACCGAGCGGCGGGAGGCGGATCGTGGCGCACGCCCGAAGCGCAGGGAGGAGCGTGGTGGCCCCACGTGACGATCGAGCATCGGACGTACGCCGCGAGGCGCCCGCGCCGCGATGGTCGCAGCCGGCGGTCTTCTGTTGCAGTAGTGCTGGAGACGACGTACCCGGAATGGCCATCTGATGGTCATCCCATTCGCGCAGGGAGGTGCTCGTGAATCAACTGCTCGACGCATCCGTGCGGTTCCCGACGGTCATCTTCACGATCGGCCTCGGCATCTGCCTGGTGTACTGGCTGTTCGTGCTGCTGGGCGCGCTCGACATCGATCTGCTCGGCGGCGGTGACGCGTCGGGCGCCGCCAAGGGCATCGGCGACGCGGTCACCGGCGGAGCCAAGGGTGGCGCCGAGGGCCTCAAGGGTATCAAGCTCGACCACGACGGCGGCGACGCCGGGGACGGCGGCGGACTCTGGCACTCGCTCGGCCTGGCCACGGTGCCCCTCACCATCTCGGTCTCGTTCATCATGCTGGTGTGCTGGGTCGCGTCGCTCCTGGCGATGCGCTACGCCGGCAGCACGGTGGGCAACCTGGCCGGCTGGCTGCCCGCGGTGGTGCTCCTGGTCGTCATCGTCGTCGGCATCCCGCTGGCCGGCGTGCTGGCCCGTCCGCTCGGTCCCGTCTTCGAGTTCAAGGAAGGCAAGCGCAACAAGGACTACGTCGGCCATACCTGCACCGTCACCACCGGCCACGTCGACGACGGCTTCGGTCAGGCCACCGTCGAGGACGGCGGCACCGTGCTGGTCATCCCGGTGCGCTGCGACCGGGCCGGCGTGCTGGCCCGCGGCCACAAGGCCCTCATCATCGACTTCGACGACGCCCGTCAGGCCTACGTGGTCGAACCCACCACCGACGCGCTGATGGCGCCGTCGAGCACCTCCAGCGAGGCGAGCTGAAGCGCGCGATGCAAGGCGACCTCGTCATCGTGATGGCTGCGGCCTGCGTCCTGCTGACGGCCGGCACCTTCGCCCTCATGGCGCGGCAGTGGCGCCGCGTCGCGCCGGGCACCGCGCTCATCGTCACCGGCATGAACACCCGCGAGCCGCGCGTGTTCATGAGCGGCGGTGCCCTGGTCCTGCCCATCGTGCACCACGCCGACGTCATCGACCTGTCGGTCAAGACCATCGTGATCGAACGGGGCGGCAAGGATGGCCTGGTGTGCGCGGACTGCATCCGCGCCGACGTGGCCGCGACCTTCCTCGTCCGCATCAACCACACCATCGACGACGTGCTCAAGGTCGCGCAGTCGGTCGGATGCGCCCGCGCCGCCGACCCGATCACGCTGGGCGAGCTGTTCACCGCCAAGTTCAGCGAGGCCCTGAAGACGGTCGCCCGCCAGCTCGACTTCGAGCAGCTGACCCGCGAGCGCGAGTCCTTCAAGGACCAGGTGATCCACGTCATCGGCAAGGACCTCAACGGCTACGTCCTCGACGACGTCGCCGTCGATCGCCTCGAGCAGACACCGATCGAGTTCCTCGATCCCGGCAATGTGCTCGACGCCCAGGGCATCAAGAAGATCAAGTCACTGACGGAACGCAACTAGGAGAGGAGCAGACACATGGAAAAGCAGCTGTTGTTCGCCATCATCGGGGTCGGAGGCGTGCTCCTCCTCGGCATCCTGTTGCTCATCGCCCGGACCTGGCGGCAGGTCGAGCAGGGCCGCGCGCTCATCGTCAACAAGATGGGCAGCGAACCCAAGGTCGCGTTCACCGGCGCGATCGTCCTCCCCATCGTCAACAAGGCCGAGGTCATGGACCTGTCGGTCAAGACCATCGACGTATCGCGACGCGGCAAGGAGGGCCTGATCTGCGCCGACAACATCCGCGCCGACATCAAGGTCACCTTCTTCGTGCGGGTCAACAAGACCACCGACGACGTCCTGCGCGTGGCCCAGTCGATCGGCTGCAGCCGGGCGTCACAGCAGCAGACGCTCGAGGAGCTCTTCGCCGCCAAGTTCTCCGAGGCCCTCAAGACTGTCGGCAAGAAGATGGAGTTCGAGCAGCTCTACACCCAGCGCGACATCTTCAAGGACCAGATCATCCAGGTCATCGGCAAGGACCTCAACGGCTACGTCCTCGACGACTGCGCCATCGACTACCTGGAGCAGACCCCGATCGAGGTGCTCGATCCCAACAACGTGCTCGACTCGCTCGGCATCAAGAAGATCACCGCCATCACCACCCGCGCGGCGATCGACACCAACGAGCTCAAGCAGCGCGAGCGCATGGAGCTCGGCAAGCAGAACCTGACCTCGGACGAGGCGGTCTTCCGCTTCGACCAGCAGCGGGCCGAGGCCGACGCCAAGAAGACCAAGGAGATCGCGATCGCCCAGGCCCGCGAGGAGAACGAGTCCCACCGCTTCCGCCTCGAGGAGGAGAAGCGCACCCACGTCGAGCGCCAGCGGGCCGAGGAGGCCATCCAGATGGCCGAGCAGGCCAAGCTGCGGGCCGTCCAGGTCTCCGAGCAGGGCCGCATCCGCGAGGTCGAGGTCGAGAAGGTCCGCGTGGCCAAGGCCCACGATCTCGAGGAGGTCGGCCGCAAGCGCGAGGTCGAGCTCGGCTCGATCGACATGAACAAGGCCGTCGAGGCCGAGAAGCGCTCGATCGCGGAGATCATCCGGGCCCGCGTCGCCGTCGACAAGACCGTCGCCGTCGAGGAGGAGGCCATCAAGGATCTGCGCACCGACTCCGAGGCCAAGCGCAACAAGGCGGCCACCATCGTCAACGCCGAGGCCGCCGCCCAGGAGCTCTTCATCAAGGACATCAAGAAGGCCGAGGCCGAGCAGCAGGTGGCGTCGGCCCACGCCAAGAAGCAGCTCATCCTGGCCGAGGCGGCGATGGAGGCCTCCGACAAGGAGGCGCGCGCCGCCATCCGCCGCAGCGAGGGCGCCCAGGCCGAGCACTCGGCCGAGGGCCTGGCCCACGTGCGGGTCAAGGAGGCCGACGCGATCGCAGTCGAGAAGCTGGGCCTGGCCGAGGCCCGCGTGCGCGAGAGCCAGGTCCAGGTCACCGACAAGGAAGGCACGGTCATCGCCGAGAACGTGCGGCGCAAGGCCCTGGCCGAGGCGGCCGGTCGCGAGGCCGAGGCGGCCGCGATCGAGAAGACCGGCGTCGCCGAGGCGGTCGGCAAGCGCGAGAACCTCATGGCCGAGGTCTTCGCCAAGGAGGCCGAGGCCGGTGCCATCGAGAAGCGGATGCTGGCCGAGGCCAAGGGTCTGACCGAGAAGGCCACCGCCATGAAGGCGCTCGACGGCGCCGCCCGCGAGCACGAGGAGTTCCGCCTCAAGCTCGAGAACGACCGCATGATCTCGCTCGAGCAGATCAAGGCCCGGGTCCAGATGACCGAGCAGCAGGCCAAGATCATGGCCGAGGCCATGGGCAAGGCCGACATCAAGATCATCGGCGGCGACGGCCAGTTCTTCGACCGCTTCGTCAAGGCCGTCGCCCTCGGCAACTCGATCGACGGCGTGGTCGATCACTCGGAGGTGGTGCAGCGCGTGCTCGGCGACCGGCTCACCAACGGCAACGGCCAGCTCTTGCAGGACATCAAGGACGTGGTCGGCGCCGCCGGCGGCTCGTCGGAGACGCTCAAGAACCTGACCGTGTCGGCGGTGCTGGCCAACCTGATGCTCAAGGCCGACGACAAGACCCGGCTCAAGCTGCAGGCCCTGCTCGACAAGGCCCGCCAGCTCGGACTCGACGACGACAAGCTGAGCTGACGGCGCGCGCCGACCGAGAGACCAGGAGCCATCCATGGCCGACGTCGACGCCGCCCTGACCGGCGGCAATTACGAGGTCCTCCGCCAGCGGCTCGCCGCCGGCGGCCAGGAGCTGGCGAAGCGCGCCGAGGCGCTCAACCTGCGGCGCAAGGCGGTGTTCGGCACCACCGAGCCCCAGCTCATCGCCACCGAGCGGCTCCGCAGCGAGCACAACTGCGCGCCGGTCGACATCGTCGCCGTCGGCAAGCACCTCCTGCTCGGGTACAACGTCTTCCTCGGCCTCAAGGCCGAGACCAAGATCGCCGACGTGCTGGCGCTGCACCGGTTCGAGCCGCTGCCGGCCGCGACCGGCGACGGCAGCTTCGACACCTCGCACCTGCCGCCCGAGGCCCAGGATTTCCTGGCCGGCGCCGACCTCGAGCGCGACTTCGCCAACCTCTATCGCTACTACCGCGACGCCCGCCTCATCCAGCTGGTCAAGCTCGACACCCAGCTCCTGGCCGTCTTCCAGGCCGGCGCGACCTGGAAGGACCAGAAGGTCCTGCGCTGGCGCATCGAGCCCACCGGGCGCGTGGTCTACGTCGACGACCGCGGCGATCGCGATCTGGGGGCGGTCTACCCGCCGCCCTACGACTTCGAGTGGCGCGAGGTCACCCGCGACCACCAGGTGTCGGGCAAGCACCCGCACTACAACCTGCTCGACACCCTCTTCGTCGAGTGCGTGGGCGGCACGCTCACCATCAAGGTCGAGGACAACACCGAGTCCGGCCAGGGCATCTACGAGGAGCCGGTCGACGACGCCAACCAGTCGCTCGACGACGCCCGCATCTTCTTCGCGCCGATCGGCAAGCCGGGCGGGCTCATCCTGCTCAAGGTCTTGCCCTTCCGCGAGACGGCGTGGCGCTTCTTGGTCTTCGACGCCCGCTCGAAGAAGGTGGTGCGCGCCGACGGCATCGGCCAGGGCTGCCGCAGCCTGCCCGAGGACCACGGCGTGATCTTTCCCGGCGGCTACGTGCTGGTCGGCGGCGAGCACAAGAAGTTCGACGGCGACGCCACCGACTGCGTGCTCAAGCGCGAGCTGCGCTCGCCCAACGGCGAGGACGTGCTCTACGTCTACCACCGCGGCGCCGACGGGACCTACCTGCTCTATCCCTACAACCTGATCGAGAAGGCGGTGGCCGCGCCCATCGCCTGCCGCGGCTACTCGCTGTTCGCCGACGGTCGGATGGTGGTGATGCGACAGGCCTCGGGCGAGGCGACCCGCGTCCACCCCATGCAGGTGTGGAAGACGCCGTTCACCTCGGTCGAGCACGCGGCCAGCGCGCCCACCGACGGCAGCTACCTGGCCAAGGTCGGCAACGCCGATCTGGTACGCGGCCTGTCGGACGCGCTGTCGATCGCGCGCCTGGCCGGCGCCGACAAGCCGCAGCGCACGACGTTCGAGGACATCCTCGCTCTGGCCACCAAGGCCAGCGACGCCTACTACTGGCTCGGCCACGCCGACGCCGGCGATCTCAAGGGGGCGGTCGCCGACGTCAAGAACAGCGCCAAGCTGATCCTCGACGAGTACGAGAAGGTGGTCGCGCTCGAGGGCGATGCCCGCAAGGCGCTGATTGAGGCCCAGGCCCAGGTGGCGGAGCGGCTGCGCGCCACCCGCTCCGAGGGCTGGGAGAAGATCGAGCCGTTCCTCGAGGGCCTGACCTCGCTGCGCGGGCTGCGCGGCCAGCTCATCAGCAAGCGCGAGATCCGCTTCATCGACGTGGCGGCCATCGAGCTGCTCGAGAAGGAGGTCGCGACCGCGTTCGATCGCGTCACCGCCGACTGCGTGTCCTTCCTGGCCCGCGGCGACGCCTTCGGCGAGCTGGTCAAGAAGGCCGGGGGGCTGGCGGCGCGGGTCGGCGAGCTCGGCACCGCCGTCGAGGTGAAGCCGATCCGCGAGCAGATCGATCAGGTCGCCGGCGGCCTCGACCTGCTCGGCAACGTGATCGGCTCGCTCAAGATCGACGACGCCACCCGGCGCACGGCGATCCTCGAGAACATCACCGACGCGTTCGGCAGCGTGAACCGGGCCCGGGCCACGATCGAGGGCCGCCACCGCGAGCTGGCCGGCAAGGAGGGCCGGGCCGAGTTCGGCGCGCAGGTCAAGCTGCTCACCCAGAGCGTGGCGTCGGCGCTGGCCCAGTGCGACACGCCCGAGCGCTGCGATCAGGAGCTGACCCGGCTCCTGGTCCAGCTCGAGGAGCTCGAGGGCCGCTTCGCCGACGTCGACGAGCTGACCGCCGAGCTGGCCAGCAAGCGCGAGGAGATCGTCGACGCGGTCGGCGCGCGCAAGCAGCTCCTGGCCGCCGAGCGCCAGCGCCGTGGGGCAAATCTTCAGAAGGCGGCCCAGCGCATCCTCGAGGGCGTGGCCCGGCGTGCCGCGCAGCTCGGCTCGGCCGACGAGGTCAACGCGTACTTCGCGTCCGACGCGATGGTGCAGAAGCTCCGCGACATCGCCGGCGAGCTGGGCACGCTGGGCGACGCGGTCAAGGCCGACGAGCTCGAGTCACGGCTCAAGGCGGCGCGCCAGGACGCCCTGCGCGGCCAGCGCGACAAGGCCGACCTGTTCGAGGGCGAGGGTGAGCTCCTGCGCTTCGGCGCACACCGCTTCCCGGTCAACAAGCAGCCGCTCGAGCTGATGATCGTCCCCCACGAGGACGGCCTGGCCGTGCACCTGGCTGGCACCGACTTCTACGAACCGATCGCCGACGACCGGCTGACCAGTGCCCGCGCCTACTGGAACCAGGATCTGCCCAGCGAGTCGCCCGAGGTGTACCGCGGCGAGTATCTGGCCGCGTCGGTGCTGGCGGCGGCCGAGGCCGGTGGTGCCGGCGCGGGCGCGCTGACGCTGGCGGCGCTGCACGACCACGCGCGCGCCAGCACGCTCGAGGGCGCGTTGCGCCAGGTGGCGCAGGATCGCTACGACGAGGGCTACGAGCGCGGCGTGCACGATCACGACGCGGCCAAGATCCTCGAGCGGCTGCTCGCCATGCGCGAAGGCGCCGGCTTGCTCTCCGTCCCGGCCGGCGCGCGCGCGCTGGCGGTGACGTTCTGGGGCACCGACGCGACGCCCGACGAGGCGGCGGCGCGCGCCCGCTGGACCCGCGCCGCGCAGAGCCTGGCCCGGCTCGCCGACCTGCTCGGCGATCGTGGCGCGCGCACTCAGCTCGCCGCCGAGGTCGCCCGCGCGATCGCGGCCTTCGTCGAGCGCGAACCGGCGCTGCGGTCGGGCGGGCTCGATCCCGCCGACGCCGGGCTGGCGGCGACGTACCTGGTGCGCGAGCTGGCCTTGCCCAGTCCGCGCTTCGTGGTCAGCGGCGCCGCCGTGGCGATCCGCGATGCGCTCTCCGTCGAGCTCGACGCCCGCAGCGCCCGCCTCGGCTTCGACGACGATCTCAAGACCCTGAGCGTGGCGCCGGGCGCGGCCCTGGCCCTGGCCCGGGCCTGGGTCGACGGCGTGGTGGCGAAGCGCGCCGAGCTGGCGCCGGCGGCCGTCGAGGCAGCGGCCATGCTGGCCACGCCGGGCCTGGCCCGCGACACCTCGAGCGCGGTGGTCGACGCCATCGTGACCGGCCTGCTCGGCCGCCACCCCCGGATCGAGGGTGGCTCGCTGCGGGTGCGGCTCGACGAGCTGACCGCGCGGCTGGAGCGCTTCCGCACCGAGCACGTGCCGGCCTTCCGCGCCTATCGCACGCTGCGCGCCGAGATCGCCGAGCGCGAACGCAAGCGCCTGCGGCTCGACGAGCTGGTGCCGCGGGTGATGTCGTCGTTCGTGCGCAACCGCCTCATCGACGAGGCCTACCTCCCGCTGGTCGGCGCCAACCTGGCCAAGCAGCTCGGCGCCGCTGGCGCCGGCAAGCGCACCGATCAGATGGGCATGCTGTTGCTCATCTCGCCGCCCGGCTACGGCAAGACCACGCTCATGGAGTACGTGGCGGCGCGGATGGGCCTGGCCTTCGTCAAGGTCAACGGGCCCGCGCTCGGCCACGAGGTGACGTCGCTCGATCCCGCCGACGCCCCCAACGCGACCGCGCGCCAGGAGATCGAGAAGGTCTCGCTGGCGCTCGAGATGGGCACCAACGTGATGCTCTACCTCGACGATATCCAGCACACGGCGCCGGAGCTCCTGCAGAAGTTCATCTCGCTGTGCGACGCCCAGCGCAAGATCGAGGGCGTGTGGCGGGGGCGGACCCGCACCTACGACCTGCGCGGCAAGAAGTTCTGCGTGGTCATGGCCGGCAACCCGTACACCGAAAGCGGCGCGGCGTTCCGCATCCCCGACATGCTGGCCAACCGCGCCGACGTCTACAACCTCGGCGATGTGCTGTCCGGCAAGGGCGACGCCTTCGCGCTCTCGTTCCTCGAGAACGCGCTCACCTCGAACCCGACCCTGGCACCGCTGGCGACCCGCGATCTCGGCGACGTCTACAAGATCATCCGCATGGCCAAGGGTGAGCCCGTGCCGACCACGGACCTCTCGCACGGCTACTCGGGCATCGAGCTCGAGGAGATCCTGAAGGTGATCCGTCACCTGTTCGCGGCCCAGGTGACCCTGCTCAAGGTCAACCAGGAGTACATCCGCTCGGCAGCGCAGGCCGACAGCTTCCGCACCGAGCCGCCGTTCAAGCTGCAGGGCAGCTACCGCAACATGAACAAGATCGCCGAGAAGGTGGTCTCGGCCATGACCGCCGACGAGGTCGAGGCGCTGGTCGGCGATCACTACCAGGGCGAATCGCAGACGCTGACCACAGCCGCCGAGCAGAACCTGCTCAAGCTGGGCGAGCTGCGCGGGCGCATGACGCCGGCGCAGAGCGCGCGCTGGAACGAGATGAAGGCCGAGTTCGTGCGCCAGCGCCGCATGGGCGGCGGCGACGACGATCCGGTCACGCGCCTGGTCGGCACGCTGTCAGGGCTGGGCGCCGAGCTGGGCGCGATCCGCGGCGCCCTGGGCACGGTCGGTGGCACCGCCGAGCTGGGCAAGGAAGTCCGCGAGCTGCGCGGCGCGGTCACCCTCGCCGCCAAGCAAGCGTCGGCCGACGCAGCGACGCGCGACACCGAGGAGTGGCTCGGCCCCAAGCTCGACGCGCTCGCCGAGAGCCTGCGCGTGCACATGGCCGCCCGCCCCGTCGAGACGTCGGCGCACGCTGGCGGCAACGGCAACACCGCCGCCGCCGCCGCCGAGCTCCTGGCTCAGGTCCGCCGCATCGAAGAGACCCTCGTGCCCGTCGTCGGCGCCGCCGTCGAGCAGCGCGCCGGCGATCAGGCCCTGGCCCTGAAGATGGTCCAGATCATCGAGCTCCTCGAGCAGCTCGACCAGCGCCTGGGCGGCAACGGCCGCTGACCCGGTCTGCACGCCGGCGTCGCCACCCGACCAGGCTGAGGGCGAGGCCGGCGAGGGCGAGGGCGCCGGTCGGATCGGTGCTGGTGCCGCAGCAACCGCCGCCGAGGTCGCCGCCCGGAAGATCCATGGGGTCGCAGTCGGGGCCGGTGCAAGGCGGGGTCTCGGTGCAGTCGGATTCGCAGCCATCGCCGGGGGACGTGTTGCCGTCGTCGCAGAGCTCGCCGGGCTCGACGGCGGCGTTGCCGCAGACGGGGTTGTTGTAGGCGATGACGCAGACGTCGTCGACGGTCCAGCCGCCGTACTGGCCGGTGGCGTCGGTGGCGAGCCGGTACTCGATACGGATCGAGCCGCCCGCGACCGACGAGAGATCGACGTCCTGGAAGCGCCACTCGCCGTCGACGTGGTGGGTCTGTCCGTCGGCGACGTTGCTCCACACCGTGGTCTCGCCGACGCGGATCGAGGCCTGATCGCTCATGCCTTCCTCGACGTTGAGCCAGCGGCGGTGCTGGAGGCGGACGACGTCCCAGCCCGCGGTGTCGATCGGCGGCGAGAGCATCTGGTTGACCTTGCCGGCCTGGTACTGGCCGTTGAAGTCGGCGGCGCCGAGGTCGTTGCCGATGACGCGCGTGCCCGAGAATGCGGTCGCCGGATCGCCGCCCTCGCCCAGCGGCGTGGCCCACTGCCAGTCGTCGGCGCCCTCGGCGGCGGTGCCGCTGACCAGGGCGTGGGTCCAGCCCGCGGTCGCCGGATCGCTCTCGAAGTCGGTGCAGTAGAGGACGGTGCCCTCGCCGAAGAAGGCCTGGTACCAGGGGTCGGCGGGGTTGGTCGGATACGTCGTCGCCCCCCCGGCCATGGTGGTGGCGGCGATCTGGTACTCGAGCACCGAGCCCCACGGCACCTCGGGCAGCTGGGCGGTGAGCTCGCTCGCCGTCGCGGTCATGGCGATCGTGCCGGTGGTGGCCGGCTGGTGGCGCAGGCGCCAGGTCACGGTGCCGCCGGTGACGTTGCCGGAGTTGCACAGGATCGACGGCGTCAGCGCCATGGTGACGGTGCGGCCGCTCACCACCGGCGGCCCCACCCGCGGACCGATCTGCTCGGTGGGCTCCGCCATGCCGTGGCGGGCATAGGCCTCGTCGATCTCGCACTTGTGCGGCGTACCGTTGGCCAGGTTGCCGTCGTCGTCGTCGTAGGCGAGCAACTCGGCGTAGGTCGACGGGATGTCGCTGGCGCGCCGGAACGACTCGTAGAACAGCTTGTCGGTGCGCAGGCGCCCACCGGCATCGCCGTAGAGCTGGACCAGGTTCTTGCGCAGATCGAACATGGCGCCGCAGTAGATCTTGCCGGTATGGTGGATCTCGCCGCGATCCTCGGGCCAGCGGTGCTCGCGGCCGGCCGGATCGCAGTGGCGCATCGGCTCGGCGCTGTTGAAGAAGCCTGGCGCCATCGCCGGATCACCGGTGATGGTGGCGGCCACGAAGTCGCTCAGGCCCTCCGACAGCGCGCCGTCCCACGAGCCGACGCCGCTGATGAGGGAGTGGTTGTGAAGCGAGTGACCGAACTCGTGATAGACGATGTCGGCGATGCGGGCGGTGTTGCCGCAGCCTCCGCCGGCGCGGAAGAAGGAGATGTTGGTGCCGTCGGAGAACGCGTTGCAGGTGTCGTTGATGTTGACGGTCGCGTTCATCGACTGACCGATCCAGGCGATGTTCGACACGGTGCGGGCCCACTGCTTGACCCGCTGGATGTGGATGAACGTCGACGCCTGGGCGTCGGTGAACTCGCTGCTGCCCGCCATCCACGTCGCCAGACCGCCGTCGGTGAGCGTGGTCGACCAGCTGGCGTCGCTGCCGGCGCTGTTGTCGACGTTGATGAGCGGACCGCTGGCGCGCACCACCACGCTCGGCGCCGTGGCCCCGGCCCAGGTGACCGCGCCAGTGGCCGGGTCGGCGGTGGCAGCGCTGCCGGCGATGGTCACGCTGGCCCCGTAGGCCGGGTAGTCGCGGCGATCGGCGCCCCACCAGCGCACCGGCACGTTCATCTGCACGGTCGCGCTGCCGAACGACAGCGTCTGCAGCCGCCCCACGATCGCACCGCTGGCGGCGTCGACGTAGACGTCCCAGCGCCCGCGTGGTGACTCGCTGTCGACCTGAACGGTGCGGACGGTGGCGTAGCGAGGCGCGGCGCGCGGCTCGACGATGGGAAGCACCACCGGCTCCCCGACCGCCGAGGCGACGGCGCCGGGTGCGCCGAGCGCGACCAGGTAGGCGGTGGCGCGGGCTTGCGCGCTGGCATCGTCGATCGGATCGGCGACGCGCGGCGCGTCGACGTGGGGGAACGCCGTCGAGGCCAGCACGATGGCGCGATCCTTCTTGATGCGCACGCTCACGGTGCCGCCGAGCACGCGCATGCCGCGGTGGTACTGGAGGAAGCCGACCGAGCGCAGGCCATCGGTGAGATCGTTGCCGCCGGGGACCAGATCGGCGGAGCCCGCGCCGGGCGCGAGCAACGCGCGGTGAGCGTCGACGAGCTGGCGGGCCGCGGCGAGCGCCTTGGCGTCAACGCCGGTAGCGCCGGGGACGGCGATGCCCTCGCCGAGGACACGCAGCGGCACGCCGGTGTCCTGGTCCCACAACGCCGACCACACGGTGCCGTGCTGACGCGTGAAGGCGGCCCACGCCGCGGCCGCAGCCGGCGGCGCGGCGTTCCACCCGGTCTCGCGCCAGGCGCGGGCCGGACCGGCGGGCGTGATCAGGCGATCGTCACCGGCCAGCCCTGGCGGCGCGCGGAAGGCCAGGGCGATGGGGGCGGTGGCGAGCACGGCCAGCGAACCGAACGCGGCGGTCGTACGCAGACGCATGAGTCCTCCCTCGGGCGAGCGTGGGCCAGACCGGCGGCATCCCTCCGCCGATGCTGCGTCGAGGAGCAAGCCCCGCACCAGTGGCAGAACGATCCCGGATGTGCGTGTTTCCGCGACCTTGTCCGTGCGCCGGCGCTGTTCGGTGCCGATCAGGCGCGGAATCCCGCCACGCTCGAAAGTTCCGCCGCCCCGTCGTGCCCCGCAAATCCTCCCGGGGTTGGTGGTGTCCAAGCGGGCATGCGCGGTGCCCTCTCGTGTCTGCCGGTGTTCCTCGCGGTCCCCCTCGTGCTGGACGCTGGCGGCGCTGCCGCCGAGTGCGCGATGCCGCGGCCCGCGACGTTCCCGATGGACGCGTCGCTGCCACCCCGGCCCGTGCTCTATCGCTTCGAGCTCGCCTACGGCGCGCCGGCGGCGTTGCGCATCGAGGGGCCGCACGGACCGGTGCCGTTCACGACTCGCGACGTGAGCTCGACCGACGACATCCGTGTCACCGAGATCCGGGTCGACGCCAGCGCGGACACCGGGTCGATCACGGTGTCGGGTGGCGAGTACGACGTGCCGAGGACGTACGCGATCGACGCGCGGGCGAGCCTGCGGGCCCACGTCGCGCCCGTCGTCGAGGAGGTGGCGTGGCGTGACGATGCGTGGACCTGCAGCCACACCAGCGGGCTGGGCGTGAACGCGCGTGGTACCGGCGTGGCCGCGTTCCGGGCGGTGTGGCCTGACGGCATCGAGGCCCTGGTGCCGGCCAGCGACAGCGCGTTCTTCTGGTCGCAGGCAATGGGCGGCGAGATCGATCCGGCCGCGCTGCGCGCGTTCCTCGGCCATCCGAGCTGCGTCGGGAACCTGATCCCGACGGCGAAGATCGGGAAGCTCGATGTCCGGCTGTACGCGCGCTACGCCGACGGGACGGAGCTCGAGGTGGAGCTGCCGAGGGAGCAGGCGGAGCCGCAGCCGCAGCCGCAGCGGCAGGAGTCGGCGCCGTGGCGGGTGGTCCTGATGGGCGTCGTCGGACTGGCGGGGCTGGTGAGCGTGTCGACGGTGGTCGTCGGGCGGCGGCGGCGGCGCGGGTTCACGATGGTTCCGTAGGTTCGCGGGGGTGGCGGTGCGCCCGCTTACTCGCGGCGGGACCGTCGAAGATTGGGAGCGGGTGAAACCCACGCGGGCGTACACTGACGCATGGCGCGAACCCCGCTGACCGTCCTGGTCACGGGCGCGAGTACCGGACTCGGGCTGGCGCTCGCACAGCGGCTCCTGCGCGACACGCCGCACCAGCTCGTGCTCACCGCACGCGAGGCGTCGTTGCCTCGCTTCGCCGAGGCTGGGGTCGTCGAGAGCGAACGCGTGACCTTGGTCCCGCTCGACGTGACTCGCCCCGTCGAGCGCAAGGCCGCGGTCGCCGCGGCCGAGCGACGCTTCGGACACGTCGACGGGCTGGTCAACAACGCCGGCGTCGCCTACCGGTCGGTGCTCGAACACGTCACCGAGGGGGACTTCCTCGATCAGATGGACGTGAACTACGTCGGCCCGGTCGCGCTGACCCGCCTGGTGCTGCCCGGCATGCGCGCCCGCCGCCGCGGTCGCATCATCAACCTGTCCTCGGTGGGCGGCATGATGGCGATGCCGACCATGGCGATCTACAGCGCGTCCAAGTTCGCGCTCGAAGGCGCGACCGAGGCGCTCTATTACGAGGTCCGGCCGTGGGGCATCGGCGTGAGCCTCATCCAGCCTGGCTTCGTGCACTCCGAGTCGTTCGAGCACACCCGCTTCACCGCGGGCAGCCAGCGCTCGTCCGGCGATCACGGCGAGGCCTACCACGCGCACTACGAGTACATGACGCCGTTCATCGCGCGGCTCATGCACGCCGCGCGGGCCACGCCCGACTCGATCGCCCGCAAGATCGTCCGCACCATGGAGCGCCGCCGGCCGCCCCTGCGCGTGCCGGTCACGATCGACGCCTGGTGGTTCGGCTGGGTCCGCCGCTTCATGCCTCGCCCGCTCTACCACTGGCTGCTCTACCGCTCGCTGCCGGGGATCGCCCGCTGGGGCGAGCCCAAGGCCTTGCCGTCGACGACAGAGACGCCGCCCGAAAAGCCCGCGATCACCGTGGATACCCGGTCCCTACCCCGACCCTAGCCCCAGGGTAGCCGCCCGTGGTAATGGGCGCGGGGGATAGTGGTGACGCGAATGCTTGAGCGCTTGATCGAGAAGCGGCCGGATGGCCGCACGACCGTCATGCTGTCGGGATTCATCGACGAGACCGCGGATCTGGAGGCATTGCTGGGCGACGTCGAGGGCGAGATCGCGCTCGATCTGTCGGCGGTGCAGCGCATCAACTCGATCGGAGCCCACCGCTGGATCATCACGCTCGCGCGGCTCACCGCCCATCGCCGGGTCACGGTCGAGGCCGTGCCCTACAGCGTGGGCATGCAGGCCAACTACGTCGCCAACTTCTTCGCCCGCGCCGAGGTCCTGTCGTGTCTGGCGCCCTATGCGTGCGCGACCTGCGAGACCAGCACCAACCTGCTCATCCACCGCGACGAGGTGTCGCTGCGGGCGCCGACGCGCTGGTGCAAACGCTGCAAGAACGAGCTCGTCTTCGATGAGCTCGATGGATATCTCGACTTCCTGGTCCGGAACCGATCGTGACCCGGTCGCGCGCCCGCGTGATCGTCGAAGAGGCCGCAGTGGCCGAACGCGTCGCCGCCGTGCTCGACGTGGCCGACTTCGAGCGCAACGACGAGCGCAACGACGAGCGCAGCGACGTCACCATCGTGTCGCACGGCCGGCTCGACCAGGCCGGCGACAGCACAGGCCCGATGGTGGTGCTGTGCAAAGGCACCGGGCGGCGGGCGGCGCTCGAGCTCATCGCCAGCAAGGCGCTGCGTTACATGGTCCCGGTCGACGATCGCCTCGAGGACGCGCTCTTGACCATCCTCGGCAAGCTCGCCGGCGCCGATCTGTTCGGCCTCGATCGCTACGTCCGCCACGGTGGCCTCCTGCGCACGTGGACCGCCGAGGACAGCCAGGCCAAGGCGCGCATCCTGCGCGAGATCGGCGCCCGCGCTCAGCGACTGGGGTGTCCGCAGCTCATCGCCGACCTGTTCCTGTCGGCGATCGACGAGATGGCCATCAACGCCATCGAGCGTCACATCCGGGCCCAGCTCGGCCCGATCGAGATCGTCGCCGCGGCCGAGGTCGGACGCTTCGCCGTGGCGGTGCGCGATCGCGTCGGGCAGCTGCGGCCGGAGCACGTGCTCGGCTCGCTGGTGCGCGGAGGCGCCCAGAAGGCAGCTGGCATGGCCCTCGACGCGTCCAGCGCCCAGCTCGGGTTCCGCATCATGTTCGACACCCTGAGCACGCTCGCCATCAACGTCGAGCGCGGCCGCCGCACCGAGGTCATCGGCGTGATCGACCTCGGCAAGAGCCTGCGCGAGTACCGCGACACGGTCCCCGGCTTCGGCTGCTTCGTGAACGAGACGCCGGAGTAGCGAGCCAGCGTTCAGCGAGCGTTCAGTTGGCGAGGTCGCAGGCGAAGAACAAGATCAGCCGCGCCGGCGACTTGCCGGTGTCGAGCATCGCCGGGCCCAGGAACAGGCCAGGCCGGACCTCGCGCAGCTCGTCGCGGATCATCTGGATCGGCTTCGGGTTCACCGCATGCCGGTAGTCGAGGAGGATGCAGGGCGCCCCGTCGATGGCCGAGGGCTCGACGCGGGTGGTGAAGGGGAACCAGCGCTTGCCGCCGGCCAGGCGAACCCGGTTGATGCCGTTGCCGGCCGCGTCCGACTGCGCCGCGAAGCTCTTGCCAGCCCACGGGAACCACGAGGCCCGGGCCAGCGCCGCGATGGTGCGCGCCCGCCCACCGCCGTCGAGGCCGCGGATCGACAGCATCCGGCATACCGGGTTGCCATCGAGCGCGCGCAGCGACGCCGGCACGGTGCCGCGGCGGTAGACCGCCTCGAGCTCGGCGACTCCGAGCGCGGCGAGATCATCGAGTGTCCGGGGAGCGGACATGCTGGCCTGGGCGGCCGGACGGGACGAGGCGGTAGCGGTCTCGATCATGGGGTCTCCGGTAGAGGGTCTGGGTTCAGGCGGCGGACGCGGCGATCGCGTCCCAGGCGGTGAGCTCGACCGAGCGACATACGTCGTCGTCGAGCGCGAAGTAGCCGGCGCGCGCGGCCCGCACCATGCCGACGAAGGCGCCCCAGACCGTGACGATGAGGGCCGGGGCCGGCAGCGACTTGAGCACGCGGGCGGTGCGGCCGCGCTCGACCACCTGGGCGATGGGCGCGAGCACGCGCAGCTCGACAGCGCGCGACTCGATGTCGAGGTAGTCGCCATGGTGGTGGAGCTCGAGGAAGGCGAAGGCGCGCGGCTCGGTGCGGGCGAAGCCGACCAGCGCCCACCACAGGTGGTGGAACTGCTCGCGCAGCGGCGCGGTGGCGGCGACCGGTACGGCGCGGAAGAGCGCGGCGGCGAGCAGCGCCTTGGCGCGGCGGTAGACTTCGTTGACGAGCTGCTCCTTGCTCTCGACGTGGCGGTAGATCGAGGCCGGTGCCAGGCCGGCGGCGGCGGCGAGCTCGGGGATGGAGGTGCCGTGGAAGCCGCGCTCGGCGAAGAGCGTGAGAGCGGTGTCGAGGAGGTGATCCCTGCGGCCGGGCGTGGCGGGGCGCCCGCGGGTACGGCGAGCCTTATTTTGCGACTGAACGTTCACTCGCAAATACAATTACGCCAGTCGGCTGACGACGTCAACGGCAAATCACACGTCGGGCTTCTTGCCCTTGCCGGGCTTGCCGGGCGTGCGGACTGGCCGCTTGTCCACCTTGATGGGCGGCGCCCGACGCGAGGGTGCGTCCACGGCCGCATCGGCAGCGGCAGCCGCATCGGCAGCCAGGGCCGCATCGGCAGCCAGAGCCGCATCGGCGACGCCCGCGTCGGTGCCTGATCGCGCGGCTCCCGCGGCCCCGTATCCGGTGCCCCCGACCCCGCCACCCGTCACCCCGCTACCCGCCACCTGCTCCCCGCTCCCCGCCCCCATCATCATCACCGCGGCGGCCGCCGAGCCGGCACCGAGCACGCTGGCGACGGCGACCGCGAGCAGCGCGCGACGGCGGCGCGACGGCGCCGCGATCAGCGCGCGGATGGCCGCGCCCAGCTCGGCGACCGACGCGAAGCGAGCGGCAGGATCGGGCGCGAGCGCCCGGCGCACGATCGCAGCAGCGCGGCGATCGGCGGGCGGCGTGAAGCTGCCCAGGGGGAGCTCGCCGGTGAGCATCTCGTAGAAGATCACGCCCAGGGCCCAGATGTCGGCGCGATGATCGACGTTGCGCGCGTCCTTGCGCTGCTCGGGCGCGAGGTAGTGGAAGGTGCCCATGGCGACGTCGGTGCGGGTGAGCGTCGTGATCGCGACGTCGGGGCCGAGCTGGGCGAGGCCGAAGTCGGCGACCTTCACGCCCGCGGGGCCGACCAGGATGTTGGCGGGCTTGAGATCGCGGTGGACGATGCCGGCGGTGTGGGCCGCGGCGACGCCGTCGCAGACCTGGGCGAGCACGTCGGCGATCTCGGGCAGCGCCATGGGACCGGCAGCGAGGCGCGCCGCCAGATCGCGGCCCGGCACCAGCTCGGTGACGATGTACGCGGTGTCGCCGTCCTGGCCGTGATCGAGGAAGCGCACCACGTTGGCGTGATCGAGGCGGCGCAGCGCGGTGGCCTCGCGCGCGAAGCGAGCGAGCACGGCCGCGCGATCGTCGCCGAGCCCCGGCCGCAGCACCTTGATGGCGACGTCGTCCGTCGCCGCGGTCGCGCCCGCGGCCGTGCCGTCACCGGCGAGGCGGCGGGCCCGGTACACGGTGCCCATGCCGCCGGCGCCGACGCGCTCGACGATCGTGTAGCCGGCGAGCGTGCCGCCGGTGAGGTCGGTCTCGAGCTCGACCAGCGCCGCGCCGGGCGCGGTCCCGACCCGCGACAGCGGCGCGGCCAGGCCGCAAGCGGTGCAGGCGAGCCGGGTGTCGCCGACGGCGAGCGCGATGGCCGCACCGCACACCGGGCAGCGGACCCTCACGACACGCCCTCGGGCAGGAGCTCGCGCAGCTTCTTGTCGAGAGTCGGGCGCGAGATCCCGAGCGCGCGAGCCGCCGCCGCCTTGTTGCCGCCGCTCGCGGTCATGGCCACCGCGATGCGCTCGCGCTCGAGCTCGGCCACGGCGTCGGCCAGTGTGCCCGGCGCCGGGCGTCCAGCGTGGGCCCGCAGCTCGGGCGGCAGATCGTCGGCCTCGACGACGCCGCCATCGTGGAGGACGAGGAGGCGCTCGACCGCGTTCTTGAGCTCGCGCACGTTGCCGGGCCAGGGATGGCGATCCCACAGCGCCTGCGCCTCGGGCGAGAGCGTGGGCGGACGGCGGCCGAGCTCGGCGCCGAGCCGCTCGAAGAAGTGAGCGGTGAGGTTTGCGCGATCGGGGCCGCGCTCGCGCAGCGGCGGCACCTCGACGGGGATCACGGCCAGGCGCCAGTACAGATCGTCGCGGAAGGCGCCGGCGGCGACGCGCTGGCGCAGATCGCGGTGGGTCGCGGCGATCACACGCACGTCGACGTCGATGGGCTGCTCGCCGCCGAGCCGGTAGAAACGGCGATCGGCGAGCACGCGCAGGAGCTTGGCCTGGGTGGCCGCGCCCAGCTCGCCGACCTCGTCGAGGAACAAGGCGCCGCCGTCGGCCTGCTCGAAGCATCCCCGGCGCCGGCGGGTGGCACCGGTGAACGAGCCCTGCTCGTGCCCGAACAGCTCGCTGTCGAGGAGCGACTCCGCGAACGCGGCGCAATTGACGGCGACCCACGGCCCCGAGGCGCGGGGCCCGCCGGTGTGGTACGCGCGCGCGATCATCTCCTTGCCGGTGCCGCTCTCGCCGAGGATCAACACCTGGGTGCCGGCGGCGGCGGCGCGGGTCACGGCCTCGAGCGCGGCGCGCAGGCGGACGTCGTCGCCTACGAGGGGCACCGCGGGCGCCGGGACCGGCGCCGGGGCCGGTGGGCGAACGACGCGGGCGACGCACAGCGAGATGGCCGGAGCCAGCGCAGCCAGCCGGGCCAGCGCCGCGTCATCGAAGGCGCCGCGGCGGTTGTGATCGAGGTGGACGACGCCGAGCGCGACGCCGTCGTGAGCGAGCGGCGCGACCAGCACCGCGCGCAGATCGTGGGTGAGCACCGAGGTGGCGCCGGCGAACGACACGTGGCCCTGGGCGTCGTCGACGGCGAGCGCCGTCCCTTCCGCGAGCGCGCGGGCGAGCAGCGTCGTCGACGTGGTCACGGTCGGCGCGCCGTGCACGCACAAGGGGCGATGGCGCGCGCCCACGGTCGAGACCAGGCACGCCCGCTCGGCGCCGAGCTCGTCGCATAACCGCACCAGCAGCGCGCGCAGGCCGCCGCGATCGGCCTCGGCGACCAGCCCCAGCCCGACCCCGTGCACGCGGGCGAGCTCGGCGGGCGCGAGTGCGGTCCCTGGCGGCAGCGCGCGGGCGCCGCGGGCAGCGGCCTCGTCGCGCAGGAGCAGCAGGCGATGATCGCCGTCGGCGTCGCCGAGCACGTCGACCGGCGGATCGAAGACCAGGGTGTGGTTGCCCAGCGTGATCACGGCGCCGGCGGTGAGTGGGACCGGTCCGCGAGCCTGGGCGCCGTCGACGCGAGTGCCGTTGCGGCTGCCCAGATCCTCGAGCTCCCAGCCGGCCTCGGTGCGCCGGATCTGGGCGTGCCGCCGCGATAGCTCGGTGTCGACGAGCTGGACCTCACACTCGGACGCCCGCCCGAGCGTGGCCACGTCGCCCAGCGCGAACCGCACCAGCGGGACTTCGTCGCGCAGGAGGAGGAGGACGGCCATGCCCAGCGTCCAATGTACCGCGCCGGTGGGGCATGGGACGCGCTCCAGCGTCTCGACAGCGTCAGGAGCCCGGCGGCACATCACGGCCGAGTTCCAGGAAGTCCACGGCCGCGTCGCCGACGGCGTGATGGCCGGCGTGCAGCGGCACCAGGCGCAGGCGAGGCGTCGCGACCGGGCGGCCCGCCGCCGGCATCGGCGCGCCGGGTGCGTTGGCACGCCAGAATGCGGCGGCCCGCCGGCGGTTGCCGCCCGATCGCTCGGTGCCGGTGAACGAACCGTCGATGACGAGGATGGTCATGCGGGGCTGCTCGCCGCGCGCCGCCAGCACGCGCCAGGTGTCGGCGAGCCACGCGCCGCCGTAGTTGCCGTCAGCGAACACGACCTGGCCGACGCGCACCGGCCGGCCGGCGATCATGAACTGCGCCGCGTCGAGCTGCTCGATCGCTCCGCGCACGCCCTTGCCGCCGTTGGAGAAGCCAATCAGGTGGAGCCGGACGTCCAAGGCCGCGGCATCGACGCCGGCCATGACCGCGGCGCGCGCCAGCGCCTGCTCGAGGAACACGGTGAAGTCGCCGGGTGCGGCGTGGCCGCCCGCGCAGGGCCGCTCGGCGCACCCGGCCTGCCAGTACGCCGTCTTCGCGGTGCGGTTGCCGTGCGCGCTCGACGGTGCATCGGGCGCGACGTAGACGACGTTGCTACCGCCCGCGATCAGCCGCTCGATCGAGCTGGCGTGGCGATGCCCCATCGCGTCGTCGGCGAACGAGCCGTGGCCCTCCATGTAGACGACCACCTCCACCGGAGTCGCCACATCGAGCCCGTCGGGCACGAACACGATCGTGTCACGCCCGCCACCCACGGCCGACAGCTTGCCGAGCCAGACCCTGCCACGCGCATCCAGGCCTCGCGACTCGATCGCGTTCGCCAGCGCCCGCCCCGTCCTCCGCTCGCCCCCTTCGACATCGAAGCGAACCGGCAGCATCCGCTGCCGTTGCGGCTGCGCCTCAGGGCTCCGCGGCTGCGATTGCGATTGCGGCTGCGGCTGCGGCTGCGGCTGGGCCGCCGTCTGTGAAGTCTCCGTCATCGAACGTAGCTCGAGCGTGGCCCAGCCAAGGGCCATCGCCGCGGCCACACCAAGCAGGCGCAGCATCGGGGTCTCCTCGACGCCAGCAGGTGCCGGCGTCGAGCCCTCACAACAGCAACCTCCACGCCACGTCCCGACCCCGGACGACACCAGCCATCACGCGTCGTTATCTCCGTCGGGGAGCGGCGGCAGCGGCAAGCTCCTTGACGCCTGCAAAGTCTCTTTACTCCCGATCCGCTTCGCCACCACCCTCGACGGCAACAGCCTGGTGCCCGGAGCGGCACCATGAGAAGCCTCCTCCTCGGCGACGCTCTGCTAGAGTGCGGCGATCACGATGCTGGCTGCGTCCGTCACCGAGACTCCAAAGCCCCTGTTCGGCTACCGCCGATTCTGGGCGCACCGGCTCGGCCCGGCGCCGTTCCTGCCGACGACCCGCGCCGAGATGGACCTGCTGGGCTGGGACGTCTGCGACGTCATCATCGTGACCGGCGACGCCTAC
>SXJR01000527.1 GCA_005779305.1 Myxococcales bacterium
CGCGGGTCGTGCCGGCGCCGGCGCCGGCCAGCACCAGCAGGGGCCCGGCGCCGTGCTCGACGGCGGCGCGTTGCTCGGGGTTGAGCGGGACGCCCATCGCTCACGTTTACCCTTAAGCACTGACGCCCGCCACGATGAGGTGGCGGGCGCCGGGGACAACTCTTCAACTTCGGAAGTGGGTCAGCTGCTCGAACCTGGCAAAGTTGACAAAGTTGACACCGTCCCCTGTTCAGAACGAGAGGCGCGCGCCCAGCTGCACGGTGAGCGGCGAGTAGCGGACGGTGGTGTTGCCGAAGTTGGGGTTGCGGGAGATCGGCGTCGGGGTCTCGGCGCCGTTCGAGGTCGCGTTCTCCTTGGCCCAGATCAGGTCCTCGTACGTGCCACCGACGATCGGGTTCGACGCCGAACGGGTGCTGTAGGCGTCGGAGACGCCGGCCACGCCCTGGTCGTTGAACACGTTGAAGATGTCGCCGTAGACCTCGAGCTCCATGTTGCTCTTCAGCTTGCGCGCGTAGCCGACGTGGAGGTCGAGACCGGTCTCGAACTGGGTCCGGCCGAGGGTGGCGCGGGGGAGGAGGAACGACTCGTTGGGTCCGTACAGCCAGTGGCGGGCCAGGGCCTGCCGCGGCTCACCAGACAGCGCGCGGATGCGGGCGCCGGTGGTGAGCTGTCCGGCCTGCTTGAGGTCGAACTGGTAGTAGCCGTCGAGCTTGATGTAGTGCGGCTTGTCCTGGGGCAGCGCGCCGTAGCGGTTCGACAACAGCTCGATCAGGTCGTACTGCGACGAGATGTTGGGATCGACCTGGCCGTTGTCGTAGGAGATGAGGCCGGGGAAGTTGCCCTGGGTGCGCGAGTACGTGTAGCTGCCCTGCATGTACAGCGCCTTGGAGAAGCGGCGGGTGACGGTGAACTGCAGCGCGTTGTAGTTACGGGCCGGCTTGTCGAAGAGCCGGATGCCGCGGAACTGGCGCATCAGGTTCTCGAGCTTGATGCGCTCGCCGGGGTCGTCCTCGGCGTCGATGCGGGCCTGGAGCGCCGACTCCTCGGAGGCGTCCCACTCGCCGGGGTTGGCGATGACGTAGGTGGCGGCGCCGTCGGTCGACACGTCCTCGATCACGCGACCGAGGTTGCGGTTCTGGTAGGCGATACCGATCTTGAGGTCCTCGGCGAGCTCGTACTCAACGCCCAGGATGCGCTCGTCCATGAACTGCGGCTTGATACCCGGGGCGACCAGGGTGCCGTTGATGCCGATGATGTCGCCGGAGCCGGCGCCGTCGGTCGGGCAGTTGTTGCCGGTGGGGCCGCCGTAGCCGTCCACGCCCGGACCGCAGTCGGTGTAGTCGTAGATCTGGCGGAACGACACCTCACCCGCGAACGAGCGCGAGTTGATGTTCATCGGGATCGACTCGTAGAAGCGGCCCCAGTGGCCGTAGATCTTCGAGCGGCCTTCCTTGGTCCAGTCGTAGAGGAGGCCGAGGCGGGGCGCCCACATGTTGGTGAGCGACATCGCGTTGCTGCCGTTGGGGCGGCCCGAGACCGGGTCGGTCTCGTCACGCAGGAACTCGGCGTAACGCAGGCGCTGCTCCTCGTAGCGGAGGCCGGCGTTGAAGGTCAGGTTGGGGCGGATCTGCCACGAGTCGCGCACGAAGGCCGACCAGTTGACGGTCTGGCCGTTGACGATCGCGCCCTCGCCCTCCTGGGCGATGAAGCGGCACGGCTGGTTGACCGAGTTCATGGCGCCGGTCGGCGTGTACGTGCAGGTCCGGTCGTACTTGGGGTCGGTGGTGGCGAGCGGGGCGACCTGGATCCAGCGGTTGGTATAGATCTGCGAGCGGTCCTGGAAGTTGTTGAAGAACACGCCGCCGGTGTAGGCGCGCGGCTCGGTGAGCCGGTTGTCCTCGAGGTCCACGCCGGCCTTGATCTCGTGGCTGCCGAGCGCCTTCACGCGCTGGGTCAGCGAGAGCTTGCCGGCGAGGCGGCTATCCTTGTCGTCGATGACCGAGCCGATGCCGCCGACCTGGTAGCCATGGCCGACTGCGTCGGGGCAGTTCTCGACGAGCGGATAGGGGTCACCGGAGTCGTTGTCGGTGCAGCCGGAGAGCGTGGACGGGTCCTCGTAGCCGAGGCGCGACCAGGTGCCGAGGTTGCCGAAGATCAGCACCTCGTACGGCGTGACGCCGGCCTGGGCGAACTTGGGGGTGAGCTTGACGGCGTCGCGGTGCCAGCCGAGCACGCCCTCGACCTCGGTCTTGTTGTCGTTGAACTTGGACGTCCACTTGCCCGAGATGTCCGAGGTCAGGCCCGAGAACTTGTAGTCACCCGACTGGGGCAGACCGTAGGTCTCGGGGCCACTGCTGGTGTTGGGGACGGCGTTGAAGCTGAGCTGGCCCTGGTGCTCGGGGCGCAGCGCGTAGTTCAGCTTGCCGAGGAGGTACGCGCCGCCGCCCGAGGCGTACAGGTTGCGGCGGCTGAGGTTCTCGAACAGGGTGAAGCCGGTGTCGGGATCGACGTCGGCGACGCCGTCGGCGAAACCGCCCGCGGCCATCGAGCGCGGATCGCAGGGCGACAGCGCGCCCGAGGGCAGCTGCTGCTGGCAGTCCATGCGGCGCTTGGTGGTGCGGGTGATCTTGGTCTGCGACCAGGTCGGCGCCACGCCGACCGCGAACCACAGCTTGTCCTTGATCACCGGGCCCGACAGCACGAAGCCGCCGTCGACCGAGTAGTCGAGGTTACCGATGGTGTCGATCGACGCGCCCTCGAAGGGCGTGAACTCGCGCTCGGCGACCAGGAGGCCGGGACGGACCGAGGCGAAGACCTCACCCTTGAGGGTGTTGTCGCCGGTGATGGTCACCACGTTGATGACGGCGCCGGTGGCGCGGCCGTACTCGGCGTTGTACCCGCCGGTGATGACCTCGATCTCCTGGATGAAGTTGTTGATGACCGGCGATCCCGACGTGCCGTAGCGCAGGCCGGTGGTGTTGACGCCGTCGACGTAATACTGGTTCTCGAGCGACGTGGAGCCCGAGAACGCGACGCCGAGGCCGTCGCCCTGCGAACCGGCGGCGGCGCCGAGGGTCGACTCGAACGTCCGGCCGGGGACCGGGATGTTCTTGGTGTACTCCTGATCGATCGTGATGCCCTGGGTGGTCGACGTGGGGTCGATGGCCGGGGGCTTGTCCTCGATGACGATGGTCTCCTGGACCGCCGCACCGGTGTCGATCTTCTGGAACACCGGCGTGGTCTTGGCGACGCCGACGTTGATGTTCTTGCGCTCGATGGTGGTGTCACCGAAGAAGAACGTGACCAGGTAGTCGCCGGGGACGAGGCCGGTGATCTTGTAGCTGCCGTCTTCCTCGGTGATGGCGGTGTTGGACACCGAGCCCGAGGTCACGACCACGGTGACGCCGGCCAGCGCGTCGCCCGACTTGGTGTCGGTGACGATGCCCTGGATGGAGCCCGAGGTGCCCTGGGCCTGGGCCGGCGTCGCGACCAGCGCGGTGCCGACGAGGGAGCCGGCGCCGAGGGCGGCGGCGAGGAGGAGCTTGGTGGTGTTGGTGTTCATGGGTTGCTCCTCAGTTGGCCGCGGTCATGAAGGACAGGGTCACCGGACCCGGCATCGGCTTGCCGAAGGTGTCGGTGAGGCTGGTGAACGTGACGGTGACCGTCGTGCTGGCCGCGAACGGCGTGGTCGACGTCAGCGTGATGCTGTTGCCGGCCGGCGACAGCGCCGCCGTGAAGTCGGTGCGCGGCGTGGTGCCCTCCACGACGGTGAACGAGGTGGGCACGGTGGTCGGCGCGAACGGCGCGTTCCAGAACGTCGAGATGGTCGCCGGCGAGCGGGGCACGCCGGTGCCGTTGTTGTCGGGCGACGACGAGGTCATGCGAATGACCTCGGTCTTGAACGTGAAGGCCGAAACGTTTCCGGGGTCGCAGTCGACGGTGGGGTCACCACCGGCGGGGGCGCAGATGCGGATGCCGTGCTTGTCGGTGACGTCGTTGGCGAAGGCGAGGTTGCAGTCGCTGTTGGTGGGCATGCGGCCGTCGTTCAACGGGCGGAGGATGAGGGCCGGGCCGAGCGAGCTCTCGGCGGTGGCGCCGGCGGGGACCTGCTGGTTGCCGGCGGGCTGCCAGAACGACTGCTCGAGGTTGAGCGGGACCTCGGTGCCGCCGCAGACGATGCGGACCTGGCCGGCGATCATGCGGGTGTTGTCGGCCGAGCCGTTCTCGTCCTCGTCGAGGACGCCGCAGGGGGTGTCGCCTTCGAGGCAGACGGCGTGGTCACCGCCGCACAGGCCGTCGAGCAGGTCGTTGGGAGCAGCGCAGTCGGCGATGTCGTCGGGGGTGGTGCCGAGCGGGACGCGCGAGAAGCCGGTGGGGACGACGCAGGCCTCGGTGTCGGAGAGCATGCGGGTGCGGCAGGCGATCTCCTCGAGGGCGTTGCCGACGAGGATCTCGTCGAACACGACGCGGATGGTCTGATCGTTCGCGGCCGCGTTGGTGGTCGGATGCTCCTTGGTGTCGACCACGAGCTCGTGCGAGCCGAACGCGAGGATGAGGCCGCTACGGAGCGTGCCCGTCGCGTCGGGCGCCAGCTCCTTCATGACGACCTGCTGGATCTTGGGCGGGCCCTCGGGATGAAGGCCGGTCGGTGACTCGGGCACGTCGCACGCCACCGCTCCGAGGGAGGCGGCGATGGCGCAAGCGAGCATCGACCTGTTGCGGTTTGCCATGATTTATCTGCTCCGTCGCAAAGCTCTGAAGTTGCCCCGAAAGTGGCTGCGCCCGAAGTGAGCGCAACCGCTCAAAAAACCGTTGGTTCTTACTGAAGGGACTCGCCCCGTGTCAAGCACATCCGAGCACGGTTCCCCACATCGGGGCCTAACGGGATGACAGGAACGGAGGGGAGCCTCGTAGCCCTCCGGCTGTATCACCCCGCCGACGGGCCGCGGAAGGAGGCGGTCTCTCACTGCATGTGACCGGGCCTCGCGTCGCACGCGACGCCACACCTCATGGCTGTCCCATGCCGATCCCCGCCCCCCGGACGGGGTGGGCGGGCCTGATTCCCTGGATTCCGTCTGCCCACGGCGACGCGCGCGGCGCCAGGCCGAGCCGCTGACGCCGTGGTTCCCGGGATGTCGCACCGCGGGGTGCGACGGCCTCAGGGCGCGGGCTTGTCTTCCTTCATCTTGAGCGCGACCTTGATCGGGTTCGGGTCAGCGCTCGACTTGGGATCCTGCTTCTTGGCCTCGGCCCCGGCCAGGCTGCGCACGGTGTCCATCACCACCACGACCTCGCGCCAGGGGACCGGATCCTCGAAGTCGACGAAGACGATCTTGTCGGCCTTCTTCTCCTCCAGCATCGGGCGCAGCACCTTGGCCAGGTCAGTCCCCGGCAGCTCGGTGTCCTTGGAGCCGTCGTTGATGACGATCGACAGGTCCGCCTTCATCAGCACCGAGATCTGCTTGGACGCGGCGACCGGATCCTCGAAGTCCTCGATCTTGCGCGGCACCTCGAGGGTGATCGTGCGCATCATGATCGGCATCGTGACCAGGAAGATGATGAGCAGCACCAGCACCACGTCGATGAGCGGCGTGACGTTGATGTCGTTCTTGATCCCGCCCTTGCCTCCGACCTGCATGCCCATGGCTACTTCGCCCCCTTCTCGTTGGTGCCCAGGTCGATCGAGGTGACGCCCATCTCGTTGATGGCCATCAGCACCGGGTAGACCTTGGAGTACGGGAGGCTGTCGTCGGCCTTGAGGTACACGCGGCCCTGGTTCTCGGGGTCCTTCACCTTGTCCCAGCCGCGCTTGATGCTGTCCTTCATCTGCTGGATGGTGCCCGGGTTGACCTCGCCCAGCTTGATCTTCTCGTACCAGAGGACGCCGTCGGCATCGACGCCGATGACCGGCTGCATCTTGTCCTTGCGGCTGTAGTGGAACTCGGTCTTCGGCAGCTTCACTTCCTTGCCGCGCGACATCATCGGCGTGATCACCATGAAGATGATCAGCAGCACCAGACACACGTCGACCAGCGGAGTGACGTTGATGTCACTCTTGGGCGCGTCCAGGTGCAGCTTCTTGACTGCCCGGACCCCGCCCCGCCTGGCAGGGGCGCCGCTCATGGACTAACCCCGGCCTTCGCGGAGGCAGACGTCGAGGAACTCCGACGCGATGTCGTTCATGTCGACCGTCATCTCCTCGACGCGGTTGGTGCAGTAGTTGAAACCGATCGCCGCGATGATGGCGACCACCAGGCCGAAGGCGGTCGAGTAGAGCGCCTCGGCGATGGCCGGGCCGATGACCTCGATGGTCGCGTTGCCCTTGAGGAGGGCGAACGCGTTGATGATGCCGATGACGGTGCCGAACAGGCCGATGAACGGCGTGGTCGTCGCCACCGTGCCCAGACCGGCGAGGCCACGGCGCAGGCCCGAGGTCTCACGCTCCTTGACGCGCTCGAGGGCCCGGTTCACCGAGTCGACCAGGTCGAACTCGCCGACGTCGTGCGGCCCCTGCTTGGCCAGCGCCTCCTGGCCCTGGGCGTACGCCCGCAGGCCCGAGCCGATGACCTTGGCCACCGGGCTCTTGCTGTGCTGGTCCGCCGACTTACCGGCATCCTCGAAGCGGTGGGCCTTGAGGTGCCCACGCAGGCCGAGCACGAACGACACGGTCTGATCCGATGCCGCGCTGTACGTGATCACGCGCTCGATGGATCGATAGAGCGTGTAGATCGACATCAGCACCATCACGCCCATCGTGATCTGGACGAGGATGCTGGCATCCAGCATTACATCGATAAAACCGTGTTCCATGACTCGTGACCTCGTGTGGCGGCCCCGCGGTCGGGGCGAGTTGTCAGCCTTGCGCTTGTGTCAGCCCTTTTGGCGATAGATGAACTGGATGGCGGAGCAGACCGGGGTGGGCGCGCCGTTCACGGAGAACGGACGGTAGCGCCACTTGTTGATCTCGCGGGTCAGCTTCTGGTCGTAGGCGGGAAAGCCCGACGACTTCATGATCTTCACGCTGGCGATGACACCGGCGCGGTCGATGCAGACCTTGACCGGGACCATGAGCTGGGTCTTGCCCGAGCGCTGGATCTCGGTCTTGGTGACGTCGTCGGGGAAGATGTTCTTGTCGCCCGAGACGCGCTGCTGCTCGAGTGCGGTGGGAGCGATGTTTTGCGGCGGAGCGGGGGGCGGAGGGGGAGGCGGAGGCGGAGGCGCCTCGGTGATCACGCCGCCGACGACGCCGCCGGCAACGCCGCCTTCCTCGCCACCTTCCTCGCCGCCTTCCTCGCCCGATTCTCCGGAGTCAGTGGTCTCGGCCGGCTTGTCCTCGACCTTGGTCGGCTGGACCGTCTCGGTCGGCTTGATCTTCTTGGGCTTCTTTTCCTTCTGGGTCTCGAGCTTCTTGCCACCGGCGGGCGGAGGCGGAGGCGGGGGCGGAGGCGGAGCGACAGCGAGATCGACGCCGCTCGACGGGACGTCCAGGAGCGGCGCGGCCCACATCTCGTTGAACACGACCACGCCGAACACCACGAAGTGCGCCGCGACGGCGACGATCAGGATGGGGATGACCCATCCTGGCATCTTGCGGTTCCTGAACTCTTCGAAGTTCTCGAACATCGGGGTTCTCCAGCTGAAGGTTGCGTCCCAGGGTCCCGTTTGGGGGGAGGCCCGTCAGCTCCCGCTCGGCTTCCCGGCGGGCGGCTGCCCACCGGCGCCGGTCGGCGCGGGTTGATTCTTCTTGGCCTCATCCTTGAGAACGCGCACCCGCTGCTCGAAGACCTGAGCTTCAGCACGATCGAGGGTGGCGGCCCAGAAGGGACCGTGGGCAGAAGCCCGATTGTTCCACAATCCCGCAGAGATACTGGTCAGCGGAAGATTCTTGGGGTCGAGCTCGAGGGCCTTGCCGGCGGCCTCGATCCCGATCTCGGCGATCTCGGTACGCTCGGCGCCCATGACCTTGTCGCGGCTGTTGAACAGCTTGCCGAACGCCAGGTTGGCGATCGACTGGTACGCCGAAACCTTGCCAGGGACGTCGACCGCCGCCTCGACGTCTTTCTGATACCAGACGATGGCGGTGCGCCAGTCGCCGGACTTGAGGTGGATGCCGGCGACGAGCTGGATGACGTCGCGGGCCTTGGGGTTGGCCTCGTGCTCCTTGGTCCAGTAGTCGAGCGCCTTGGGGTAGTCACCCGAGTCGATCCACAGGCCGGTGAGGAGCTTGCGGATCTTCACATCCTTGGGGTGCTTGTCGAGCCACTTGGCGAGGTTGGCGGTCGCGTTCGACGCGACCTGCTTGTTCTCGGGAGTCTCGACGCCGGCCGCGAACATGCGGCTGTAGGCGATGCCGAGGTTGTGGTACGCGACGTCGAGATCGGGGGCGAGCTTGATCGCCTCCTCGTAGTGTTTCACGGCCCGGGCGTAGTCCTGGTTCGAGTACGCCTCGTTGCCCTTCTGCACCGAGGTCCGCGCGGAGAGCTCATCACATGCGCCGAGCATCAGCGCAGCGACGATCGCCAGCGCGCTGATCACGACTCGGTTCGGTCGCCACATGGGGTGGCGGACTGTACAGAACCGGATTCCGTGCGGCAAGGCCCGAGGCACGGACGGCGACATACCACGCACGACGCGTCACCCAGCCCGCGGTGCCATGACCGCGGCTGGCATGGCACCGCGTCGCACGCGACGCGAGGTTAGCTGGCGCCTCGCGCAGTTCCGGCCCGTCTCCGGACCTGGGCGATGTCAGCGGGTCAGCGGATCCGGATCGGGTACTGCACCACGTAGCCGCTGCGATCCGGCTCGCCTTTTGCCGGCGCGGTGAGGGCTGCGGCACGGTCACGGACACAGCTGACGACCTTCTCGGCGGCCGGACCGGTGACATCGCTCGTGACCGCGGTGGCCTCGGTAGCGGTGAGTTGCTCACCCGCGACGTCGACGATCAGCGTCACGTGGACAACGGGCGACTCGCCCCGGGCGCCGGCCGGAACATCGAGCCCGCATCCGCGGACGATCGGTCCGAGCTGGCGATAGAGCGCGGCCGTGATCGTGGAGTTCATGGTTCGCTGCTCGGGAGGTAGGGGCGCCGGGACGGCTACATCCTCTCGAACATTGTCGCGGTGATCTCGGACCAGGTTGCCGGTATCGGTGACGTACGTGCGGTCACCGCGCGCACCAGGGCCGACCGTGGTGCCGGAAGCGGTGCCATCGTCGATCCGCACCCGCGGTCTCGGTGCGCCGACACCGCTGCCGACGCCGCTCCCGGCCTGCTGGCCGCCGAGCGCGTGGTCGCCACTCGCCGCACCATCGTTTCCGCGCTGCGCCTTTTCGTCACCGCGCATCACCAGAAACAGGGCGATCGCGGCGACCACGATCGCGCCCAACCCGGCCAGCGTGCGACGAGACATCTTCGCGGTGGTCGTACCACGCGGCAGGGCGGTAGGCATGTCCGTTGGACGCCGGCCCATGGCGAGGATTCACGGGAGCGACCGCGTCCAACCCCGTGTTACCACGCGGCGCGCTCAGGCGAGCGCCACGTCGCCAGCGTGGATTCGATGGATCACTCCGTCGGCGCTCCGAAGCCGGAGCGCGCCGTCGCGGTCGAGCCCAACCGCGGTGCCCGTGATGGGACCGCGGCTCGAGCCGCGCTCGACGCGCAAGACGAGCGACGCCGTCATGCGCGCCTCCCAGGCAGCCGCGATCGCTGGCACGCCGCCATCGAGAAACCGATCGATCCACGGCTCGACGTGCTCGAACAGCACCTCCGTGAACGCAGCCCGGTCCACCGCCGCCTGACGTTCGTCGGCGATGGACGTCGCTCGCAACTCGACCCGGGTCCGGAGGTCGTCGGAATCAACCCCGGTGCCGAGGGACGGGGCGTGGACGTTGACGTTCACGCCGATGCCGGCGACGACGCAGCGGTCGCCTGCGACCTCGCAGAGGATGCCGGCGAGCTTGCGCGGGGTGGCGCCAGCGAGGACGTCGTTGGGCCACTTGAGGGTGGCGCCGACGCCGGTGGTGCGGACGGCATCGACGACGCCGATGCCGATGGCCAGGGTGAGCGGCGCGAGTTCGGAGGTCGGACGGGCGGCGCGCACCACGGCCGAGAGATAGAGGTTGGTGCCGGCCGGCGACACCCAGGTCCGGCCGAGCCGGCCGCGGCCCGCGGTCTGGGCGTCGGCGATGACCACCGTCCCGTGCGCCGCACCGGCGCGCGCATGTACCAGCGCCACGTCGTTGGTCGACGCGCACACGTCGAGCTCGATCCGCTCGCAGCCGAGCCAGCGCGCGCGCGCCGGCGCGGTCACGCGAAATCCAGACCGATATCGACCGCCGGCGCCGAGTGGGTGAGCGCCCCCACCGAGATCAGATCGGCGCCCGCCTCCGCGTACGCCCGGATCGTCGCCAGCGTGATGCCGCCCGACACCTCGACCAGCACCTTGCGCGCGTGCGCCCGCGCCGCCGCGTCGCGCACCTCGTCGGGCGTCATGTTGTCCAGCAGCACCACATCCACGCCCGCCGCCAGCGCCTGTTCGAGCTCGGCCGTGCTGGTCACCTCGCACTCGATGCGCAGCGGGTGGGGCGCGTCGCGACGCGCCCGCGTCACCGCCGCCTCGACCCCGCCGCAGGCCACGATGTGGTTGTCCTTGATCAGCACACCCGAGCCCAGATCGAAGCGGTGGTTGCCGCAGCCACCGGCCAGCACCGCCGCCTTCTCGAGCGCGCGGTACCCCGGCGTGGTCTTGCGCGTGTCGACCACCCGCGCCGCCGTGCCGCCGACCGCGTCGGCGTAGCACCGCGCCTGCGTCGCCACGCCCGACAGGCGCTGCACGAAGTTGAGGGCGGTGCGCTCGGCCATCAGGATCTCCGCCGCCGGCCCCCGCGCCACCAGGATCCGCGCGCCCGGCTCCAGCCGTTGACCGTCCACCGCCAGCAGCTCGATCGCGATGCGCGGATCGACCATCGCGAACACCGCCGCCGCCACGTCGACTCCCGCCACCGTGATCGCCACGCGCGCGTTCATCACCGCCGTCGCCTGCGTGTCGCGCTTTCCCACCGTCACCGCGGTGGTGACGTCGCCTCGCCCCAGATCCTCGTCGAGCGCCAGCTCGATCAGTCGCCTCACATGCGGCAGTCGCGCGAGTCCTCGGATGAGATCCACGATCCACATCTAGCACATCACGTCTTGCCCTTGCCCTCGCCCTTGCCCATGCCTTGCCGTTGCCCCTGCTCCTGCCCCTGCCCCTGCCCTTGGCCCTCGCCCTTCTACCTCTTCGTCTCCTTCTTGCTGAACCCGACCCCGATCCCGCCCAGGATCACCGCGCCGCCCACCGCCGCCGTCCACGGCGGGACCTCGCCGAACACTGCCCAGCTCAAGAGCGACGCGCCCACCGGCTCGCCCAGGATCGCCAGCGCCACCAGGTGCGTCGGCGTGCTCCGCACCGCGTGGTTGAGCAGCGTGTGACCGCCGACCGAAGCGATCAGCGCGCTCGCCGCGATCGCCGCGTACAGCCACTCGACCTCGACGCCCTCGCCCACCGCCGCGCCCCCGACGACGATCGCGGTCCCGCTCGCCACCACCGCCACCATCAAGCCCGCGCCGGCCACGCCGTTCACCGCGGCCAGGTACGCGAACAGCGGCACCTCGGCCCGCATCCGCCGCCCCACCACCAGGTACCCGGCCGCCGTCGCCGCACCCATCACCGCGAGGCCGTCGCCGATCAAGGCATCACCGCCCGCGTGCCAGTCGCCGCCGGCCAGCACGGCGCAGCCCAGCGCCGCCACCGCGATCCCCATCCACTCGCGCCGGCTCACCGCGTCGCCCACCATCCAGCCCAGCAGCGCCGCAAACATGGGGTTGGTCGCCACCAGCGCGACCGACGCCGCCGTCGACGTGAACGACAGCGACGTGATCCACACGCCGAAGTGCACCCCGAGCAGCGCGCCCGCGCCAACCACCAGCAGCCGTTCGCGACGGCCCAACCGCGCCAGCGCGGCGAGATCGCGACCGGCGATCACCGCCAGCGCCAGCGCCGCCAGGCTGACGCGGATCGCCGCGATGGCCAGCGGCGGCACCGGCGCCGCCGCGCGGATCAGCGGCGCCGCCGTCGAGAGGAGCACGATCGCGAGGAGAAGGGGGAGACGCGCGGGCACGGCGAAGAGGCCGCAGGGTACGGGGAAGCGTGAGCGCAAGGGTAAGGGCGCGACGACTTATGCCACAATGCGCAGGGGATGCCTCCCGTGCTCGTGGTCCACGGCGATCGCAAGACCCAGCGCGCGCTGGGCCGCGTGATCACCAGCGGCTACGGCCCGGCCATGCTCCTCGACACGATCGAGGCTGCGTGCGCCGAGCTGGCGCCCGGCACCGTCGCCGTGGTCGGCCTCGCCGAGGCCATGGCCGGCGATCTGGGTGCCCTTGTGCGCGACGCCCGCGCCGGCGGCGGCGACGTGATCCTGTGCGGCGAACAGGGCCCGGTCGAGGTGCTCAAGCTGGTCCGCGATCACGCCCTCACCCACGTGGTCACTACCGACGCCGTCGCGGCGGCCGACGAGCTGCCCTTGGTCCTGCGCATCCGCGCCAGCGGCGGCCCGCTCGACGGCGTCGGCGTCGAGCGCTACCTGGCCCACGGCGCTCCACTCCACCAGCACGTGCCGATCAGTACACACGGCCGGCTCGGCATCCTCGCCGCGGTGCGCGACGATCTCGCTTCCCTGGGCATCTCTGCCCGCCACGAGCGCCACGCCGCGCTCATCGCCGACGAGCTGCTCGCCAACGCCATCCACGATGCGCCGTCCCGCGCCGGCACCGTGCACCGCGGCAGCGTGCGGGATCCAGATCGTCCGCTGTCCGCACGGGAGCGCCCGCGCCTGCGCTGGGGCGCCGACGGTCGCACGCTCGCCATCGAGGTCACCGATCAGTTCGGCAACCTCGACGGCGAGACCATCCGCGCCCACCTCGCCAAGCTGGTCGATCGCTCGACCAAGCCGCGCGAGGGCAACGGCGGCGCCGGTCTCGGCCTGGCCATGGCCTACACGGCCGCCAGCCAGCTCGTCTTCCACCTCTGCCCCGGGCGCATGACCCAGGCCATCGGCCTGATCGATCTGCGCAGCCGCCCCGACGGTGTCCGCAGCGCCGTCCCTTCCCTCCACGTGTTCATCGAGACATGACCAGCTCCGACGCCCCCACGTTCACCCTCACGCGCGCCGGCGACCGGCTCGAGCTCGGCGGCCGCATCGACGAGCGCTCGCAGCTCGCCGACCTCGCCCGCACGATCACCGGGGGCGCGATCACTCTCGACCTCGCCGCCGTCACCTACATCAACTCGCTCGGCGTCCGCGACTGGGTCAGCTTCCTGCGCGCGCTGGCCACGGCCGGCGTCGACCTCACCCTCGAACGTTGCGCCGAGGTGATGATCCTGCAGATGAACATGATCGTCGACGCCCGCGGCAGCGCGCGCATCGCGTCGTTCTTCGCGCCCTTCGCCTGCGACGCCTGCGGCTGGGAGGGCTCGCAGCTGGTGGTCACCGACCAGGTACAGCCGCTCCTCGCCGTCGGGCGCGCCCCCGAGACCCCGTGTCCGGAATGCCAGCAGCAGGCGCGCTTCGCCGACTTCGTCGATCGCTACTTCCTCTTCCTCAGCGCGTGATCGCGGCCCGGGCCAGCACGCCGCCTTTGCCCAGCCAGTACACGCCGCCGACCCGATCGTCATCCCACGGCACGTGGATCGGCTCGGCGTCGGGCGAGGGCGCCTCCGCGAAGCTGTCCTCGTCCCATCCGGTGGCCGGCCCGGCCCTCACCACCAGCACCCGCTTCGCCCCCTTGGCCTGCTTCCACGCCTTCGCGCTCTCGAAGGTCCACGTGCTGGCCAGCCGCCGGTCGCCCTGCTGCTTGCCGATCTCGAGGGTCTCGACCTCCTCGAGCTTGCCGTTGCGGGCGCCGTAGAGCACGAGCAGATCGCGGCTCCCGCCGCCGCCGCGCTGCCGCAGCGTCACCACCACATGCTTGCGGCCGTCGCCGGCCAGATCGACGAGCTGCACCTTGGTCACGTCGGCCGGCTTCTGCGCCGGCAGCTGCACGAAGCCGTAGCCGTCGGTGACCAGCGCCAGCACCGTACCGCCGGCGATCACGCGCTCGGGCCCGGGCCGGGTCGCGTCGAGATCAGCGGTGGCGTCGAGCGTCACCTGCGCCCTGGTCAGCTTGAGATCGGCGAGCACCTGCGCGTGCAGCGAGTCGGCGTTGCCAAGCGCGAGGTCGCCACTCCACGCCACCGTGTTCTCGCTCAGCGACAACCCGGCCACGTCGGTGTCCTGCAGCGTCACCGTCGCGCTCACCGCTGGCAGGCTCGGGCCCCAGCCTTCGACCTTGCTCAGCGGCACGATCAGCTCGACCGACCAGCCCTTGGGCTGGAGCGTGTCCTCGATGGTGAGCCAGCGCGGCGCCGGCTTGCCGGCCACCAACCGGCGCGGCGCGGCCCGGTCCTTGCCTGGGAAGATGGTGAAGGCGAGCGGGGCTTTGCCCGCAGTCAGGGCGATCTCCACCCGATCTTCGCCGGCCGACGTCTTGCCGCTGCGGATCACGTACTCGTCGCGGACGTCGATCGAAAGGAAGAGCCGGCTGCCGTCGTACAAGCAGCGCAGGTCGAAGCTGGCGTCGGGAGCGTTCGAGCCCGCGCGCGCCTTGCCGACACCGTCCCAGTCGTCGAGCATGCCGTCGACGTCGATGGTGTCGCCCTCGGCGGCCGCGCACGGCTGCCGGTTTCCAGCCTCCGCGGTGGGCGCAATCCAGGCCATGACGGTGAAAACGCACACCGCGGCGCTGATCCCGAGCACGTGCCGCGTCAGCGGCCGAGTCGGAGGGACGAACCGGGCCAGGGAGGAACCGCTCATCGCCTGGTAGGACACCGCAGCCGGCGTCTGGATTCAATGGTATACGCAGGTCCCTCAAGGAGCCGACGCGTGTTCGAGACCATCTCCAAAGGCTTCCGCGCCGCCAAGCAGAGGCTGACCGGCAAGGCCGAGCTCGACGACGACATCATCGACGAGGCCCTGCGCGACGTCCGCCTGTCGCTGCTCGAGGCCGACGTCGAGTTCCGCGTGGTCAAGCGCTTCCTCGACCGGGTCAAGGAAGCCGCCAAGGGCGAGCAGGTCACGCTCAAGGCCCGCTCCGAGGAGTACGGCGTCCAGCGCATCACGCCCGAGCAGGCCTTCATCAAGATCTGCCAGGACGAGCTGACCAAGATGATGGGGCCGGTCGACACCGAGCTCCGCTGGGCCAAGAAGGGCGCGACCGGCATCATGATGGTCGGCCTCCAGGGCTCGGGTAAGACCACCAGCTGCGGCAAGCTGGCCCGCCACCTCGAGAAGACCCACAAGAAGCGGCCGCTCCTGGTCGCCGCCGACGTCTACCGTCCGGCCGCCGTCGATCAGCTCAAGACGCTCGGCAAGCAGCTCGGCATGCCGGTGTTCTCGATCCCCGGCTCGGACCCGGTCACGATCTGCAAGGGCGCGATCGACTTCGCGTCGACCGAGGGCTGCGACGTCATCATCTACGACACCGCCGGCCGGCTCGCCATCGACGAGCCGCTGATGCAGGAGCTCGAGGACATCGACAAGGGCGCCCAGCCCGCCAACATCTTCCTGGTCCTCGATGCGATGACCGGCCAGGACGCGGTCAACGTCGCCGAGACGTTCAACAAGCGGTTGAACCTCGACGGCGTGATCATGAC
>SXJR01000528.1 GCA_005779305.1 Myxococcales bacterium
CGTCGGCCCGGAGGATCGCGGGCTCGGTGACCAGCGCGCGGGCGAGGGCGACGCGCGGGCGCGGGCCGCCCGAGAGCTCGTTGGAGCGATGGCGGACGCGGTCGGCGAGGCCGACCCGGGCCAGCGCGTCGCGAGCGCGCTCGCGGCGAGCACGGGCGCCGATGCCGCGATAGACCAGGGGCAGCTCGACGTTCTCGAGCGCGCTGGTCCGGGCCAGGAGCTGGAAGGTCTGGAACACGAACCCGATCTCGCGGTTGCGTAGATCGGAGAGGGCGTCGTCGCTCAGGCCGCGCACGTCCTTACCGCGCAGGCGGTAGCTGCCAGCGCTCGGCGTGTCGAGCAGGCCGAGGATGTTGAGCAGGGTGCTCTTGCCCGAGCCCGAGGTGCCCACGATGCCGACGTACTCACCCTTGGTGATGGAGAAGCTGACCTCGCGCAGGGCGTGGATGGTCTCGCTGCCCATCTGGTAGCGGCGGGAGACCCCGCTGAGCTCGAGCAGCGTGGGGTCCTCGCTCATTTCTTCGCCGGCTCGGGGCTGACCAACATGTCATCGGCGAGCTCGCGGGCGAGCGTGCGATAGGGGCCCTCGACGACGACCTCGCCTTCCTCGAGACCCTTGACGATCTCGACGTCTGTCTCCGAGGAGAGTCCGACCTCGACGACGCGCTTCTTGACCTCGCCGTTGTTGACCACGAACACGACCTTGTCGAGCTTGTGGCGCGTCCGCCCCGCGGAACCTTTGGGCTCCGGGCCAGCAGGCTGCTCCGCGGGACGCACGGTGACCGCCTGGATGGGCACGGCGATGACGTTGTCGTGGGTCTCGGTCGAGATCGTGACCTGCGCGCTCATGCCCGAGAGCGTGCGCGGCGGCGGATTGGCCAGCGACACCCAGACCGGGAAGGTGGTGACCTCGTTCTCGGTGCCGGCGTTCTTGACGATCGCATCGCGCCCGCTGTCGATGACGACGCCGGGCAGGGTGCTGGCACCGAACGCGTCGATCTCGACCAGCGCGACCTGACCCGGGCGGATGTAGACCACGTCGTACTCGCCGACTTCGAAGCGCACGTCGACCTCGGAGAGCGAGCCGAGCACGAGGATCACGTCCTCGGCGAAGTCGCTGCCGCGCACGCGCTCGCCGACGCGGTGGTTGACCGCCAGCACGGTGCCGTCGATGGGCGCCTTGAGCGTCGCCCAGCCCAGCGAGCTTCTGGCCTCGGCCAGCGCGGCCCGCGCCATGGCGGCGCGGCTGTCGGCGGCCGACGCTTCGCTCGCGGCGAGATCGCGGCTCGAGCGAGCCTGTGACAGCTCCGCCTCGCTGACCACGCCACCGGCGCGCAGCGCCTCGATACGGTCGGCCTCCTTGGTGAGGTAGGCGAGGTTGGCGCGAGCACGCTTGACGTCGGCGAGGGAGCCCTGCAGCTGGGCCTGCTGCCGCTCGAGCTGCGACTGGTAGAGCGAGGTGTCGATCTGACCCAGGAGCTGACCGGCGGTCACCTTCGATCCGACCGCGACGTCGAGTTTGAGCAGGGTGCCGGTGATGTTGGACGAGACGTTGACCTTGTGCCGCGGCTCGATCTTGCCGGCGCCGCTGACGGTTCGGGTGATCGCCATGCGCGTCGCGACAGCGGTCTGCACCGTCGTCGAGGGCCGCGGACGCGGCTTGAGGCTGCTGATCGCCACCAGGGTGACGAGCGCCACCATGACGGCAGCGAAGATCCAACGACCGATCGACATCAGCCACCTGCTCCTTGCGGCGGCGGGCCGCCGCCGGAACCCATGATCGCTCCGGTCACGAGGACGTAGAGCGCGAACCCGACCATCGTGGCCACGAAGGCCTTGGTGATCTTGAGGTCGGCGGCGGCGGCGAGCGCGAAGCCGAGGATCACCACCGACCACAACGTGAACAGATCGACGCCGCCCAGGAGCTGGGCCAGCGCAGGATGCCCGGCTGGGATCGGCACCGCGGCCGACGACACCAGGGCGTCGACGTCCTTCGAGCCCAGCGCCGGCTGGTTCCACGCCGCGACCGCGGTCACGACCGATCGCACCGCACCGGGTAGCGACACCAGGGCCGCCGCCGCCGTGGCCCGGGCCATGGTCGGTGAGCCACCGACGAACCGGCCGAGCAGGAAGATGAGCAGGGCGAGGAACAGCACTCGTATCGGCGTGGTCAGGCCGGCGTCGAGCCCGAGCTTCACCCGCGTCACCGCCGTGCGATGGGCGACGTCCTCGTCGATCTCGCGGTCGCTCTTGACCTCGGAGACCTTCTCCATGCCGCCGGTGAAGGACTTCGGCTTGAGCGCCGCGTTTTCGGCCAGCACCTCGGGCTCGAGATCGAGCCGCGTGCCGATGGCCCCGGCCGCCATCGCTGCGCACAGGATGATGATCAGGATGGGCCAGCCGTAGCGACCTGCCACCACCTCGGGCCGGACGCGCCGATCAGGGAAGAAGATCGCGACCAGAGGCGCGAGCGGGGAGGGCACCGGGGCGGAGCGTAGCGGATATCCATCGCTCGTCGAGCGAGTCGGGCCGTTGCCGCGTGGTAGAAGCCGGCACCCGTCACCTCCACGGGCGCTAGGCCGTCGCGGGTTCGTCCGGCGGCTCGCCCACCGCGACGCAGCTCGCGATCACGAGGTCGCCGACCACGTTGAGCGTGGTCCGGCACATGTCGAGCAGGCGGTCGACGCCGAAGATGAGGGCCATGCCCTCGGGCGGGATGCCGAACATGGCGAGGATCATCGCGATCACCGGCAGCGAGCCGCCGGGTACGCCGGCGGTGCCGATGCCGCCGAGGATGCAGATCGTCATGATCACCGCCTGCTGGTCGAGATCGAGCGGGACGCCGAAGACCTGGGCCAGAAACAGCACGGTGACGCCCTCGAACAGGGCGGTGCCGTTCTGGTTCATGGCGGCGCCGGCGGTCAGCACGAAGCGCGCCACCCGGCGGGGCAGGCGCAGCTCGGTCTCGGCGCAGCGCAGCGACACCGGCAGGGTCGCGCTCGAGGACGACGTCGCGAACGCGGTCTCCATCGGCACGCGGATCGCGGCGAAGAAGCGGGCCGGGTTGCGGCGCGCCACCAGGACCAGGAGGAGCGGGTAGGTGACGAGCAGGTGGAGCCCGAGCGAGCCGAGCACGACCGCGACGTAGGCGCCGATGCCCTGGAGGACGTCCTTGCCGATGGTGGCGAAGGTCGTGAACAGGAGCGCGCCGACGCCGATCGGCGCCAGCCGGATCACCCACGCCAGCAGGTGCATGGTGACGTCGTGCAGCCCGGTGATGGCCTCGCGCAGCCGGGCCGCGCCCGGCGTGCGCACCTGGGCCAGGCCGATCCCGAAGATCAGCGCGAACACCATCAGCCCGATCATGTCGCCGGTGGCGGCGGCCTTGACCGGGTTGTCGGGCACCATCGCCACCAGCTGCTCCATCGCGGTCTTGTCGGGCGGCGCGACCAGCTCCTTGCCCTCCGCGCGCGCCGCGGCGATGGCGCGCAGCTCGGGCCGGTCTTCGCCGGGGCCGACCACGTTCACCAGCGTCAGGCCGATCAACACCGCGACCGCCGACGCGACCACGGTGAGGACCAGCGCCTTGATGCCGACGCGGCCGAGGCTGCGCAGATCGAGCTCGCCCACGCCGACCACCAGGGCCGCGAAGACCACGGGCACCGCCAGCATGAACAGGAGGCGCAGGAAGATCTGGCCCACCGGCTGGGTGCCGTACTCGATCACGTTGGCCAGAGCCCCGGCGAGGTCGGCGGAGTGATCGGCGAGCTCGCGCGCGCCGAGGCCGAGCGCGGCGCCGGCCACGATCCCGACCAGCATCAGGCGCGTGCCCCCTGGCTCGCGGACCACGCGGGCCTCTGGGATCTCGGGTTCGCTCATGAATGCGTCAGGATCGTGCGGCGGTGGCGCTCTTGGCCAGCCGGGCTCCTTCGATCATCGACGCTAGCACGATCATGCCTTCACGGCGGACGGCGAGCGGGTCGTCGGAGTCGGCCGCGCTCATGGCGACCTCGCAGATGGCGGCGAGGAAGATGCGCGCGGCCATCGTGACCGGCAGCCGGCCGATCATGCCCTCGCGCTGGAGCGCCGAGATCAGATCGATGATGACGTCGAGCCCGATGGCGTGATCGAGGCGGCGGCCCTGGGATCGATCGAGCACCAGCGGTGCGTCGCGCAGGACGACGCGGACGTAGGTCGGATCGGCCGAGGCGTTGAAGAACGCCTCGAGCGCCACGGCGATGCGGGCCATCGCGTTCTGCGGGCCACGCTCGACCGCGGCGCGGACCTTGGTCGCCGCGTCCTCCTCGAGCTCGATGTAGAGCGCCTCGAGCAGCGCCGCCTTGTTCACGAAGTGGTGATAGAGGGCGCCCTTGGTCACGCCGGCGCGCCGGACGATGTCGTCGAGCGAGGTCGCGGCGTACCCCTTGGCGGAGAACTCGTGTCGCGCCGCATCGAGGAGGGATTTCCTCGTGTCTTCGGTATGTTGTGCGCGGCGCGTGACTGCCATTCCATGAGTATGTTACATACCCCCGGTATCGAACGCAAGCCGGCGCCGCGCGGCGCCCGAGGGACCGCATCCATGATGAACCGTCGTTTCGTCGTCGCATCGATCCTCTGTGGCCTCACCGTCGGCGTCCTCGCCGCGTGCGGCGAGGACGAGTTCCCGACCAACTCGTGCGCCGACGTCTCCACCACCTGCGTGCAGATCGGCGGCGGTGACGTCACCACGCTGCAGACCACGGCCAACACCGTCGAGCCGAACACGACGATCATCCTCGGCGCCGGCCGGTTCGCGATGACCAACTCGCTGACCATCCGCACCGCCGGCATCCACCTCATCGGTCAGGGCATCGACCGGACCACCCTCGACTACGGCGAGGCCACCGCGCAGGTCAACGGCGTCGACGTCCAGGGCGACGACTTCCTGGTCCAGGACCTGACCGTGCTCGACGCGCCCAAGGACGGCATCCGGGTCGAGGACAGCGACGGCGTGGTCTTCCGCCGCATCCGCGCCGCCTGGACCGAGATCTCCGACTCGACCAACGGCGCGTACGGCATCTACCCGGTCAAGTCCCAGCACGTCTTGGTCGAGGACAGCCGGGCCGAGAACGCTTCGGACGCCGGGCTCTACGTGGGCCAGTGCCAGCACGTGATCGTCCGCAACAACGTGGTGACCGGCAACGTCGCCGGCCTCGAGATCGAGAACACCCAGTACGCCGACGTCTACGGCAACCTCGCCGAGGACAACACCGCCGGCATCGTCGTGTTCGATCTGCCCGGCAACCCCATCGTCGGGCGCGACGTGCGCCTGCGCGACAACATCATCCGCCGCAACAACCACATCAACTTCGCGCCCGGCGGCACCGTTGCGGTCATCCCGGTCGGCACCGGCACCTTCGCCATGGCGTCGCGGCGCGTCGAGATCACCAACAACACCTACGAGGCCAACGACACCGGCGACATCGCGCTCCTCAGCGGCCTGGTGGTCGAGAGCGACGAGGCCCGCTGGGAGCTGGCGACCGCGACGCTGGCCGGCACCTGGAACGACCTCGGGCTCGGCGCCGGCGCCACCGCCGGCACCATCACCAACTTCCGCAGCGAGAACATCGTCGTCGCCGGCAACACCCACACCGGCTCCGGCCTCCACCCCGATCTCGCCGATCCGATGATGTTCGGGGTGCTGCTCATCCTCACCTACGCCACCAACCCGGTCGACAGCGTCCTCTACGACTCGATCGGCGAGCCGATGTTCCACTCGACCGATGCCGCGATGAACACCAACGACAATCACATCTGCGTGGGCGGCAACACCGGCGGGACCTTCGCCAGCATGAAGCT
This sequence comes from Myxococcales bacterium, assembly GCA_005779305.1. Classification (GTDB taxonomy): domain Bacteria; phylum Myxococcota_A; class Polyangia; order Haliangiales; family Haliangiaceae; genus UBA2376. The sequence continues at coordinate 5,839 of SXJR01000528.1, forward strand.
GGAGGATCAGTCGGCGTCGAACGTGGTCCCGTTCTTCAGGCCGGCGGCCCCGTTCGCGCCCTACAACTGTTCCACGCTCACCGGTGGCCCGGTCGCCGAGGTGGTGTTGCCCTGATGCGGACGAGCCCCGGGCTCGCGCTGATGGCAGCCGCGGCCGCGGCGTGCGGCGGCGACGACGGCGGCGGGGACGGGGTCGACCTGTCCCGGCCGGTGGTCGTCGACGTGGACGCGCCGCCGTTCGAGCGGCTCTCCCAGTACAACCTGTTCGCCTGGGATCCGGCGACCGGCTTCACCTTCAACCCGGTCGATGACCGTGTCGCCGCCTACGACCTCAACGCCCAGCTGTTCTCGGACTACGCGCTCAAGCAGCGCGCGATCTACGTGCCGCCGGGCGCGACGATGCCGTTCGATCCAGAGCTCGCGTTCGAGCTGCCGGTCGGCTCGGTGATCCTCAAGAACTTCGCCTTCGCGGCCGACTTCCGGGCTCCGACCCAGGACGTGACCCTGATCGAGACCCGGCTCCTCATCCGGTACGCCGACGGGTGGCGGCCGGCGCCGTACATCTGGGACGAGACCCAGGCCGACGCGGTCTACGCACCCGCCGGCGAGGTCCGCGCCATCAGCTTCGTCGACGACGCCGGGCAGGCGCGGACCTCGAACTACCTGGTGCCGCAGCGGAACCAGTGCGAGACCTGTCACGCGCGCAAGCCGAGCGCGGACGCCGATCCCGAGATGGTCCCCATCGGCGTGAAGGCCCGCCACCTCAACCGCACCTACGACTACGGCGGCGCGGTGGGGGTGGTCAACCAGCTCGATCGCCTGACCACGCTCGGGCTGCTCGCCGGCGCACCCCCGTCGGCCTCGGTGCCGGCGGCCTACGACTTCCGACCCATCGAGCAGGGCGGCGTGGCCGCCATCCCGCCGGCCGACGTCGACGCGGCGGCGCGGTCGTACCTCGACATCAACTGCGCGCACTGCCACGACCCCAACGGCGTGCAAGGAATCACGTCGCAGCTCTTCCTCGGCCACGACAACACCGACCTGTTCCGCCTCGGCTACTGCAAGCGGCCGGGGAGCGCGGGCCCGGGCACGGGCGGCTTCGAGTTCGACATCGTCCCCGGCAGCCCCGACACCTCGATCCTGTACTTCCGCCTGCACACCGAGGACGTGGGCGCGATGATGCCCCTCCTCGGCCGATCGCTCAGTCACACCCGCGGCAGCGAGCTCGTGCACGCGTGGATCGCCGCCATGCCACCCGACGATTGCACGGGGCAACCATGACCAACCGACCGCTTGTCTTCGTCATGTTCGCGGCCGCGCTGGTGGCCGGGTGCGATCGCTACATCGAGCGGCCGCCGCCGCCCGCACACGACGGCGTGTTCGGTTTCGCCAACGGTTGCTACCTCATGGACGCGACCGCGCCGGGGAGCAGCAACACGCGCTGGCTGGCGGCGACCGGCGGCGGCGTCGGCTTCGAGTTCTACTCGACGGCGCCGTCCTCGGCGGCCCGGCTGGTCATGCGTGCCTCCGATCTCGGCACGTACCTGTTCCGCGACGTCGACGGCGGCTTTCTGGTGGGCGAGGCCGACGGCTTCGCCCGACAGACCGAGCTCGACTCCGACATCCTGCTGCTCGATGACAGCTTTCGCTCGCCGGCCGAGTGGCAACTCGAGGTCAGCGTCCACGACGCCGAGCGCTTCCAGCTACGCCACTACGCGACCGGCGGCTACCTGACCACCAGCGGCCTCACCGACGACGTGGCCCGGGCGGCGGTGGTCGCGTTCTATCCGTCGACCGGGTGCGCCGAGTTCCCGGAGCTGACCGTGGACGCGGAGGGCGCGGTGACGCCACGGCAATGGGAGGACGGCGACGTCTACGGCATCGTCGAGACCCACGCTCACCTGATGACCAACTTCGGCTTCGGCGGCGGCGGCATCTTCCACGGCGCGCCCTTCCACCGCCTCGGGGTCGAGCACGCGTTGCCCAGCTGCGAGCGCTTCCACGGCGAGGACGGACGCAAGGACCTGGTCGGCTTCGCCTTCTCCGGGCTCGGTGACGTCGAGACGACCTTGCTCCTGGCCACGTTCGTCGCCGGCATGACGCCCGACTTCAACCATCACACCGACGGCTACCCCACGTTCAGCGACTGGCCGAATTCGTGGCAGAGCTCGACCCACCAGACCCAGTACTACCGCTGGCTCGAGCGCGCCTACCGCGGCGGGCTGCGGCTGATGGTGCAGCACGCCACCACCAACTCGGTCCTGTGCGAGCTCATCACCGGCCTCGGCGCCCAGTCGGTCCGCTACTCGTGCAACGACATGGTCGCGGTCGAGCGCATCATCACCGAGACCTACAACCTCGAGCGCTACATCGACGCCCAGTCGGGCGGCCCCGGCCGCGGTTGGTTCCGCGTGGTCAAGACGCCGGCCGAGGCGCGCGCCGTCATCAACAGCGGCAAGCTCGCCGTCCTGCTCGGCATCGAGACCTCCAACCTCTTCGATTGCCTGCTCACGCCACGCCCCGGGATGCCGACCTGCGACGCCGACCACGTCCGCGCCGAGCTGGATCGCTTCTACGCCCTCGGCGTGCGCGCCCTGTTCCCGGTCCACAAGTTCGACAACGCCTTCACGGCCGGGGACGGCGACCGCAACGTGGGCCAGATCGGCAGCTTCATCAACAGCGGGCACTTCTCGAACATGGTCCAGGACTGCCCGGCGGTGCCGACCGTGTTCGATCGCGGCGGGGTGACCTTCGGCGGGCTCAACATGCCGCGCGCCGAGTACCTGGCCCCGGCGCCCAACGACATGAGCGGCTTCGGGCTCGACCCGGTGCGGACGGTGTCCCCGTTCCTCAACCGGCTCCAGGCGCCGGCGCTCGAGGGTGATCACTGCCAGAACGCCGGCCTCACGCCGCTGGGCGAGACCCTGCTGCGCGAGATGATGCTGCGCGGGATGATCATCGAGGTCGATCACCTGCCACGGCGGTCGTCGGTGCGAGCGTACGAGCTGCTGGTCGCAAACGACTACCCGGCGGCGGCGACCCACGGCAACAGCAACAACGGCAAGGTCTACGAGCTCGGCGGCGTCTCCAACCTCGGCCTCGGTCGCTGCGGCGATCCCCGGCGAGTCGGAGCGATGGGGGACTCCCTGCGGTCGCGGATCGCCGAGATCCGCGCCCACGGCGGCTACCCGGCCCAGGGCCTGGGCTTCGACCTCAACGGCTTCGCCGGCGGGCCGCGGCCGCGGTTCGGCCCCGACGGCACCTGCGGCGACGTCCCCCAGGCCAACCCGATCACGTATCCGTTCACCTCGTACGGCGGCGACGTGACCTTCACCCAGCCCCACCTCGGCGATCGGACGGTCGACTTCAACACCGAGGGCATGCTCCACCTCGGCCTCCTCCCCGAGCTGATCGAGGACGTTCGCCGCGACGGCGTCACCGACGCGGAGCTCGAGCCACTGTTCCGCTCGGCCGAGGGCTATATCCGCATGTGGGAACGCGCGGAGGCCCGCGCCGCGTCCCTTCGACAGGCGTTGCGTCGTCCGTGATCCCAACCGCGGACGCGGCCGCGCCGTGGCCGGCGATTGACCGTCCAGGTGGTGGCGCCCATCGAGAACGTCACCTGCGCATGGCTTGAACCTGGCACGGCGGCTACGCTGCGGTCCCATGAAGATCGCGTGGGTGTTCGCCACCGTCACCATCGTCGCGTGTAGCAAGTCACCAGCGCCGGCCCCAACCCCGCCCGTGCCGATGCCGGCCAGCGTGGTCGCGGTGATGAGCCTCCCCTCGATCGACGCGACCCTCCCTGGGGTCGCCGCATGGGTCGACGCGATCGATCCCGGTGCGGGGACCACGATGCGTGACGAGCTCGACGCCGAGCTTCGGCCGCGCGCCATCGACGGCACGCGGTCGCTCCATCTGGTCTTCGTGGCTCCACCGCTGGGCGATGACGAGCCGGACCTCGTGCTGGTAGCGGCGACGCGCGATGCCGCCGCGACGTCGCGCAAGCTGGATGACGAGCACGTCGCCCGCACCGCCAACGGCTGGGCGGTGATCGGCGAGCCTGCCGTCGTCGATCTCGCGTTCGCGTGGGCGACGACCGTGCTCGTCTCGGCGCCCGCCCCGACACGGGCCAAGGCCACGTTCTATCCCGCGGCGATCCGCGCGCGCTGGGGCGCCGAGGTGAAGGCTCGACTCGAGTCGTCGGGTTCGCCGGTCGAGTCCATGGCGCGCGACTTCATCGTCGGCCTCATCGATGACACCGAGCGCGTCGACGCATTCGCCGACATCGAGGCCGGCGACGTGATCGCCGAGATCGCGATCGCGCCGCGCGCCGGATCCACCTTCGCCGCCGTGCTGGCCTCACAGAGGCCGTCGACGTTCACGCTGCTCGAGCGCCTCCCCCTGACGTCGCCGTCGGGCACGATGGCCGGCCACGTCGAGCTCGGTCCACTGGCACGCCCCGTCCACGATCTCGTGACCTCGCTCATCAGGGCACACGTCGTCGAGAGCGAGGAGGTCACGAGGCACCTGCTGGGCGTGATCGACGTTATCGGTACCCACGCGACCGGCGAGTACGCCGGGATGACGATCATCTCCGACAAGGCCGCCATCAATACCCTCGAGCTGAGGGGCGCCGCCCGTCTCGGCGCCAGCCTCGAACTGCTCGTCGAGGCGGTGCTCGCCATTCCCATGCCGGTCGGCCTCCGCGTCGACGTCGTGCGTATGGGGCCGCACGGTGGCGTCGGGGTCACCGTCGCCACCATGTACTTCGGCGAAGCGGCAGTGGCGAGCGCATCGTGGGCCACCTGGGACGAGACGCTGGCGTTCGCCATGACCGATCCCGACGGGGCGCTGACGCGCGCCGCCATCGAGGGGTCGCGCGTGCCTCCCAAGGTGCCAGGCAACATGGCGCGCGCGCTGGCTGACGCGCGCGCCCGTGGGGATAGCCTGATCGCTACGTTCGACGTGCTGCCTGATGGCCAGCAGCCGCTGGTGCTCGCCTTCGGCGTTCGCGACGGTGCCGCGTACCTGTGGACGCGGCTGCCGGCCGCGCAGATCGCCGGCATGGCCGCGATGGACGACGATTCCAGCGAGGGATGGTCGAGCGAGTGAGACGTCGCTCCGGCGCACCTGGTGCCCGCTGGCAGGCGACAGTAGATCCGGCAGCCATCCGGCGACAGCCAGTCCGCGGAAAGGCCGGCAATTGACCGACTCGCAGGGCCATGGGAGCCTGAAAAGGCAACCTCATGGCCCGTGTCCTTGTCACAGCCTCCTCGATCGCCCTCGCGATCGGCTGCGCCAACGCCCAGCAAGGCGGCGAAGGCGACGCGGCGGGGACGGGCGACGGCGGCGCCGGCGGGGACGCAGCCACGTGCGGGGACACGTGTGATCAGGACCGCGACGGCGTGGTCGATTCCATCGACGAGTGCCCCGACACGCTGCCCAACGCGCCGGTCAATCAGGTCGGCTGCGCCGACTCGCAGGTCGGTCCCATGCTCGAGGACACGTTCCCGCCCTACGGCCTCACCTGGACGCCGACCGGCGATCTGGGCCGGCCCGGCGGCCTGACCTGGACGTACACCGGTATCCAGCGCGCGGATCTCTTTCACATCTACTGGATCGTCTGCGACGACCCCGCCACCCGATGCGGCCTCTCGCTCGACGGGGCGATCGATCCACCGGGCGAGCACTGGACGTTCAGCGCGCCGGCCTCGGATCTTCCGGGCGGGCGGCTGGTCTTCACCAGCGCGACCCGTATCGAGCTCGCCGACACCACCATCCGTCCGCTCAGCGGACGGCTGACGGTGACCATCGTCGATGGCAGCGACGCCCCGATCCCATGCACCTCGTTGTCGACGCTGGGCGTGACCGGGCGCGCCGGCAGCCACGGCGCCGAGCTCACTGGCCCGGGCTTCAAGGTGGTGGCGCTGGCCGAGGTGCAGGACACCCTGACCACGACGTGGACGCCGTACCTGGACTATTACGACGCGGCCCAGACCGCGTCTCCCGGCGGCGGAACCACGGTCTCGTTCGGCGGCTCTTTTTACGACGAGTGAGCTCGGTGAGAGGCCTCCGCTGATGCGTGCCCCGGCAGTCGGGTCGGCATGGTCAACCCGGTGCGCATGCTGCACGCCGAGAACGGCGCCAACCAGGTGCCGAGCTCGGCGACCCGGACACCGAGGCTGGCTTCAAGCAGATCCTGGCGATGGACCCGTACCAGCACGTCAACGACGGCACCGCCTACCCGGCGACGCTGTTCGCGATCGGACTCAACGACCGGCGGGTCACGCCGTGGATCACCGCGAAGATGGCGGCGAGGATGATGAAGGCGACGACCAGCAGCAAGCCGGTGCTGGTCCGGATCGACGCCGGCGCCGGCTCGGTTGGTCCAGCCGGGTGCGCAACCGCAGCCGCGCGCTGGTCGGCGCACGCAAGAGCTGCGCGCCTGTGGCGAGCTCGCCATTCGCGGCGCGCCCGAAAGCGCTGATCCGTCGCGCGGCACGAGCCTTGCTCGACGATCCAACCATGCGTACCTGTCTCGTGGTCGTCGCGCTCGGTCTCATCGCGTGCGGTCCAGCGCCTGCGCCGGCGCCGCCGCAGGGTCCCCGCGGCGAGGTCGAGCACAGGATGGCGAACTGTCCCAGCGCGGTGGTCGGCGCGACCACCGGCTCGCTCGCCATCGATGGCGGGGTCGTGCTGGACGTGACCGCGACCGATCCGGCCGCCGCTCGCGAGATCGTGGAGCTGGCCCACCGCCACGCCGCCATGGGCCCGCCCGACCCGAGCCGCGGGCTTCACACCGGCCGTCATGGCGGTCCGGGCGGAACCGAGTCCGGGCACTGCCCGGTGATCCACGTCGGCACCACCGTCACCGTCACGGACATCGCGGGCGGCGCGCGCATCACCGTCCTCGCCACCGATCCGGCCAAGGCCGCCGAGCTGCAACGCGAGACCCGCGAGCGCATCCAGTGGCTCGACCCGTCGATGCGGGCACCGTGATCGTCCGCGTCAGAGCGGGAACCCGATCGCGTCGCCGGGTCCGGTGCCGTCGATCCATGCCACCGGCATCGCCGGGCCGAGCTGGATCGCCGCCCACGAGCTCTTGCCGACCATGATCGCGCCGGCGACGGCGTCGGGCGCCAGCGTGCGCAGCTCGACGAGGACGTCCTTGGCGGCGGCGCGTAGTGACGCACCGTCGGCGACGCGGTGGGCGATGTTGTGGGCGAGCGCGACCCGGAACGCGGCCTCACCGCCGCTGGTCGACACCGCCAGGTCGGTGTCCGCCCAGGTGCCGATGCCGGGCACCGCCGAGTCGTCGACGCACCCGGCGCGCCTGAACACCGTACCGCCGGTGGAGGTCGCGGCCGCGAAGTTGCCGGCGGCGTCGCGGACCACCGCGCCCACGCCGCCGCCCTCACCGCCCGGGCCCGGCGTGCCACCGCGCGCGTGCCACTCGCGGAGCTGCTCGTGGGCCCGGGCCGTGATCAAGGCTCCCGGCGCGGCCGGCGGGATCCCGATCTCGGCCGCGAAGCGCAGCGCGGCCTGGCCGGCGAGCAGGACCTGCTCCCCGCGCTCGAGCATCGCTCGGGCCACGACGATGGGCGCGGCGAGATCGGGGACGGCGGCGACGGCGCCGACGCGACGGGTCGCCCCATCCATCACCGACGCGCAGGTCTCGACCGTGCCTTCGCGCGTCAACGCCGAGCCGATGCCGGCCGCCATCTCGGGATCGTCCTCGAGCGTGCGCACCGCGGCGACCGCGGCGTCGAGCGCGCTGGCGCCGCGCGCGAGCAGCCCGTGAGCCATGGCCGCGGCGGCGCGAACGCCGGCTCGCAGCCGTTCCTGTCGCTCGGGTGTGACCAGTCCGGCTCCTCCGTGGACGACGATCATGGCGCTTCCTAACGTACACCGCCGGGCGTGATTCAGGTCGGTGAAGGCCGGACCGCCACGACTGGCAGCGGCGGCGTGCGCGCGGGCGGCAGGTGGAGCTACGGCGTGACGATGGCGACTCGGATCTGCGCGCTCGAGACGTAGATCACGGCCACCAGCCCGCTGGGCACTGCGGCGATGCCGGGCGCGCTTCCATCGACGTCGACGTTGACCGGTGGGTCGAACATCGTCGCCCCTGGCCCCAACCGGATCACCTGGAGCGCGCCGGCCGGATTGCCCTGGGCCACGATCGCCGCACCGGTCGGGTCGGCGGTGATCGCACGCTGGCCGGCGTTGGCCGCCGGCAGCCCGAGCACCGTCGAGCTGGTGCCGGGGCTCGCCACCGGGATGACGTGGACCTGATCGGCGCCGCCGGTCACGACGATGCGGTCGCCGCCGATCGCCCAGTCGGCCAGGGTCTGAGCGCCGGCCGGCATCGCCGGGGCGCCGGGGAAGCTGACGCCACCATTGTTGCTCTCCAGCACGTGGAACCCCGAGGTAACGCCGACCGCCCACACGTCGGCTGGCGCCGACAGGTCCACCAGCACGTCGGGCGACGACACCGCCGGTGTGATGACCGCCGAGAAGGTCGAGAGATCGGGGCTGGTCGACCGGCTGATCCGCAGGCCGCCGCCGGGGTTCTCCGTGTATCCGACGATGACGTCGATCCCGTCGGTGGCGAGGCCGATGGGACCGCTGGCCGCCGCGGGCCCGACCAGGTGGATGTTCCACGTCGCGCCGAAGTCGATGGTGTGGCCGACGAACACGTCGCCGTTGCTGTGCTCCATGACCACGGCGGCGCGCCCGAGCGCGATGCCGACCACCGCGGCCTCGACGACCTGGGTGCCCAGCTGCTGCGGCGGCGACCAGGTCGCGCCGGCATCGACGCTGACCACCACGTGCGCGTCGCCGCCGCAGAGCATCACCGCGTACAGGGCGCCGAACGGATCCATGGCGAGCTTGCGCCCGCCGAAGGAGCTCGCGGTCGTGCAGCCGTTCATGGTCCCGGAAACCGTCACCGGCGCCCGCGCCATGAACACCGGCGGCGGTGGGATGGGCGTGCAGCTGGTGCCGTCGCCGACGAAGCCGGCGTGACATTGACAGGCGAAGCCCGGCGTCCCCGGCTGCCAGGGCTGGTTGAAACAATCGGCGTCGGCGCTGCAGGTGTCGAGGCCGAGCGCGCACTCGTCGGCGTCGACGCAGCTGTTGCTGCAGCCGTCATCGTTGAAGGCGTTGCCGTCGTCGCACTGCTCGGGGGGCTGGAGGACGAAGTCACCACACGGCACCGGCTCGAGCTCGCACAGATACGGCCGCGGCGCCTGACAGAGGTCGTCCTGCCAGGTCGTCGCGGCGCCGTCGTAGCTGACGCAGATCGGCTGATCGAGTGGGCCGTCGGGCTGGCCCGGGGTGAAGTTCAGGTACTCGGCGGGAAGGTCGCCGGTGACCAGGCGGAACTGACGGCTGGCGTTGATGAGGCCGTCGGAGAGGCCGAGCCTGGCGGGCCCGACGGCCACCGACCGCAGCAGACCGTCCTCGACGGCGTCGTCGGGGACGGCCAGGTAGCCGCCGAGCTGGATACACGACTCGTTCGCCGCGAACGCGTCGCGCGGGGCGGTGAAGCCGAGGTAGCAGTGCCCGGTGGCCGGATCGAAGCCGCGGGTATCCGAGGCCAGGCCGACGCCGCACGTGAACGCGCACGAGCCCGGCTCGCAGCCGTCACCGGGCACGTTGTTCTCGTCGTCGCAGTCCTCGACGCCGAGGCGCACGAATCCGTCGCCGCACGACGCCGGCTCGCACGTCGTCAGGCACGCGTCGTTGTTGCTGGGGTTGCCGTCGTCGCACAGCTCACCCGGATCGGGCCGGCCGTTGCCGCACGGGAAGCAGGCCTCGGCGCAGGCAGCCTCCTCGCAATCGCGCAGGCCGTTGCCGTCGTTGTCGACGCCGTCGTCGCACTGCACGCCGCTCTCGGTGGGATGCTCGAAGGTGGTCAACACGCTGCACGCGCTGGCCGCGAACGTCAGCGCGAGGACGGCGAGGATCCTCACGGCGCCTCGGACTTCAGCTCGGCGATCTCTTCGGCCAGCTCGGCGCTGCGCTCGCGCGCTCGACCGACCTTGGGGCCGGAGCCGCGGGCCGCGAACGCGTCGTAGTTCTGTTTCGCCTTCTCGAGCAGCGGGAGCCGGTCCTCGTCGGTCCTGGCCCGCTTGGCCATGCCGTCGTAGAGCCGTCCGTACGAGAACTTGATCGCGGGGTACGCCTTTCCGCTCGCCGAGGCCTGGCCGGCGGCCTTGTCGAGGTTGCGCCTGGCCTCGGAGAACTTGCCCGAGGCGATGGCGGTGTCAGCCTCGGACACCAGCATCTCGACGTCGCTGGCCTCGGCTCCGGCGTACTCGTCGGCCTTGTCGTCGAGCGCATTGGCGGTCACCGCCGCCGCTCGGGCCAGGCGCTCGGTGTCCGCGGCCGCTGCCCGCGCCGCGGTCGCGCGCTCGCTGGCGGCGGTCGACGGCGTCGCGCGGGCGGCCTTCTCGGC
>SXJR01000529.1 GCA_005779305.1 Myxococcales bacterium
GCAATGATTTTGGGGCTATATATCTAGATGGAATAGCACCTGCTGACCCGCGCCGGCCTGCGCGCCGGCCAGCGCGTGCTGGTCACCGGCGCCAACGGCGGGGTCGGCGCCGCCGCCGTCGAGGTCGCCGCCCGGCTGGGCGCGAGCGCCGTCGCTGTGGTCCGCAAGGCCGAACACGGCGAGCTGGCCCGGGCCCGCGGCGCTGCCGCCGTCATCGTCGACGACGGTTCGGGCTTCCACAAGCGCCTCCCCGGCGGACCGGTCGACGTCGCCATCGACTGCGTCGGCGCGCCGATGTTCAATGGCGCGCTGCGATCGCTCGGGGTCGGCGGTCGGCTGGTCGCGGTCGGCAACGTGACCGGCGAGCGCGTCGAGCTCAACGTCGGCTACGTGATCACCTACGGCCTCCAGATCACCGGGTCGTCGGGCGCGACCCGCGACGACATGGCCGCTGTGCTCGCGCTCCACGCCGAGCGCCCCTTCGACGTCCCCATCCACGCTCGCCTGCCGCTGAGCGCTGCCGATCGGGCGCAGCGGCTGGTCGCCGGCGGCGGCCTCCGCGGCCGGGTCGTGCTCTTTCCCGGCATGGCGGCCGAGCCGGTGGCATGAGCGCGTCCATGCCCTTCGTCGAGCTGCCCGACGCCCGCGTGCACTACGCGACCCGCGGCGCGACCGGCAGCCCGGTGCTCCTGGTGATGGGCTTCGGCGTCCCCGGCCACATGTGGCTCAACCAGATCGACGCCTTCATCGGCCAGCACCGCGTGGCCTGGTTCGACAACGCCGGCGCCGGGCAGACCAAGCGCGCCGGCCGAACTCCGGCCTCGATGCGCGACCTCGCCCGTCACGCCGTCGCCGTGATCGACGCGCTGGGCTGGGAGCGCGCCCACGTCGTGGGCGTGTCGATGGGCGGGATGATCGCGCAGGAGCTGGCCCTGGGCTGGAAGGATCGGGTGCGAAGCCTGAGCCTGGTGGCCACCCACGCCGGCGGGCTCCGTGATCTCACGCCGCCGTCGACGAGCCTCCTGCTCTTCGGCCGAGCCTTCCTCGGCCCGCGTGCCCACCGCGCCCGCGTGCTCGAACGCCTCATCTTTCCGGACGACTACCTGCGCGCCGTCGACGTCGCGCCGCTGCGGACGGCGCTGCGCGATCAGGTCGTCGCGGCCGCGCCGGCCCGCGATCGGCTGCGGCAGATCGCCGCCATCATCGGCCACCGCACCGCGCCGCGCCTGCACCAGCTCGCCGGAACGCCGACGCTGGTGGTCAAGGCGTCACGTGATCGATTGATCCGGCCGTCGGCGCACCACCGACTCCACCGGCTCATCCCCGGCTCGCGCCTGATCGAGTTCGAGGACGCTGGCCACGCCATCCTCCACCAGTGCGCGAGCCGCCTCAACGACGTGCTGCTCGACCACTTCGCCGCGGTCGATCGGACTTGACGGTGTCCGCGCCGTCGGCTTTACTGCCCGAGTAGAACATGTTTCACGGAGGGGACCGAGTCATGCGCAAGATCACCAGCTGCCAGGAATACTTCGCGACCGTGCACGAGCGCTTCCTGCCCGAGCACGCCACGGGCATCACCGCCACCTTCGTCTACGAGCTCGAGGGTGACGGCGGGGGCACCTGGACCATCAAGGTCGCCGACGGCAAGCTCTCCGTCGAGCCGGGCACGGTCGCCGATCCGACCGTGACCTACAAGATCAAGGCCAAGGACTACGTGGACCTGGCCAACGGCGACCTCAACGGCGCCAAGGCGTTCCTCATGCGCAAGCTCAAGGTCGGCGGCTCGATCCCGATGGCGCAGAAGATGAACAAGTTCCTCCCGCCGGCGAGCGCGTGACCGCGTGACCCGCATCCGGACCCCGATCGCCGAAGAGCTCGGCCTCGAAGTCCCGCTGTTCGCCTTCTCCAAGGCGCCGGCGGTGGTCGCCGCGGTCAGCCGCGCCGGTGGCATGGGGGTGCTGGGCGCGGTGGCCTACACCGTCGATCAGCTGCGCGAGGCCCTCGACTTCATCGACGCACACGTCGATGGCAAGCCCTACGGCGTCGACGTGGTCATGCCGGCCAAGTACGTCGACGGTGGCGCCGGCCACGACGCCCCGCTCGATCCCGGCAAGCTCGAGGCGATGATCTCGCCGCGCCACCGTGCGTTCATCGAGGACCTGCTGGCTCGCCACGAGGTGCCGGCGCTGCCCGAGGGCGAGAACGCCTGGCACAACCTCCTGGCCTGGACCGAGCAGACGACGCGGCCGCAGGTCGAGCTTGCGCTGTCGCGGCCCATCAAGCTCCTGGCCAACGCCCTGGGACCGCCGCCCAAGGACATCGTCGACAAGGCCCACGCCAAGGGCGTCAAGGTCGCTGCGCTGACCGGCGCACCGGCCCACGCCAAGAAACACATCGAGAACGGCGTCGACATCATCGTCGCCCAGGGCACCGAGGCCGGGGGCCACTGCGGCGAGATCTCGACGCGGGTGCTGGTCCCGGAGATCGTCGACGCGGTCGGTCCCGACGTGCCGGTCCTGGCCGCCGGCGGCATCGGCTGCGGCCGTCAGGTCGCCGCGGCGATGGCGCTCGGCGCGCAAGGCGCGTGGACCGGATCGGTCTGGCTGACCTGCGCAGAGTCCGACCTGCACCCGCTGGTGGTGAACAAGCTCCTGGCCGCGGGGTCGCGCGACACCGTGCGCTCGCGGGCCCTGACCGGCAAGCCGGCGCGACAGCTGAAGACGCCGTGGTCGCAGGCCTGGGACGACCCGGCCGGCCCGGGCGCCTTGCCCATGCCGCTGCAGTTCATGCTCACCGCCGACGCCACCAGCCGCATCCATCGCTTCGCAGGCCAGCCCGGCAACCGCGCCGAGGAGCTCCTCACCTCGCCGGTCGGGCAGATCGTCGGCCGCATGAACCAGGTGCGCCCGGTCGCCGAGATCATGAGCGAGCTGGTGCGCGAGCTCGAGGACAGCATCCGCCGCATGACCGCGGCCACGCGCTGAAGGGGTTGCGATGAAGATCCTCGTCGACCACGAGCGCTGCGAGGGCAACGCTCGCTGCGTGAAGCTGGCTCCGACGGTCTTTCAGACCGACGAAAAGGACCAGCTCCTGCTGCTCCAGCCCGAGCCCGGCCCCGAGCTCCACGCCGCCGTCGAGGCCGCGGTCGCCAGGTGCCCGCGCCAGGCGCTGTCGATCGATGAGTGAGCGCGCCCTTCGACTCGGCCGCTGACGCGGCCGGCTCAGGGCGAACGGTATCGACATCGCTACTAGAACATGTTCTAGTCAGGCCATGGATCGCGACGACGGGGTGCTGGAAGCCCCCTACCGGCTGGAGTACACGTACCAGCGATCGACCGGGCCGGTGATCGGCCGGTTCCTCACCGGACTGCGCGACGGACAGCTCGAGGGCGTACGCACCGCCGCCGGCACCGTGATGGTGCCGCCGCTCGAGTACGACACCCAAGGCGCCGCCACCGGCGAGGCCGTGAAGGTCGGCCCCGCCGGCACCGTCACCACCTGGGCCTGGGTGACCGAGCCGCGCCGCGAACATCCCCTCACCCAGCCGTTCGCGTGGGCGCTGATCAAGCTCGACGGCGCCGATACCGCGATGCTCCACGCCGTCGACGCCGGTTCCATCGCCGCCATGCGCACCGGTCTCCGTGTCACGCCACGCTGGCGAGCCGCGCGCACCGGCTCCATCCGCGATCTCGAATGCTTCATCCCCGCCGATGCGGCTTCGGCTGCGGTTGCCGATGCGGCTGCGGCCGCACCGTCGGTGACGCTGTTTCCGTCGCCGGTGCGGCTCGACTACACCGTCACCGCCGGCCACCACCTCTCGGTCTACCTGCGCGCGATGCAGGACAAGCGCATCGTCGGCGGTCGCTGCCCGAGCTGCACCAAGGTCTACCTGCCGCCGCGCGGCGCGTGCCCGACCTGCGGCGTCCCCGCCGCCGAGACCGTCGACGTCGCCGATCACGGCGTGGTCACCACGTTCTGCATCATCCGCATCCCGTTCGACGCCGCGCCGTTTCCGCCACCGTACGTGGCGGTGGCCGTCCTCCTCGAGGGCGCCGACCTGCCCATCTACCACCTGGTGCGCGGCATCGAGCCCGAACAGGCCCGCATGGGCATGCGGGTGAAGGCGGTGTGGGTGCCCGACGAGCAGCTTGGTCCGACCCTGGCCAGCATCAAGTGGTTCGAGCCGACGGGCGAGCCGGACGCCGACCGCGCCCAGATCGAGAGGCACCTGTGAGCCGCGCCGGACATCGCCATCGCGACGTCGCGATCATCAGCTTCGCCCAGCTGCCGCCAGTGGCGCGCGACGCGGCGCGCGACGAGGCCGAGCTGGTTCAGCCGGTCGTCAACCAGGCGCTGGCCGAGGCCGGCCTCACCCGCAAGGACATCGGCTTCACGGTCTCGGGCAGCTGCGACTACCTGATCGGCCGTCCGTTCTCGTTCGTGTCCGCGCTCGACGGCGTGGCGCCGTGGCCGCCCATCGCCGAGAGCCACGTCGAGATGGACGGCGCCTGGGCGTTGTACGAGGCCTGGGTCCGGCTCCAGCAGGGCGACGTCGACACCGCGCTGGTCTACGCCTACGGCAAGTCATCGCTCGGCGACCTGCCGGCGATCCTCACCACTCAGCTCGATCCGTACTACCTGGCGCCGCTCGGCATCGACGGCATCTCGCTGGCCGCGCTCCAGGCCCGCGCGCTCCTCGATAGCGGCCGCGCCAGCGAGCGCGACCTGGCCGCCGTGGCCGCCGCCCGCCGGGGCGGTGACGCCGCCGCGCTGCTCGGCGCCGCCTACACGGTCGCGCCGCTGCGCGCCCACGATTGCCCGACCGTCGCCGACGGGGCCTGCGCCGTGGTGCTCGCCGCCGGCGACGTCGCCCGCCGGAGCGCGCGCAAGGCGTGGATCCGCGGCATCGATCACCGCGTCGAGCCCCATCAGCTCGGCAGCCGCGACCTCACCTGCTCGCCGTCGACGACCACCGCCGCCGAGCACGCCGGCGTCGCCTCGCTCGGCGCCATCGACGTCGCCGAGCTGCACGCGCCGTTCTCGCACCAGGAGCTCATCCTGCGCGACGCGCTCGGCCTCGGCGCCAGCGTCTCGATCAACCCCTCGGGCGGCGCGCTGGTCGCCAACGCCATGATGGTCGCCGGCCTGGCCCGCATCGGCAGCGCCGCCGCCCGCATCCACGACGGCACCGCTCGCACCGCCGTCGCCCACGCCACCAGCGGCCCGTGCCTGCAGCAGAACCTGGTGTGCGCGCTCGCCGCTGAGGTCTCGCCATGAGTGCCACTCGCTGCGCCATCGTCGGCATCGGCCAGACTCACCACAAGGCCAAGCGCTCGGACGTCTCGATCGCCGGCCTGGTCCGCGAGGCCGCGGCGCGCGCGCTAGCCGACGCCGAGCTCGACTGGAAGGACATCGACGCCGTCGTCATCGGCAAGGCCCCCGACATGTTCGAGGGCGTGATGATGCCGGAGCTGTACCTCGCCGACGCGCTGGGCGCGGCCGGCAAGCCCATCCTGCGCGTCCATACCGCCGGCTCGGTCGGCGGCTCGACGGCGATCGTGGCCGCCCAGACCGTGATCAGCGGCGTGCACCGGCGCGTGCTCACCGTCGCCTTCGAGAAACAGTCCGAGTCGGACGCGATGTGGGCGCTGTCACCGCGCATCCCGTTCCAGCCCCAGCTCACCGCCGGCGCCGGCGGCTACTTCGCGCCGCTGGTGCGCGCGTACATCCATCGCGCCGGCGCCCCCGCCGAGGTCGGCATGATGGTCGCGGTCAAGGACCGGGTGAACGCGCTCAAGAACCCCTACGCACACCTGCGCATCAAGGGCATCGACCTCGCGATGGTGCGCGACTCGCCGATGCTGTGGGATCCGATCCGCTACCTCGAGACCTGTCCGTCGTCGGACGGCGCCTGCGCCATGGTGCTCACCGACGAGGACGGCGCCAAGGCCTCGCCGCGCCCGCCGGCCTGGGTGCACGGCCTCGCCACCCGCAGCGAGCCGGTCATGTTTGCTGGCCGCAATCAGGTCGATCCCCAGGCCGGCCGTGACTGCGCCCGGGAGGTCTACGCCCAGGCGCGCATCGGCGATCCACGCCAGGACATCGACCTCGCCGAGTTGTACGTGCCGTTCTCGTGGTTCGAGCCGATGTGGCTCGAGAACCTCGGCTTCGCCGCCGCCGGCCAGGGCTGGAAGCTGACCGAGAGCGGCGCCACCGCGCTCGGTGGCAGCCTGCCCATCAACCCGTCGGGCGGCGTGCTGTCGTCCAACCCGATCGGCGCCAGCGGCATGCTGCGCTTCGCCGAGGCCGCCATGCAGGTGCGCGATCAGGCCGGCGAGCACCAGGTCGACGGTGCCCGCCGCGCCCTGGGCCACGCCTACGGTGGCGGCTCGCAGTTCTTCGCCATGTGGATCGTCGGCCGCGAGCGGCCGTAGCGTCGCAACAGGAGCCCGCGTGTACATCGACCTCGAACCCGACCAGAAGGCCCTGCGCGACCAGCTGCGCGCGTACTTCGCCGAGCTGATCACCCCCGACGTCCTCGCCGAGGTCGCCGGCTCCGACGGCGGCGGCCCGCTCTACACCAAGGTGCTGCATCGGCTCGGCGCCGACGGCTGGCTCGGCGTGGGCTGGCCCACCGAGTGGGGTGGCCGCGCCCGCCCCGCCATCGAGCAGTTCATCTTCTTCGACGAGGTCCAGCGGGCCGGCTACCCGATCCCGTTCCTGACCCTGTGCACGGTCGGACCGACGCTGATGAAGTTCGGCACCGACGAGCAGAAGGCGGCGTTCCTGCCCCGCATCCTCGAGGGCAAGCTGCACTTCGCGATCGGCTACTCCGAGCCCGGCGCCGGCACCGACCTGGCGTCGCTCACCACCCGCGCCGTCCGCGACGGCGACGACTACGTGGTCAACGGCCAGAAGGTGTTCACGTCGCTGGCCGAGTACGCCGACTACATCTGGCTGGCGGTGCGCACCGATCCGGCCGCGCCCAAGCACAAGGGCATCTCGATCCTGATGGTCGATCGCAACGCGCCGGGCGTGACCATCACGCCGATCCACACCCTGGGCGGCAACCGCACCAACGTGACCTACCTCGAGAACGTGCGGGTGCCGGTGTCGATGCGCGTCGCCCGCGAGAACGAGGGCTGGCGCTTGATCACGAACCAGCTCAACCACGAGCGGGTGGCGCTGCTCGTCCCCGGCCCGGTCAACCGCTTCGTCGAGGAGGTCACGGCGTGGGCGCGCGAGACCCGCCGCCCCGACGGCCGTCGCGTGATCGACGAGCCGTGGGTGCAGCACAACCTGGCCCGCTCCGCCGCCCGCCTCGACGCGCTCCGCCTCATGGCCTGGCGCCAGGCCTGGAACGTCGGCCTCGATCGCCTCGATCCCGCCGAGTCGTCGGCGGTGAAGGTGTTCGGCAGCGAGTCGTTCATCCTGGTCTACCAGTGGCTGCTCGAGGTGCTGGGCCAGCCCGGCGTGCTCAAGGCCGGCTCGGCGGGCTCGCTCCTGCGCGGCCGCATGGAGACCTACTACCGCACCGCCCTGGTGCTCACCTTCGGCGGCGGCACCAACGAGATCCAGCGCGACATCATCGCGCAGCTCGGCCTCGGCATGCCCCGCGCCCCGCGCTGACCCACGAGAGGGAGCGACATCATGGACTTCGCACTCACCGACGAGCAGAAGGAGGTCGCCGCCCTGGCGACCAAGATCTTCACCGATCACGACGCGAGCAACGCCAGAGACACCACGGCGCTGTGGTCGACGCTGGCCGGCGCCGGCTTGCTCGGCGTCGCCGTGCGCGAGGATGTCGGCGGCGCCGGTCACGGCCTGCTCGAGCACTGTGCGCTCCTCACGGCCGTCGGCGCCGCCGCCGCGCCGGTCCCGCTGTGGGCGGTCGCGACCGCGGCCCTGGCCATCGATCACGCCGGCACGCCGGCCCAGCGCGCCATCCTGAAGGACGTGCTGCGCGGCACCCGCCTCGTCACCGTCGCGCTTCACGAGCCCGACGGCAGCGATCCGTTCGCCCCGCTGACCATCGCCCGGGCCGGCCGCCTCACCGGCGTGAAGACCTGCGTGCCCGCCGCCGGGCGCGCCGCCCGCATCGTCGTCACCGCGGTCGGCGAGAGCGGCCAGCCGGCCCTCTTCCTGATCGATCCCGCGTCCAGCGGCGTCCGCATCGAGCCCCAGGTCGCGACCACCGGCGAGCCCCAGGGCGAGCTGGTCCTCGACGGCGCGGCCGCCGAGCCGCTGGGCGACGCCGAAACCTTCGGCTGGCTCCTCGATCGCGCCACCGTCGGCCTGTGCGCGCTCGAGCTCGGTCTCGTCGAGAAGGTCCTGCGCATGACCGCGACCTACACCACGCAGCGGACCCAGTTCGATCGCCCCATCGCGACCTTCCAGGCCGTGTCGCAGCGCGCCGCCGACGCCTACGTCGACGTCGAGACCATCCGCCTCACGCTGTGGGAAGCGACCTGGCGCCTGGCCCAGGGCCTGCCCGCCGCCCGCGAGCTCGCCGTCGCCAAGATCTTCGCCGCCGAGGCCGGCCAGCGCGTGACCTACGCCGCCCAGCACCTCCACGGTGGCATCGGCTTCGACCTCGGCTATCCCCTCGCCCGCTACTACCCGCTGTCCAAGTGGATCGAGCTGACCCTGGGCGGCGCCAGCGCCCACGTCGCCCGCCTGGGCGCGCTACTGGCCGCCGGCTGACCCGGGTGCCGGTATCGGCGCCGACGCACGGCGACACCGCGTCGTCGCCCGGAAGCCGTAGATCGCGCCGAGGCTGTAGAGCACGCCGATCGGCAAGCTGATCGCGGCCACCTTGCCGGCGGGGCCCTGCGCGTTGGACTCGTGACCCGCGGCCCCGAAGCCGGACAGGTACGTGATACCCGCGAAGACCCCGATCACCGTCGCCGGTACGGCGACCAGGGTGTCGACCACCGGCGCTCCGGTACCGCGGGTGCAGCGGGTGATGCCCTCTCGTGGGCGCGGCGTCTGGACGAACACGAACGAGCAGCCGGGGACGGCCACCATCGCGACGAGCAGGGAGCGCCACCAGGGCCGCATCGCTGCCCGAGACTAGCGCGTTACTCGCTGGCTGAGTCAGCCGGCGCGACGTAGCCGGGGTTGCCGACGTAGAACTGCTTGGACCAGCGGCGGAACATGCCGATGGGGCCGTCACCGTCGACGAGGACGGGCGGGTGCACGTAGATCTTGTTCTCCCAGATCGGGATGTCCTGCTCGAGCTGGCGGGCGATCTCGCGCTGGAAGGCGGCTCCGACCGTCGAGGTCACGCCCTCGTTGACCATCTTCTTGACGGTGAACGCGAAGCGCAGCTCGCAGTAGTCCTCGTCGATGGCGGTGGCCGAGCTGACCAGGAGCGTCTCGACCAGGCCGCGGAAGCGGGTGGTGGTGAAACCGAAGCCGTGGACGTGGACGTCGATCTCGCCCTTCACCTTGCCCTGCGGCGTCTTCATCAGCGTCTGCGAGGTCGAGTGGAGGATGTGACCGAGAGTCTCGGCGTGGGTAGTGGGCATCTCCTGGGTGCCGTGCAGGTAGAGGAAGTGCGCCGAGTCGACCGAGTTCTCGGCCATCTCCTGGTTGTGGGTGCGAACCTTCCAGCCCCGGGTCTCGTACGGCGTCCAGTCGGGGTGGCCGTACTCGGGAAGCTCGGGGACGTCCCACTGCGGCGCCTCACCGCCGGCGTGGTGCCACGTCATGACCAGGCCGTTGACCTCGCGCAGCGGCCATACGCCCAGGGTCGCGCGCGGTGGGATCTTCTTGCCGTACGGAATCTCGCGACAGGCGCCGGCGCCATCGAACTTCCAGGCGTGGAACGGGCACTCGATGCAGTCGCCCTTGACCTTGCCGCCGTGGCCGAGGTGCGCGCCCATGAGCGGGAAGTGCGCGTCGAGCAGCTTGAGCTCGCCGCCCTCGGTGCGGAACAGCACCAGGTCCTTGCCGAAGTACTTGAGCGGGCGAACCGCGCCGGGCGCGACCTCGTTCGAGTAGGCGACCTGGAACCAGCCGTTGGGGTAGCGGGGCATCGGAAACCGGCTCATCGTGTTCGTGACTGAAACATGTTTCACTCACGCGGGCAAGCGGGTAATCTGAGAAGGTGATGACGACCTCGACGCACGAAGGCGGCCGGCTGCTCCAGTGGCTGCACCGCAAGGCCGGCGCTCCCGACGGTGCCAACGACCCGGCCGCGTTCGAGCCCGAGGCCGTCGTGCAGGTCTTGCGCTTCGCGAGCCGCTTCTTCGGCCCGGGCCGCTACTTCGATCTCGAGGTGCGCGGCATGGAACATGTTCCAGAAAAGCCGGTCATGGTGGTGTCGAACCACTCGGGCGGGACCAGCATCCCGGACGTGTGGGGCTTCGCCTTCGCCTGGTATCAGCGCTTCGGCACCGAGCGGCCGATCCATCCGCTCGCGCACGAGATGATCCTGTCGACCCGCACCACCGCGCGCTTCTTCGGCCGCCTCGGCGTGCTCCGTGCCGGCCGCGGCGTCGCCGGCGACGTCCTCACTCGCTGGGGTCGCGACCTCCTGGTCATGCCCGGCGGCGACGTCGACACCTGGCGTCCCTACCGCGATCGCTACAAGGTCCAGTTCGGCGGCCGCACCGGCTACGCGCGCACCGCGATCACCGCCGGCGTACCCATCGTGCCGGTCGCCAACGCCGGCGCCCATGAGACCCTGTTCGTACTCACCGACGGCCGCAAGCTGGCCCAGCGCATCCGGCTGCGCGAGCTGACCCGCGCCAACGTCTTCCCGATCTCGTTCTCGCTGCCCTGGGGCCTCACCATCGGGCCGTGGCCGCACCTGCCGGTGCCGGCGCGGCTGCGCTACCGTTTCGGCACGCCGATCGTGCCGCCGCCGCTGGCGCCCGGCGAGGAGCCCTCCGACGAGGTCGTGCTCGACGTCGACGCCGCGGTGCGCGCCGCGGTCCAGGCCATGCTCGACGACCTGCGCCGGGAGTCCGAGGAGATCGCGCGGTGGAGGAAGGCGTCGTGACCACCCCGCCCGCGCCGCCGGCCCCGCCACCCTACGTTCCCGGCCACGGCCTGCTCGCCGGCAAGACCGTCCTCGTCACCGCCGCCGGCACCGGCATCGGCTTCGCAGTGGCCAGGCGCGCCGTCGAGGAAGGCGCCCGGGTCATGATCAGCGACATCCACGAGCGCCGGCTGTCGGAGGCCGCCAAGGAGCTGGGCGGCGTCCCCGCGGCCCGCTGCAACGTCGCCGTCGAGGCCGACGTGACTGCCTTGTGGGAGGCCGCCGATCGCGAGCTCGGCCACGTCGACGTGC
>SXJR01000077.1 GCA_005779305.1 Myxococcales bacterium
ACCCAGGACGTGCGCGACTACGCCGCCGCCCACGGCCTCACCGAGGACGCGGCCCTCGACGCCGGCCTGGCCCAGAAGGCCAGTGAGTTCACAGAGGGCGGCCAGGACTTCTACCGCGCGCCATGAGGCTCACGCTGGTCGTGGTCCTGGTCTCGCTCGCCGCCTGCAAGGGCGACGCGCGGAAGGCCAGCTCGGGATCGGGTTCGGGTTCGAGTTCGAGTTCGGGTTCGGCATCGGGTTCGAGTTCGGGTTCGGGCTCGGCATCGGGTTCGGGTTCGGCATCGGCTTCGGGCTCGGGTTCGGCCGCCTGCGTCCCCGTCACGCCCCATCAGCGGGCGGCCACGGCGACCGTCGAGCTCTCCGGCGATGCCACCTTCGCCAGGACGACGGTGCCGGCCCTCTGCGGCGCCTTCCACACCACCGCCACCAACCGCTTCGCGGTCGGCGACGGCACCCTCTTCCGCGCCTGCTTCCCCGACGGATCGACTCTGTCGATCAGCGCCGACGTGCTGCTCATCGGCAAGCTCCGCCCCCTCTTCGTCTACGCCGACTACAAGAAGACCGGGCCGCTGGTCGAGTACGCGGTGCCGGGCAAGGGCACGTACAACCAGCGCGACGAGCCGACCGATACCGATACGCTGATGATCGAGTACGACTGGAGCAAGGTGTCGCTCTCGATTGGCCTGCCGTGGCCGTCGAAGCGCGACCGCGTGGTGCAGGTCACGGCGACTTGGGACTGCGGCGGCCCCATGCGCGAGAACGCCTGGGCGCCCTGAGGTACCGCCGGGCCCTTGGGCCTGTGGACAATCAGGGACTTGCGAGATCGTTTCATCAACGGGGGGCCCTGCCGCAACTAACAGGCAGGAGTCACCATGCCTCGCCATTCATCAGCGCCGAAGTTCTTCGCCATCATTCCGCTCGCGGGCGTGTGCGGCCTCGCGGGCGCTTGCGGTGACGACGCCGTGTCGTATTCCGAGCCGGTCGGCATCAACCTCAAGGCGAAGTCGTCCGATGTCGTCGGCGCCACCGTGACCGACAGCAAAGGCATCAACACCGAGAACGGAAACCCGTACGGGGCGTTCGTTGCGAACGCGCGCCAGGAGCTGGCCGGTGCCGATCCCGGGCGCATCGCGCTGACCGGCGCCAGCCTGCTGCTCGGTGCCGGAACGACCGGGGTCAGCCGGCTCGGGGAGGTGTTCGCGGGCGAGACCGTGGTCCTCTTCGAGATGAACGACACCAACAACACGTTCCCGGCGGCGAACCAGATGCTGGTAGCAGCGGATGGCGCCGGCCCCATCGCCATGGACGTGGCCTTCGAGAGCGGACAGATGGGCGAAGCCGATTTCTCCAAGCTGCTGGCCGGCAGCTTCAAGGTGGTCGTGCGAGGCCCGGCGGCGACGGACTTCGCGGCCAAAGGAGCCGACGCGGATCTCCAGGTGACCTTGACGTTCACGGCCTACGAGTAGATGGACGGGTTCACGCCAGCCGCGATCACCGCGAGCGTCGTGCTGACGCAGGTGATGGCTTGCACGTTCGCACCGTCCGGCGCCGGCGATGGTCAGGCCGCGGACGCAGCGGCGGACGCGGCCGCCACGATCGACACGGCGGCCGCGAGCTGCGCGTCGTGGAACCCGCCCAATGTCGATCCGTGCGATCCCCGCCTCGGTGAACCCGCGGTCCTGGACTTCGACGGCGGCGCGTTCGGCTACGACACCGACACCGGCGCTCTGACGTCGCTGGTGTCGCAGCTCCCGGTTCCGCCCGGTGCGCTGGTCGAGCAGCACGATGGGACCATCGTCCGGGTGGTCAACGTCGCCAGCCTGCGCGTGTCCGGATCGTCGACCCTGACGGTCACGGGCGCGCACGCGCTGGTGTTCGTCGTGCACGGCGACGCGACGATCGACGGCGTCATCGATGTGTCGGCGCGGCTCGACGCGACCGGCACCATGTTCATCGCCGGACCTGGCGGCAACGATGCCGCCCGCTGCGTGACGGGGACGGGCAGACCCGGCGAGGCGACGACGGTCGGCAGCGCAGGGGGAGGAGGGGGCGCGGGTGGTGGCGGCTTCGCCGCCAACGCAGGCGACGGCGGGAACGGTCACGGCAGCGGTCACGGCGCTGGCGGCGGCAAGGGGGCCAGCGGCGGCGGCCCCTCGATCGAACCTCTCCGCGGCGGGTGTGCCGGAGGGACGGGTGGTGACGACGGCGATCCATCGATCGACGCCGGTGGCCATGCCGGCGATGGCGGAGGCGCGCTCGAGATCTCCGCGCGCGGCGACGTGGTGGTCGCCGGCGCCATCGCGGCAGGTGGCTCGGGCGGCGGGGCCGGAGCGCTCGCGCGAAGCGGCGGCGGGGGCGGTGGCTCCGGTGGCGCCATCCTGCTCGACGGCGAGACCGTGCGCATCCTGGCGACCGCCTCCCTGTGCGCGAACGGAGCTGGAGGCGGCGAGGGTGGTCAACTCGCCGTCGCCTCGCAACCGGGGGGGATGGCGACGTGCTCCCAGCTTCGTTCGACCGGTGGCGCGAACCAGGCCGACGGCGGCGATGGCGGCGCTGGAGGTGCCGGCGCCGTACCCGCGGGCGGGAACGCCACCAACGGGACCAGCAACGCGGGTGGCGGCGGTGGTGGCGGCAGTGTGGGACGGATCCGCGTGCGCGGGCGGACCACCCGTACCGTCGACGGCGCGGCGACCGTCAGCCCGGCACCGGCGTCGTGAGCACACGGCCCGTGGCCGTCGAAGCGCGACCGCGTGGTACAGGTCACGGCGACGTGAGACCGCGGCCGCCCCATGCGCGAGAACGCCTGGGCGCCCTGATCGGCTGTGTTAACGTCCGCCCATGATCTCGCTTCGCCGCATCTTCGCCGGTCTGGTGGTCTCGGCTGCGCTCCTCACTGGATGCGGTCCCACCGTGACGGCCACCGCGCTCAACCCGTCGCCGCGCCCGTTCTCGCCGCGCCACGCGATGTCGGTCGAGGTCTACACCACCAGCATGCCGCCGCGGCCCTACGTCGAGGTCGCGGCGCTCTCGGCCAAGGGCGGCAACGCGGAGGAGCACTTCGGGGCCATGCGCCAGAAGGCGGGCGAGATGGGCTGCGACGCGCTGGTCTTCACCGCGATGCCGCGCGACGCGACCTCCACCGGCTACAACTGGATGAGCGGCGGCGTCACCACCACCAGCTCGAACAGCGGCTCGAGCGCGACCTGCGTGATGTGGACCGGCGGCGCGGCGCCCGGCCCCGGCGCCGGCCCCGGTTACTGACCCTCAGGGGACGGTCACGGCGAAGGTGACCTGGGCGTCGTTCTCGCCGCCGATGGATGCGAATCCGCCGGTCTTGACCAGGTCGGCGGCGTTGGCGGTCTTGATCGGTTGATCGTTGACGGGTGGCATGTGGCGCAGGGTCACGATCAACGTGCCGGTGCCGGCGACGGCGGTGATCGTGTTCGCCAGCCCGATCGGCAGGCCGTTGACGTCGGTGTCGGCGTAGGCGTGGGTCAGCGCGGCGCCGGGCGAGCTCGAGGCCGGGCCATCGACCGCGGTGCCGGTGAAGAAGAGCTGGTGCTGGTCGGACTCGTCGGCCACCTCGGTGGTGATCTCCTCGGCGGGGTCCTCGAGCCGGTTCTGGAAGCGGACGGCGAGCGTGAAACTCCCGGCGCTGAGGTTGACCGGGTCGACGGTCGGCGCCTGGCCGCCGTCGCCGTCGGCGTCGTCGAACTCGGCGGTGACGGCGGTGCCGCCGCCGGCCGGCGTGAAGGCCAGCATCACGGTGGTGATGACCTCCTCTTCGTTGTGGGTGTGACCGTCGCCCCCGCAGGCGGCGAGGGCGGTCAGGGCGCAGCCGACGAGGCTGCTGATACGAGTCGGCGTCATGGCGAGGTCCTTTCGAGCTCGGGCTTGGTCCTGGAATCGAAGCGCACGGACAAACGCAGCATGAGCTGCACGCCGGGCTGGTCGGCGAAGTAGCGAAGGAGGCTGGTGTAGTCGCGGTAGCGCGCGTTGGTCAGGTTCGAGCCGGCGACGCTGATCCGGATCCGCTGGTCGCGGATCTGGACCTCGGTGCCGGCCTCGGCGCCGAGGAGGAAGTAGGACGGAGGCGGCTCGGCGAAGTCGGCGGCGAGGTCGAAGCGGTCCTGACGGCGGACCAAGGTCCCGTCGAGCGCCACGAAGCTCGGGCCCAGACCGAAGAGGCGATCACGCCGGATGGTCGCCGTGCCGTGCGCGCGATCGGGCGGCACGAACACCAGGTACGAGCCGTCGGTGGCGGCCGCCCGCACCGCCGAGATCTGGCCGCTCAGCTCGAGCCAGGGCTGGGCCACGACCGTGGCGCCGGCGTCGACCCCGTAGAAGCTCGCGTCGGTCGGACGGGTCACGAAGCGCGGGAAGCTGCCGCGGATCAGGACGTCGAAGATCGGATCGCCGTTCTCGTCGATCGCCGGCGCGAAGTAGATGTAGTCGTCGATCCGGTTGGCGTAGGCCGAGGCCTCGGCGGCGACCCGCGGGTGTTGCACGCTGGCCGTCACCGACGCCGAGTAGGTGGTCTCGGCGCCGAGGTCGGGCTTGCCGAGCCCCAGCACCGGGAACGTCGGCGAGGTCCCGTTGAGGTACTGCTCGTCGGGATTGGGTGGCCGTGACGCGGTCGAGAGGTCGAGCTTGATCGACCACCGCTCGCCGATCCGGCGCAGCGCGCCGAGCGACGCCGACAGCGTCTGGAACGTCGAGCTGCACTCGACCGGGTCGCCGCTGCTGTCGCCGCAGGCGTCGTCGGGGAGCTGGCCGCTGCGCACCAGGCGCAAGAAGTCCTGGCGGTCGAGCGACGCCGTGCGCGAGACGATGTCGTGGCGGACCCCCGCCTCGATCTCGAGATCGTGGCCGACCAGGCGCTCGATGGCGTACATCCCGGTCCCCCACGAGTCGTAGTCGGGGATGAGCGGCAGTCCGCTGTAGCGGTGGATCTGGGCCACGCCGAGCGTGCCGACCGACCCGCGCAGGTGCCAGTGGTCGTCGAGATGGATGGGGTTGTGCCGGAAGGCGAGCTCGAGCTCCGGCGTGAACAGCCGGAAGTCGAACTGCGGTCCGGTCACCGCGGTGCGGACGACGTCGTATTCCCGGCGATGGTCGTGCTGGAAGGCCAGGGTCGCGTCGATCGCGCCCATGCCGACCCAGTCGTGGGCGGAGCGGACCAGGGCCAGATCGTGAGCCACCGCCTGGTACGGCCGCTCGATCTCGAGCTCGCTCCGGTACAGCTCGGAGTCGATGGGCCGGCCACGCTCGATCGAGGCCATGAAATCGTCGATGGTCTCGACGCGGACGCAGGTGCACACCCCCAGGTCGGCCTGGTAGTGCAGGTACGCGATCCGCTGCTCGCTGCTCGACGTCCTCCGTCCGAGCGCCGCGCCCACGTTCCATTCGTTGACGCCGGTGTTGTCGAGTGCGTAGTCGGGTGTCGAGGCCCCGGCGGCGCGGCGGACGCTGCCCTCGGCCTGCCACGAAAGGCTCGGCCAGCGCGCCGTGGCCTGCTGGAGCCGGCCGGCGACGTTGGCGCCATGACCGCTGGTGAAGGCGATCAGATGGGCTTCGCCGGCGACCCCCGGGGTGCGCAGGAGCGGCGGCGGCTCGACCAGGATCGCGCCACCGATGGCGTCGGGTCCGTACTGGACACCGGCCGCGCCGCGCACGACCGTGAGCCGGTCCGCGACGAACGGGTCGATCTCGGGCGCGTGGTCGAGGCCCCACTCCTGGGCGCGGTGGCGAACGCCGTCGACGAGCAGGAGCAGGCGGCGGCCGTACTGGCCGCGAACGATGGGCTTGGCGATGCCGCTCGCCGTGCGGAGCTGGGCGACCCCGGCGACGGCCGACAGCGACTCGGAGAACGAGCGGCCCCGCGTCCGTTCGAGAGCCTCGCCCGAGAGCGTGGTCGCCGACCGCATGTCGGGCGGATCGGGCGCGGCTTCCTCGACGACGATGACCTCGTCGCCGAGGGTCGTCATGTGGACCTCGACCGAGCTGGGTCCGGGAACCTGCACCGTCAGGGTGGCGGTCCGGTAATCGGGACGCTCGATGACGAGCACGAATTGCCCCGGGCAGAGGTTGCGCAGCGAGCAGCGGCCGACGTCGTCGGTCTCGTCGAGGACGCGATCGCCCACCCGGACGGTCGCCACCCCGACCGGCTCGTGGGTCGTCGCGTCGACGATGTGCACGTCGAGCGCGCCGGTGCACCGGGGCGGCGGTGAAGGTGGGCCTTCCGGCTGGGGCGCCGGTGGGGCGGGATCAGGTTGTGCGATCGCGGGCGTGGCGAGCGTCACGAGGACGCTCGCCGCGCACACGACGGTGTGCAAGCGGACGGACACGACGTACTCCGGACATCGTCGGCGGAACGGGATGCGGCCGCGGGGCCGCGCGATTCACACGACGAGCGCGGGCGGAGACGTCTTGGGAGCGAGGCGGAAGAGCGCCGCGGCAACCGCGACGTGGAGGCTGGGGGCCGGCCTCGAGGCGTCAGGGGTGGGCTGGACCGCCGACATGGCCGCGAACGGAGGTGCGGCGGCGACGATCGAGGCGGTGGCGGAGCAATGGTGGTGGTCTTCGTGCTCCGCCCACCAGGTGGGGTCGGCCAGGATCGGTCGGCTGGACGAAACCACCGGGACCGCATCGCCGATTCGCTCGACGTGGACCTCGGCGCCATGCTCGCACTGGGTGTGGGTCTCGACGGCGACGTGGTGGTCGACCCCGGCCGTGGCGGTCAGCCAGCCCGCCAGCGCGAGGAGCGCCAGGGGCGACCTCAGGCGCCGGGGGCAGGCGAGGGACACGTCCTTCGAGTACGGCACGGGATCGCGCCTGTCAAGGCGAACGGCCCGAACGGCCCAACAGGCGCCAGGATTTCCATTGATTACGGCTCAGTGCCGGTTAGAATCGCGTGAAGGGCCGTGGCCGTCCAGAAGCGAAGTCACAAGCTCGAGAAGCTGGCGCGAATCTACGATGACCAGATCGCGCCGGTCTGGGGCGCGCGCTTCGGCAAGATGCTGCTGCGCAACCTGGCCGTGCCGGAGCGCGGCCAGATCCTCGACATCTCCTGCGGCACTGGCTACCCGTTGGTCGAGGTGCTGCGGCGCAAGGGCGATGGCGCCCGCGTGATCGCGATCGACGCGTCGAGCGCGATGCTCGACGTCGCGCGCCGCAAGGTCGCGGGCGCCAAGGGCGTCTTCTTCCGCACCGAGAGCCCGGTGCCGCGGCTGTCGTTCGCCGATGACGTCTACGACCTGGTCATGTGCAACCTCGGCCTGCCCGAGATGCCGAGCGTGAAGACGGCGATCAACGACTTCGCACGCGTCACCAAGCTTGGCGGCGAGGTCCGCTGCACGCTGCCGCTCGAGGGCAGCTGGCAGGAGTTCCACGACATCTTCCGCGAGGTGCTGGTCAAGCACGATCGCCACGAGGCCCTCGATCGCCTCGATCGCCACGTCGCCACGTACCCTACCGTCGAGGACTGCGAAGCGTGGCTGCGCGAAGCCGGCCTCGAGCCCCGGGTCGAGATCGACGAGTTCTCCCTGCTGTTCCGCAGCTCGCGCGAGTTCTTCTTCGCGCCGGTCGTCGAGTACGGACCGCTCACCGAGTGGAAGGCGA
The DNA here is from genome assembly GCA_005779305.1 of Myxococcales bacterium. Taxonomy (GTDB): domain Bacteria; phylum Myxococcota_A; class Polyangia; order Haliangiales; family Haliangiaceae; genus UBA2376. The sequence continues at coordinate 7,621 of SXJR01000077.1, forward strand.
TCGCCGGCGGCGGCCAGGAGCTGCAGGACACCTTCTGGTACATCAAGGAAGCGATCGACGCCTACTTCGGCGGCCGCGCCTTCCAGGTGACGATCAAGGCCGGCCTCATCGTCGGCAAGAAGGTGGCCCGCGATCTCGACGAGGGCATCGAGGACGACGTGTCGACCGGACGGGTTGAATTGCTCGACTCGGCGTCGGTGCGTGCGCCGTCGCGCGTGGCCCAGGGCTCGGTCCGCGACCCCGGCACCTCCGAGCTCGACATCCTGGAGATCCAGGAGGTCGAGGGCTCGCAGGACATCGACTACGGCGAGATCGCGCTGGACGCGTTCACCGACGGCAAGTCGCGCCCGGATCACCTCGACCGCTCGCCGTCGGGCGATGACCCGTTCGGCGACGATCTCGACGAGGTCGCCACCGGTGACCGCTTCGATCCGGTGCCGGGCAAGCGCCGCGACGACAACGACGACTCTTGACGCGCGACGCGACTCGCTCGGTGGCATGATGCGGCCGCCATGGCCGACCTGCCTGTGCTCGCCACGCGCGACGCCTACCTGGCGCTCTGCAACGAGCTGATCGAGCACGACCGCCGCTACTACGTCGAGGCGGCGCCCACCATCGCCGACGTCGAGTACGACCGCATGGTGGTGCGGCTGCGCGCCACCGAGGCCGCCCACCCCGACTGGGTGGTGGCGTGGTCGCCGACTCGCCGGGTCGGCCATGAGCCGCTGTCGGGGTTCGTCAAGGTCGTGCGGTCGGTGCCGATGCTCTCGCTCGACAACACCTACACCGAGGACGACCTGCGCGCCTTCCACGAGCGGGTGAGGAAGGGTCTCGACGGTGACGAGCCGGTCTACTCGATCGAGCTCAAGATCGACGGGTTCGGCATCGAGCTCACCTACGTGGGTGGGGAGCTGACCGTGGCCGCCACCCGCGGCGACGGCACCACGGGCGAGGACGTCACCGCCAACGTACGGACGATCCGCGCCATCCCGCAGCGGCTGCGCGAGCAGGTCGACCTGGTGGTACGCGGCGAGATCTACATGGCCAAGGACGTGTTCGCGCGCATGAACGCCGAGCGCGTGGCCGCCGGCGAGGAGCCGTTCAAGAACCCGCGCAACACCGCCGCCGGCTCGATCAAGCTGCTCGATCCGCGCGAGGTCGCGCGCCGGCCCATGTCGGCGATCCTCTACGAGGTCGTCGACGGCGAGCGGGTGGCGTCGGGGCACCTGGCCTCACTCGACGTGATCCGGCGCCTGGGCATCCCCACCTCGAGCGAGAACCAGCGGGCCACCGGCTGGGACGCGCTGGCGGCGGCGGTGGTGGCCTGGACCGACCGGCGCGACGCCTTGCCCTTCGAGGTCGACGGCCTGGTCATCAAGGTCGACAGCTTCGAGCAGCGGGGCGCGCTCGGTTCGACGTCCAAGTTCCCGCGCTGGGCCATCGCCTACAAGTTCCCCGCTCGCCAGGTGACCACGCTGGTCAAGGAGATCGAGCTCAACATCGGCCGCACCGGCGCGGTGACACCGGTCGCGATCCTCGAGCCGGTCGAGGTCTCGGGTACGACGGTGCAGCGGGTCTCCCTGCACAACTGGGATCAGGTGGCCAGGCTCGACATCGGCGACGGCGATCGCGTGTTGATCGAGAAGGCCGGCGAGATCATCCCGCAGGTGCTGGGCGTGACCGCGCGCGCGGCCACGCCGCGCTGGACCGCGCCGGCGGTGTGCCCGTCGTGCGGGGCGGCGCTCGAGCGGGAAGAGGACAAGGTGGTGCTGGCCTGCACCAACCGGCTGGGCTGCCCGGCCCAGCGGCTGGCCGCGGTCGAGTTCTTTGCCGGGCGCGGGCTCATGAACATCGACGGCCTGGGCGAGAAGATCGTGGCCCAGCTCCTCGACGCCGGCCTGGTCGCCGACGTCGCCGATCTGTTCGTGCTCACCGCCGAGCAACTCGAGAAGCTCGACCGCTTCGCCGAGCAGAGCGCCAAGAACCTGGTCGATTCGATCGCCCAGTCGAAGACGAAGGCGACCTTCGCCAGGCTCCTGGCCGCGCTCGGCATCGCCCACGTCGGCGGCGTGGTGGCGAGGCCCATCGCCACCCGCTACCGCTCGCTGTCGAACCTCCTGGCCGCGGCCGACGCCAGCACGTCGGACGAGCTGGTGGCCCAGCTCACCGAGATGGAGGGTGTGGGCGAGGTGATCGCGCGTGCCGTCGATCGCTTCGTGCGCGACCCACACGCTCGCGCGGTGATGGACAAGCTGATCGCCCGCGGCGTCGATCCCGAGGAGCCGGTGACGGCGCCGGCCACCGGTCCGCTCGCCGGCAAGACCCTGGTCGTCACCGGCACGCTGTCGGTGCCGCGCGGCGAGATCCAGGCCCGCATCGAGGCCGCCGGCGGCAAGATCGGCGGCTCGGTCACCAAGAAGACCGACTACCTGGTCGCCGGCGCCGACACCGGCAAGACCAAGCTCGACGCCGCCGCCAAGCACGGTGTCCCCGTCATCGACGAGGCCGGGCTCCAGGCGCTGCTGACCTGACACGAAAACTCTGCGCGAAATAGTCTCGAGCCGTTTCGGTCGGGGTCGCGAGATCACAGCGTCCGCGCCGACGGCACGCGAGTTGCTCTCGCGAACGTTGAGGAGGCTGCCATGCGCGCCGAGCCTGATGCCACGCTGCGACATGAGCTCCAGGCGCGCGGCATCTCGCGCCGCGACTTCATGGGCTTCTGCTCGGGGGTCGCGGCCCTGCTCGGGTTGCCGGGTTCGGCGACGGCGCAGATCGCCCAGGCGCTCGAAACCAAGGCGAAGCCGGTACTGGTGTGGCTCGAGTTCCAGGACTGCGCCGGCAACAGCGAGTCGTTCCTGCGCGCCAGCAAGCCGACCGCGGCCGACGTCATTCTCGATTTGCTCTCGGTCGACTACCACGAGACGATCATGGCGGCGGCGGGGCATCGGGCCGAGGCCGCCCTCGCCGGCGCGGTCCGCGACCACAAGGGCGCGTACATCGTCGTCGTCGAGGGCTCGATCCCGACCGGCGCCGACGGCGCCTACTGCACCATCGGCGGCAAGTCGGCCCTGCAGATCGCCCGCGAGGTCTGCCGCGACGCGCTGGCCGTGATCAGCGTCGGCACGTGCGCCGCGTTCGGCGGGCTGCCCGCGGCGTCCCCCAACCCGACCAGCGCCCTCGGCGTCGCCGAGGCCGTGCCAGGCATCCGCACCCTCATCAACCTGCCGGCCTGCCCGGTCAACGCCGAGAACCTGACCGCGGTCATTGCGTACTTCATCACCTTCGGCAAGTGGCCGGCCACCGACGGCCTCAACCGCCCGCTGTTCGCCTACGGCAAGACCATCCACGACGCCTGTACCCGCCGCGCCCATTTCGACGCCGGGCAATACGTCGAGCAGTTCGGCGACGCCGGCCACCGCATCGGCTACTGCCTCTACAAGGTCGGCTGCAAGGGCCCGGTGACCTACCAGAACTGTCCGAACATCGGATGGAACGAGAACACCAACTGGCCCATCGGCTGCGGCCATCCGTGCATCGGCTGCGCCGAGCCGTACTTCTGGGACCGGATGTCACCGTTCTACGCCCACCTCACCGGGGTGCCCGGCTTCGGTGCCGCCGCCGACATCGACAAGATCGGGCTGTACGCGACCGGGGCCGTCGCGGCCGCGTTCACCGCCCACGGCCTGGTTCAGCTCGGCCGGCGCACCTACGACCGCCGGAAGCAGGCGGGCGCCACGGCGCCGCCGGACCAGACGTCCGGACCGCCGGCCGAGTCACCGTCGTCGTCCAAAGCCGCGCCTGCGAAGGGAGACCGGCCGTGACCCACATCGTCGTCGACCCCGTCACCCGCATCGAGGGCCACCTGCGCATCGAGGCCGAGGTCGAGGGCGGCCAGGTCACGAGCGCGTGGTCATCGTCGACCATGTTCCGTGGCATCGAGATCATCCTGCAGGGCCGCGACCCGCGCGACGCGTGGGCGT
>SXJR01000530.1 GCA_005779305.1 Myxococcales bacterium
CAGCGTGAAGATGCGGATGTACTGGTCCTCGATCTGGGCGAAGAAGTCGACCTCGAGCTCGCCGGTGCCGCCCACCGGCTTCACCCGCTTCTCCTGGAGCGCGCGCAGGAGCTTGACCTGCAGCCCCAGCGAGAGCTCGCCGATCTCGTCGAGGAAGAGGGTACCTCCGTGGGCCTCGCGGAACAGGCCGGAGCGATCGGAGACGGCGCCGGTGACCGCGCCCTTGACGTGGCCGAACAGCTCCGACTCCATGAGCTCGTCAGGGATGGCGCCGCAGTTGACGGCGACGAAGGCGCCGCCGACGCGATCTTGCCGATCAGCTCGAACAGGAGCTGCATGGGTTTGCTGCGCCCGAGCAGCTGGGCCATGCGCACGCGGCCGGCGACCTGCTCGCGCAGGGCCGCGTTCTCGGCCACCAGCGCGCGCTTCTCCATGGCGCGGCCGATGACGGCGTTGATCTCGTCGACCTTGAATGGCTTGGTCAGGTAGTCGTAGGCGCCCTCCTTCATCGCGGCGATCGCGGTGTCGGCGGTGGCGAACGCGGTGACCAGGATGACCTCGGGATCGAGGCTGGCGGCGCGGATGGCGCGCAGGAGCGCGAGGCCGTCGAGATCGCCAGGCATGCGCAGATCGGTGACCACGATGTCGGCGGGGGAGGCGGCCAGCGAGGTCATGGCCGCGGTGCCCGAGTCGGCGATCGTCACCTGATGGCCGGCGCGCCGCAGGCAGATGGCGAGGAACTCGCGCATCGATCGCTCGTCATCGACGACCAGGACACGCCCCATGGTGAGCACTGTAGCTGCCGCGGACGGGTTGATGCGCCGTCACTCGTTGAATCACACTCTTCACAGAAAAGTCGTTTTCTGAGCGATGGTCATGACGCAGGGTGTCGACATGGACAAGAACACCGACCCCAAGGACAAGACTCCCCGCGCCATCATCGCCGACGCCGACGCGCCGCGCGGCCTCATCCCCGCTGTCGCCACCCTCGCGGTCGACACCGGCGAGATCGCCGCCTCGGCCGCGCTCGGCGTCACCGCCGACGTGCGCACCGAGCTGGCCAAGAGCGCGCTCACCGTGCTCGACGCCGGCGAGAACCTGGTCAAGAGCGGCTTCGCCGTGGCCCGCCGCCTCACCCAGCGCGTCGACGGCGCCGCCGCCGAGCTCCTGGCGTCGATCGAGAAGATCGTCGGCACCTCGGCGAGCGCGGCCCGCACCACCACCAAGGACGCCGCCGCGGTGTTCTCGGGCGCGGTGAACGCGGTCGTCGCTCCGAAGGGCAACTGACGGCCAGCGCGTGATGCGTATGATGCGTCCATGCCGACCGCCCCGCTCTCGCACGTAGTCGTCACCGGCGCTGCTGGCGCCATCGGCGGCGCGCTCGCTCTCGAGCTCGCCGCGCGGCAGCCGGGCGTGCGCCTGTCCTTGATCGACGTCGACGAGGGAGGCCTGGGGCGGGTGGCGGCGGCGGTGCCGGCGTCGTCGCCGGTGTCGGTGTACCGCTGGGATCTCTCCGCCCCGAGCGGTCTGCCCGCGGCGTGGGACGCGCTCGTCGCCGCTCACGGCGCGGTCGATGGCCTCGTCAACTGCGCCGGCATCATGGACGTGCGCTCGGTGATCGGCATGCCGTGGGAGGCGGCCCAGCGCGTGCTCGACATCGATCTCACCAGCCCGCTGCGACTGATGAGCCTGGCCGCGCCGGCCATGGCCGCCGCCGAGCAGGGCGTGATCGTCAACGTGTCGAGCATGGCCGGCCGGGTGCCGCTGCGCGGCTGCGCCTACTACGGCGGCGCCAAGGCCGGTCTGGCCATGGCGTCGGAGATCGCGCATCTCGAGCTGGCGCCGCGCGGCGTGCACGTGGTGACGGTCTATCCCGGGCCGGTCGCCTCGGCGCTCGAGCAAGGAGCGCGTGCGCAGCTCCGTCCCAGCCTGGTGGCGCGGCTCATGCCCACCGGCGCCGCGGCCCGCATCGCCGTGCTCATCGCCCGCGCCATCGAGCGCCACGAGCCGCGGGTGATCTACCCGCCGCTCTACGCCGTCGCCGATCGCGCGCTGGGCGTGGCGACCTGGGTGTCGCGCCGGTTCAGCCCGGCGCCCGCGACCTGAGCCGCACACCGGGCCTGGAGCGCATCTCGATAGCCACTGCCGGCTGCGACCATCGCGCTGCGGGCGCCTCGCGGCGTACGTCCGATGCTCGCTCGTTTCGTGGGGCCACCACGCGCCTCCCTGTGCTTCGGGCGTGCGCCGCGATCCGCCTCACACCGCTTGGTCTCGCTCGACATTGGCTATCGAGATGCGCTCTGGTGCTAGGCTGTCCGCGATGCGATCGCTGACCGCCTCGCTGGTGTTCCTGACCGCCGTCGGGCTACTCGCCGCCGGCGCCGCCGCCGACGCGGCCTGGACGGCCAAGGTGGTCGCCCGCGGCGGCGACATCAGCAAGAAGGTGTCGCGCCTGCGCGGCCTCAAGATCAAGAAGCCCATCGCCATGGGCGTCATGAGCGAGGCCGAGCTGCGCGAACGCCTGCTCGAGAAGATCGACGAGGACTCGTCGCCGGCCGAGCGGCTGGCCGAGGCGGCGATGATCAAGCGCTGGGGCGTGGTGCCGTGGGACCTCGACCTCGACCAGCTCACCGTCGACCTGCTCACCGAGCAGATCGCCGGCTTCTACGATCCGGCCGAGAAGAAGCTCTACGTGGCCGACAAGGAGGAGGGCGGTGAGACCTGGGCCGACATGCTGATGGCCCACGAGATCGTGCACGCGCTCCAGGACCAGCACTTCGATCTCGAGCCGTGGATGAAGGAGGTCGACGACGACGGCGACGCCAGCGCGGCCCGCTCGGCGCTGGTCGAGGGCGACGGCGTGGCGCTCATGCTCGAGTACACGCTGGCCGAGCAGGGCTTGCCGCCACCGTGGAGCAACCCGGCGGTGATCAAGATGCTCACCAGCGCCATGGATCCGGGGACCGGGGCGGGCGGGGACCAGCTGGCCAGGGCGCCGCTGGCCATCCGCGAGGGCCTGATGTTTCCGTACCTGCACGGCCTCACCTTCGTCGCCGAGCTGCGCCGTACCCAGCCGTGGAAGAAGATCGACGAGGCGTTCAAGCGACCGCCGCGCTCGACCGAGCAGATCCTCCACCCCGAGCTCTACCTCTCCGACGAGAAGCCACACGTGATCGCGGCGGCGGTGCCGGCCGGCTTCGCCCAGCACCACCAGCAGGTGTGGGGCGAGGCGGGCTGGGCCATGTTCCTCATGACCCACGGCATCGCCCGGGCCGCGGCCGAGAAGGCGGCGGCGGGCTGGGGCGGCGATCGGGTGACGCTGGTCGCGCCGCTCGGCGACACCGGCGCGATGAACGCGCCGATGCGCACCACCGGGCTGGCCAAGATCAGCTTCGACAGCGAGCTCGACGCGATCGAGGCGTGGCAGGCCCTGTCGCACGCGCTCGACACCATGGTGACCGGCGCCCAGGTCGGGGGCGGCGTCGATCACGTCCGCTGGCTCGACGCCACCGGCCGCATCACCGTCGCCGAGCGCAAGGGCGCGGCGATCGCGATCGTGACCGGCTCGGCGCTGCCGCGCTGGCGCGCGTTGCTCGACGGCGTGTGGCAGTGGAAGGTCACCGGCGTACCGGCGACGGTGGCGACGCCGGCGTCGCCAGCCCTGATCCCGTGATCCCGTGAACGGTGATAGCGGGCGCGCGGTCCTCCTCGCCGCGCTGGTCTGGGTCGCGCTGGTGGCGGTGGCCGTGGCGGTCGCCGGCGGTGGGCTCGGCAACGACGAGGCGCAGTACGCGCTCGGCGCCCGCACGCTCGTCGGCGACGACGGCGGCGCCAGCGGCACCGATCCGTATCCGCTGTTCCGACCGATCGGGATGCGCGTCCTGGCTGCGCCCGGCGTCCTCGCCGGTGGCGGTGAGCTCGCCCTCCGGCTGCCCTTCGTGCTGATCGCGATGGGGTACGTGGCGCTGGTGTGGCGGCTGGCGTGGCGTCTGGGCGGCCTCGACGCCGTGGCCGGCCGGCGCGCGGCAGTGCTGGCGGTGGCGGTGCAGGTTTCGGCGGCGCCGTGGCTGGCGCGCAGCGGCGAGGCGCTCTCCGACCTGGCAGCGACGGCGCTCTTGCTCGGCATGGTCGTGCTGATCGTCGAGGACGTCGCCCGTGCGCGGGCGCGGATGGCGACGTGGCTCGGGGTCGCCGTCGCCGGCGCGGCCGCCTTCCACGTGCGCTACGGCAGCGCGCCGGTGATCGCCATGCTCGTGGTCGGCGCGCTGGTCACGCTGCGCGAGCGACGGGCGGCCGTGGCGCTGGCCGGGGCGGCGATGGCAGCGATGATGGCGCCGTTTCTGTGGTGGAGCCACGTCCGCACCGGTGACGTGCTCGGCGTGCTGAAGGTGTCCGAGGACGCGGCCAACCGGGCCTACGTCGGCGAGGGGCTGGTCTGGTACGCGACGCAGTGGGGCTGGGGCATGGCAGGTCCGGTGATGGGAGCCGTCGCCTTGGCGGGCATCGTCGCGGCGCTGCGCCGCCCCTTGCCCGGGCCCTCGCCCTTGCCCGCGCCCTTCTACGATCTCCCACTCCGCCGACTGCTCCTCGCCACCGCCCTCGGCCAGATCCTCGTCCTGGGCCTCCGCGCTCACGGCGAAGCCCGCTACGTCTTCTTCGCCACCACCATCCTCACCGTCCTCGGGGCCTGCTGGCTCGCCGCGCACACCCGCCCGCGCCTTCGCCAGATCACGCTCGCGCTCTGCGCCCTCTCCGCGATCGCTGGTGCGGTCTTCGCCGTCGCGCGCGCCGATCGTATGAACGACCGCCGCGTCGCGCTGATGCGCGCGTCGGCCGCGGTGCGAGCCGACGCCGCCGGCGCGAGCTGCGTGGTGATGACCGGCACCCAGCCGCAGGTGGCGTGGTACACGCGCTGCCGCACACGGCTTCTCGGGATCGAGCCAGTGGTCGCCGAGGCGGCAGCCGGGTTCGAGCGGGTCTACATCGTGGCGGGAGCAGGAGCGCCGCGCCAACCCGAGGATGGCGCGGCGCTGTCAGGACCCGGAGTGCAGTTTCAGACGCTGGTGTGCGGCGAGAGACCGCGGTGGTGCGTCTGGAAGGCTCGGTAGAAGGGCAAGGCAAGGGCAAGGGCAACGCGGCTATTGCCAGGCGCCCGGGATCCACATGTAGCGATCACCCTGTTTGTCCCAGTGGCCTTCCACCCAGCGCTTGCCGGCCTTCTGCCGCTCCCAGTGGCCGGGGATCCACGTGTACTCACCGTCGCGCCACTCGTAGTTGCCGTTGACCCAGAGGTAACCGGCGCGCGGTTGCTGCGCGGGCTCGCTCTGTGGCGCGGGCGGTGGCTGCGTCGGGTACTGCGGGATGTCGTCCCACGCGTCGCCCTGCCACTCGAAGCGATCACCGCGGCGCTCCCAGCGACCGGCGCGCCAGCGCTTGCCCCGACGCTCCTTCTCCCAGCGGCCGTCCCGCCACACCCACGCGCCGTTCTTCCAGTCCCAGCGACCCTCGACATAGATCATGCCGCGACGTCCACCGCCCGGGCGATCGGCGCGCGGTGGCGGCGGCGCCTCGGTGGGGAACTGCGGGAGATCGATCCACACCTCGGCCTCCCACTCGAAGCGATCACCGCGCTTCAACCAGCGGCCCGGCTGCCAGCGCTTGCCCGGACGCTCCCGTTCCCAGCGGCCGTCGAGCCACATCCAGTCGCCGTTCTGCCAGTCCCAGCGGCCTTCGACGAACACGAAGCCGCGGCGCACGCCGGCGGGTCCGGTCACCCGCGGCGGTGGCGGCTCGGCGGTCGGGAACTGCGGGAGATCGATCCACACGTCGGCGACCCACTCGAAGCGATCACCGCGTTTCTCCCAGCGGCCTTGCTGCCAGCGCTTGCCGGGACGCTGCTTCTCCCAGTGACCGGGGACCCACATCCACGATCCGTTCTGCCAGTCCCAGCGGCCCTCGACCCACTCGTGGTCGCGACGCGGGCCACCACGACGATCGACGCGCGGCGGCGGCGGCGCCTCGGTGGGGAACTGCGGGAGATCGATCCACACATCGGCGACCCACTCGTAGCGATCGCCGCGCTTCTCCCAGCGACCTTGCTGCCAGCGCTTGCCGGGGCGTTCGTTTTCCCAGCGGCCGCCGACCCACACCCATCCGCCGTTGTGCCAGTCCCAGCGGCCCTCGACGAAGACCTGGCCGCGCCGGCGGCCTGGACGCTCGGCGCGCGGCGCCGGCGGCGCCTCGCTCGGATACTGCGCGGGCGGCGGAGGCGGCGGTTGCGGCCGCGCCGGCGGCGTC
>SXJR01000531.1 GCA_005779305.1 Myxococcales bacterium
CCGGCGACGTCTACCAGGTCAACCTGGCCCGCCGCCTCACCGCGCCCGTCCTCTCCGACGGCGACGCGCTCGCGCTCCACGCCGCGCTCGGCGCCATCGCGCCGGCGCCCTACGGCGGCCTGGTCGAGGCCGACGGCGTGCGCGTGGTCTCGGGCTCGCCCGAGCGCTTCCTGGCCCGCGCCGGCGCCGCCCATCGCCTCGACACCCGCCCCATCAAGGGCACACGCCGCCGCACCGGCGACGCCACCCGCGATCGCGCGCTCGCCGCCGATCTCGCCGCCCACCCCAAGGACGACGCCGAGCACCTGATGATCGTCGACCTCGAGCGCAACGATCTGGGCCGGGTCGCCGCCATCGGTTCGGTCCAGGTCGATCACCTCGGCTACGTCGTCGAGTTGCCCGGCCTCTACCACAAGGTGTCGACGGTGAGCTGCCGCTTGCGCGACGGCGTGGGCTGGTCGGAGCTCCTGCGCGCGACCTTCCCGGGCGGCTCGATCACCGGCGCGCCCACGATCCGCGCCATGGCGATCATCGACGAGCTCGAGCCGGCGCGGCGTGGCCCGTACTGCGGCGCCATTGGCTGGATGGGCGAGGGCGGGGCGTTCGCGCTGGCCATCGCGATCCGCGTGGTCGTGCTGGCCAGCGGCGAGCTGCGCCTGCACGTCGGCGGCGGCATCGTCGCCGACTCCGATCCGGAAGCGGAGCTGGTCGAGACCGAGGACAAGGCGGCGGGGTGGAGAGCGGCGCTGGCGGCCCTGGGCGCGTGACCTCAGAAGGGCACGGGCACGGGCACGGGGCTACCGCTCGATCGGCAGCCCGGCGGCGTTCCAGGCCAGCATGCCGCCGGCCAGGTTGAACACGCGGGTGAAGCCGGCGCCGGTGAGTGCCTGCGCGGCGCGGCCCGAGCGGTTGCCCGAGCGGCAGATGATCACCAGCTCTTGATCGCGCGGCCAGTCGCGGGCGGCGTCGAGCACGGTGGCCAGCGGCACCAGGCGGCTGCCGGCGACGTGGCCGAGCTCGCCGCTGAACTCGTGCGGCTCGCGCACGTCGATCAGCGCGACCGCGCCGGCGATCTCGCGCAGCGCCCCCACGTCGAGGTCGGCGTAGCCGCGCGACGGGACGACCCCGCAGGCGCGGTTGGCCTCGACCGACGCCGCCAGCTTCTTGGGCGGGGGCAGGCCGAGCGCGTCCATGATGGCCACGAACTCGTCCTCGCTCTTGCCCGACACCCGCGGGGTGTGGCGCTTCTCCTCGCCGATGGTCGACGAGGTGCGGCCGTTGTAGTCGTGGCCGGGCCACACCACCGTGCTGTCGGGCAGCGCGAACAGCGTGCGGGTGATCGAGCGGTACAGCGCCCGGGCGTCGCCGTTCTGGAAGTCGGCGCGGCCGCAGCCGCGGACGAGCAGGGTGTCGCCGGTGAACAGGTTGTCACCGGCGCGGTAACACAGGCTGTCGTCGGTGTGGCCGGGCGTGGCCAGCACCTAGAGGGTCACGCCGCCGACCTCGAGGCGTGCGCCGGCGTCGAGCGGCACGTCGACGCACGGCGCGCCCCGGCACGAGGCCGCGGTGCGGGCGCCGGTTCGCGCCCGCAAGGCGCCGGCGGCGGTGACATGGTCGGCGTGGACGTGGGTGTCGAGCACGAGCCGGAGCTCGAGGCCGAGCTCACCGACCAGCGCGAGGTCGCGCTCGAGTTGCTCGGCGACGGGATCGATCAGCGCCGCCGCGCCAGCGGCGAGGTCGGCGACCAGGTACGTGTACGTGGAGCTCTCGTGATCGTAGAGCTGGCGGACGAGCATGGTGTTCAGGCCTGATTGATGAGCACGAACGCGGCGACGGCGATGACGAACCAGCCGAAGCCGCGCCGCAGGCGCTCGGGCTGGACCTCGCTCGACAGGCGAACGCCGAGCAGGCTGCCGGCGACCAGCGCGGCGGTGATGGCCGCCGCGACGGGCCAGTCGATCGAGACGTGGCCGAGGTGACGCATCAGCCCCGAGCCGGCGTTCATGCTGATGACCATGAGCGAGGTGCCGACGGCGGCGTGCATGGGCAGCCGGGTCAGGAGCACCAGCGTGGGCACGATGATGAAGCCGCCGCCGGCGCCGATCAGGCCGGTCAGGCCGCCGATGACGACGCCCTCGACGGCGATCAGGACCAGGGCCCGACCCGATGGCGTCACGTCCCGCGCCGTCCCGTCGCCGCCGCGCCGTCCGCGCAACATCGCGACCGCCGCCATGGTCATCACCACGCCGAAACAGATCATGAGCGCGCGCTCGGACAGGTAGACCGACAGGCTGGCGCCTCCGTATGCGCCGGCCATGCCTGCCAGTCCGAACACCAGCCCCACCCGCCAGCGCACCCGACCGGCCCGGGCGTGCACCGCCGCCGACACCGCCGCCGTCACCATCACCGCGAACAGCGAGGTGGCGATCGCCGAGCGCGGCGACAGCCCGGCCACCAGCGTGAGCAGCGGCACGGTCAGGATCGAGCCGCCCGCGCCGAGCAGGCCCATGGTGACGCCGATCGCCAGCGCGCACAGGACGGTGACGACGAGCAGGGTCACGGCGGCGCCAGCCGCACCCGCACGAACGTGATGGCGTCGGCGACCACCGGCACGCCGCTGAGGCGGGCCACCCGCAGATCGGGCGCGGCGCCGTCGAGCGTGGCGCTGCCGGCCGGCACGTCGACGAAGAGCGCCACGCCGGCGACGCCGGTGCCGCCGAGCTGGGTCCACGAGGTCGCGCTGCCGTCGTCGTAGAACGGCGCGAGCGACGAGCCGGAGACGGCCGAGAAGGTGACGTCGCTGGCCGATCCGCTGGTATCGTCGACGTAGAGCACGATGGCGCCGCCGCCGTCGGGCACGACCGGCCCCAGCGAGGCCAGCACCTGCTCCCAGGCGGTCTGCGTCACCACCGGGGCATGGATCAGCGCCCCGCTCACCGTCACCGGGACGGTCGATCGCTCGAGCGTGGCCGACTGCGCCGCCACGTCGAGGATGGCGACGCTCGACGACGCGGCCACGGTGAAGCGGCCATCCGAACCGGAGGTGGTGGTTGTCGAGGTCCCGGTCACCGCCACGGTCACCCCGACCCGGGTGCTCGTCACCGGACAGGCGTCGGGCGCGCGCAGGTCGGTGACCACGCAGATGAGGCCGTTGACGTTGCCGCCGCCGTCGCCGCCGGGTGCGTCGAGCTGTCGGGCGTCGCCGCCGTGGTTCGAGCCGCCGCCTCCTCCACCGCCGCCGGGCCGGAACGGGCCATCGTCGTCACTGGCCGGGCAGCCTGCCGCGCCCAGGGCCAAGGCCGCGAGCAGCATCAGTCGGGGACCTGGCGGAAGGGTCACCAGCCGAGCGTACCCCATCACTCCGACGGCGCCGCCGCCTTCTTCTTCTTGGGCTTGCGGTCGTCGCCCGAGACGAACAGCATGATGCCGACCCCGAGCACCAGGGCGACGTCGGCCACGTTGAAGACCGGCCACTCGTTTTCGTAGCGCATGCGCGACCCGGACTCGAGCGCCGGCGTGTGCCACAGCACGAAGTCGGTCACCACGCCGTAGTACACACGATCGATGAGGTTTCCGACGGCGCCGCCGGCGACCAGCCCCAGCGCCCAGATCAACCACTTCTGGTCGTCTCGGGCCTTCTTGACCATCCACAACATGGCGCCCAGCGCCAGGAAGCCGACGATCGACAGGAAGACGCGGGCGCCGCCCTGGCTGTGAAACAGGCCGAAGGCCGAGCCCTGGTTGAACGATAGTCGCCAGTCCCAGTAGCCGCTGATCAACGGATCGTTGACGCCCATGCACTTGCCCTCGACGAAGGCCTCGGGGATGGCGCATCCCACCGGGTGCACCGGCAACGCATCGCGCGCCCAGAACTTGGTCGCCTGATCGGCGACCATCGTGATCATCGCGATCAGGAGGAAGAGCTTCCAGCGACGCGGCATCGGGGTCAGGCTCCCTTTAGCGCGGTGAGGGCGCCGGCGCAACGTTCGCACACGTCGTTCGGCTCGGCGGCCAGGGCCTCGAACCACTTCCAGCACCGCTCGCAGCGGTGTCCGCCGTGCTCGGTGACCTCGACCCGGGGCTCGCCGGGCGCGTCGACGATCGCCACCGCCGAGACGATGAACAGGTCGGCGAGCTCGTCGGCGTTGTCGACGAGGGTGTGGATGTCGCTGCGGGTGCCGATCACCTGCACCCGCGCGTCGAGCGACTTGTGCTTGGCGGCCCGGAACGGCTCGAGCTCCTTGGTCACCCGCTCGCGCCAGGTCAAGAGCGAGGCGAAGGCGGCCTGCTCGGCGTCGTCCTCGGCCAGCGCGGCCCCCTCGGGGTAGGTCGCCAGGTGCACCGAGTCGGGATCGCCCGCGCGGCGAGGCAGGTGGCTCCAGACGTCCTCGGCGGTGAAGCACAGGATCGGCGCCATCAGCGTGGTCAGCGCACGCAGCGCCTCGTAGAGCACCACCTGGGCCGCGCGGCGGCCGGGCGCGTCGACAGCGTCGAGGTAGAGCCGGTCCTTGGTGACGTCGGCGTAGAGCGCCGACAGCTCGACGGTGACGAAGTCGACCAGGGCCCGGTGCACGGCGTGGAACTCGTAGGCCTCGTAGTGGGCGCGGCAGCGCGCGGTCAGGTCGTCGACCTTGGCCAGCATGTAGCGGTCGACGCGGGCGCCGTACCTCGACACGTGCTCGCGATCGGCGTGCTCGCCCGCGGAGACGAAGCCGTCGAGGGCGCCCAGGGCCCAGCGCACGGTGTTGCGCAGCTTGCGGTACCACTCGCCCAGGCCCTCGACGTGCTCCTGCGAGTAGGTCACGTCGGAGCGGAAGTCGGTCGAGCCGACCCACATGCGCAGCATCTCGGTGCCGAGCTTCTTGATCAGGTCCTCGGGCGGCACGTAGCTGGTCTTCTTGCCCTCGGCCTTGGCCCGCTCGATCGCGTTCTTGGAGAACTCGTGGCCATTCTCGTCGAGGACGAAGCCGTGGGTGAGCACGGTCCGGTACGGCGCGCGGCCGGCGACGCCGACGCCGGCCAGCAGCGAGCTGTGGACCCAGCCGCGGTGCTGGTCGGAGCCCTCGAGGTAGAGATCGACGCGCGCGTGGTCGGGCGATTGCTCGGCGATGGCGAGCCACGACACCCCCGACTCGAACCAGACGTCGACGATGTTGTGCTCCTTTTCCCAGCGATCGGGCCCGGCGCCGCAGCCCTTGCAGGTCACGCCCGCGGGCACCAGCTCGGACGCCGGCCGCGTCCACCACGCGTCGGCGCCCTCCTTGCCGAAGATCTCGGCGACGTGATCCATGGTCTTGCCGTCGGCATGCGGCGTGTTGCAGGCGCCGCAGTAGAAGGCGGGGATGGGCGTGCCCCACAGGCGCTGCCGCGACAGCACCCAGTCGGGCCGGCCCTCGATCATGGCGTAGATGCGGTTCTCACCCCAGGGCGGGACCCACTCGACCTGCTCGCGGATCGCGGTGAGCGCGCGCTCGCGCAGCTGGTTGTGATCGATGGCCACGAACCACTGCGAGGTGGCGCGGAACACGATCGGCCCCTTGCAGCGCCAGCAGTGCGGATAGCTGTGCTTGACCTTCTCGCCGGCCTGGTTGAGCAGGTGGCCGCTGGCCACCAGGTGCTCGACCACCAGCGGGTTGGCCTCCTCGGTCGACTTGCCGATCAGAAACGCCGGGGCCTCGTCGGTGTAGCGGGCGGCGTCGTCGAGCGGCGCGAACGGCGGCAGCCCGTGTTTCTGGCCGGTCCGGTAGTCGTCGACGCCGTGGCCGGGCGCGGTGTGGACCAGGCCGGTGCCCTGCTCGGTGGTGACGTAGTCGGCGAACCAGACCCGGAACGACGCCTCGGCGCCGGCCGCGGCCGACGCCGCCACGAACGGGTGAGTGTAACGCTTGCCCTCGAGGGTCTTGAGCCGCGCGGGCGTGATGGCGACCGCGCGCTCGAGCAGCTCGGGCCGGCCGATGGCCCTGGTGAAGGTTTCGGCCAGCGCCGCCGCGCACACCAGCCACTCACCGGCGACCGGTGATGGCAGCGCGACGTACGCGAACTCGGGGTGGAGCACGATCGCCAGGTTGGCGGGCAGCGTCCACTGGGTCGTGGTCCAGATCGGCAGGGCGACGGTGCCGCCGGCCAGGCTAGGGTCGAGCTCGCCGGCGTCGGTGTCGTCGAGCGGGAAGCGCACGTAGATCGACGGCGAGTGTTTGTCGGCGTACTCGATCTCGGCTTCGGCCAGCGCGGTCTTGTCGCGCGCGCACCAGTAGACCGGCTTCTTGCCCCGGTAGAGCCAGCCGCCCTTGGCGAACGCGGCCAGGGCCTTGACGATCGCCTTCTCGTACACCGGCGAGAGCGTCAGGTAGGGATGGCTCCAGTCGCCGAACACGCCCAGGCGCTCGAACTCGTGGCGCTGGATCTCGACGAACTTCATCGCGTACGCCTTGCACGCGGCGCGCACGTCGGCCTGGCTCATGCCGGCGCGCTTGCCGCCCAGCTCGCGCTCGACGGCGAGCTCGATGGGCAGGCCGTGGGTGTCCCAGCCCGGGATGTAGGGCGCGTGGAACCCCATCATCGTCTTGTGCTTGACGACGATGTCCTTGAGCACCTTGTTCAGGATGTGGCCGTAGTGGATGTGGCCGTTGGAGTAGGGCGGGCCGTCGTGGAGCACGAAGGACTGCTCGCCCTCGCGCGCGTCCTGGATGCGGCGGTAGATGTCCTCGGCCTTCCAGCGCGCCACCAGCTCGGGCTCGCGCTTGGCCAGGTCGCCGCGCTGCGGGAACGCGGTCGTCGGGAGGCGGACCGTGTCCTTGTACTTGCCCTGCTCTTTCGCCGACATGGCCGGGCAAGCTAGCACGGGCCGTGGCAAGGTGTTGGCCGTGTCGCGCCCCTGGATGGTTCTTGCCGCCGCGGCGGTCATCGCCGCCGTCGTGATCACCGGCGTCATGCTCTCCGGCGATCCCCCGCCCCGGGACAGGACCGGTCCCGGCGTGGTGCTGGTCTACGAGGTCGCGCCGTTCGAGGGCCAGACCCAGACCCAGGCCCGCGATCTGGCCATCGCCGGGATCCGCGCCCGGCTCGACGAGAAAGGGACCGATCGTCCCTCGGTGCGCGCGGTCGGCCCGGCCCAGGTGGAGATCCAGTTCGGCGGCGACCCGGACTCCGTCGACCACGTGATCGAGCTCATCGAGCGCCGCGCCGCGCTGGGCATCCATCACGTCGTCGAGCTCGATCCCGAGATGAAGGCGACGATCGACGCGGCGAAGGCCGAGGCACCGTCCGGGATCACCGCCGAGGTCGACGTCTGGGACGGACCCGACGGGCCGCATCGAGACGAGTACCTGTGGTCGGAGGATCGACTCCGGCTGGAGGCGTGGCTCCAGGGCAAGGGGCCGGCCGTGGGCGCCGGCGACCGGCGCGTGGTGCTCGAGTCGATGGCCCCGGCGGCGGCGCCGATCAAGTCGCGCTGGCGCACCTACGTGATCGAGCGCGCCCCCATCATCGGCGGCGCCGACGTGGCCAGGGCCAGCGTCACCTACGATCAGAACACGATGCGCCCCGAGGTCGAGCTCGTCCTGGACGACGACGGCCGGGTCCGCTTCGGCCAGGCCACCGCCGCCGCGATCGGCCGCAAGCTGGCCATCGTCCTCGACGGCCGGGTGATGTCGGCGCCGGTGGTGATGAGCGAGATCCCCGGCGGCAGCATCCGCGTGACCATGGGCTACTCCGACGACCCGGGGGACGCGGAGCGCCAGGCCCACGCGCTGGTCTCGGTCGTTCGCGCCGGCACCATGCCGGCGCTCCGGCTCGTGGATCGCATTGACGTCGGACCGGCGCGGTAGCGTCGGCGCCATGAGCGAAGAGGTGCGGCCGCGTGCGTCGTGGGACGAGTACTTCATGAGCATCGCGCAGGTGGTCGCGACGCGTTCGACGTGCCCGCGCAAGTACGTGGGCTCGGTGATCGTCCGCAACAAGACCATCCTGTCGACCGGCTACAACGGCTCGATCCGCGGCATGCCCCACTGCTCCGACGTCGGGCACATGATGGTGGACGGCCACTGCGTGGCGACGATCCACGCCGAGGCCAACGCCATCATCCAGGCCGCGCGCAACGGCGTGAACATCGACGGCGCGACGCTGTACGTGACGGCCTCGCCGTGCTGGAACTGCTTCAAGCAGAGCGCCAACGCCGGCGTCGTCCGCATCTGCTACGGCGAGTTCTATCGAGACGATCGCATCTTCGACGTGGCCAAGCAGATCGGGATCGAGCTGGTCGGACCGATGCAAGGCAACGTGCAAGCTGGCGTGAATCTTTCTTGATCCGACGGCGGGCCTCGCCTAGCCTGGCCGTCCCGTGATGTTGCGACGGCTGCTCCTGGTCTGCGCCCTGGCGTTCGGGGTGACGAGCGTCTTGCCGGTGGTGAGCGGTGATGGGGCGGCGGAGGCGAAGACCAAGAAGAAGGCCAAGAAGAAGCCCGCCAAGAAGAAGAAGGGCAAGCGGGTCGCCAAGGTCAAGCTCTGCTCGACGGTGCAGAGCGGCAAGGGCAAGAAGACCCGCAAGAAGTGCTCCTTCGTGAAGGAGTTCCAGGGTCACGGGGTGGCCAGGGGCACCCTGCGCACCGAGGCGCTGCCGCCCGCGTCGGGTCAGCTCGCGGTCCGCGCCGAGAACCTGCGCGAGGCCACCACGGTCAACATCTACAAGGCCGACGGCTCCTTCGACGAGGAGTCCCTGGCCAAGCTCGACGAGATCTTCCGCTGCAAGCGCACGGGCGAGGTCCGCGCGGTCGACCCCCGCCTCTACGAGCAGCTCTCTCGCATCGCCGATCACTTCGGCGGCAAGGAGATCGAGCTGGTCAGCGGCTTCCGCTTCGCCGAGCGCAGCTCGAGCCGCCACTACCACGCGTCGGCGATGGACATTCGCATCCAGGGCGTGACCATCCGCGAGATGTACGACTACGCCCAGTCGCTCGATCCGGGCGGCATGGGCATCGGCATCTACCCGCGCTCCGGGTTCATCCACGTCGACTACCGCGCGCCCGGCGAGCCCAGCTACCGCTGGACCGACTACTCGGGCCCCGGCTCGAGCGCCAAGGCCAAGGCCAAGCGCGGCAAGAAGCCGGGCCGCACCGCTCGGGCCAAGAAGCCGACGAGCTGAGCTCGACCGGCGGGCAACGGCCTCAGGTCGGCGCCGCCTTGGTCAGCGGCACGACGCCGCGCTGGAGGATGGCGCCCGCGGCGATGATGCCGCCGATGGCGAGGAAGCCCGAGTAGCCGATCGAGACGTCGCGCGACATCTCGCCGAAGACCCGCATGGCGAACATCGTCGTCGAGAACGCGGCCACGCCGAGCACGACGTTCATGACCTTGAGGGGCACCCGCTGGGCCTTGCCCGAGGCGACCAGGCCGCCGACCGCGGCGGCGAGGCCGGCGGCGCCGAGGCCGCCGAGCATGCCGAGCCAGCCGAAGACGCCGATGTCCTTCGGGGCCCGCTTGAGCTCGTCCCAGGCGGCGGTCTCGCAGCGATCGCCGCGGCAGACCTCGACGCCGGTGAGGCCGACGCCGCCGTCGCCGCGTTCGGGCGTGAACCAGCTCTTGGTGAAGAGGCCGATGAGGATGACCGCAGCGGTCACCCAGAGGGCGACGGCGAGATGGGTGTGCTTCATGGCGAGTGTTCCTTGCGACGTTGTCGGGTTGGGGTGCGGGTCTGGTTGCGGGTGGGCGGTCACAGCCCGAAGCGCTTGCGCACGGCCGCGAGGTGCAACACGTGGCGCGCGGTCCGGGTCCGGGCGAGCTGCTTCTCGAGGTTCTTGCCGGCGGCGTCGAGCTTCTTCTCGCCGCACTTCCTGGCGCCGGCGGCGGCGATCTGGTCGCCTACGTTGACCACCTTGCTGCCGCTGATCCGGTAGACGTCGTGGTCCTTGTGGAAGGTGGGGTCGTGCTTGCGCAGGTACGTGAACAGGCAGTCCGAGAACTTGTCGTCGAGCTTCTGGTAGGCGGCGAGGGCGGCGCGGTCCTCGGGACCGGCGTGATCACGAGCGCTGGACAGGGACTCGACGCGGGGCAGGGTCGGCTTGCCGGGCAAGACCACCTGCGCCGGACGGGTGTCGCTGATGAGGCGGGTGTCGATCGAGATGGGGGAGCCGTCGTAGCGATACGCGCTGGTCTTGTCCCGCTGCGACCAGTTGACCAGCAGCGGCTCGCCGGCCGGCACGTCGGTGCCGTCGACGGCAGCGCGGGTGTAGACCAACAAGCGATCGGGCGTGGTGGTCCATACCGGCGTCCACGTCGTGACCGGGCCGCCCCGGAAGTACGGGTAGTGGTGCTTGATCGCCCGATCGGCGAGCGACAGCTCCTCGGGGATGGGCGCGAGCGAGGTCATCGGGTCGATCGACAGGCCGTCGCGCAGGACCAGCACGTGGTAGTCGGTGCCGGCCGCAGCCGCGTCGCCGCCGACCCACACCGCGTAGGTGCCCTCGAGGATGTCGAAGCGATGCTCGTCACCGGCACGGTCCTCGCCGCAGCGAGGCTGTGACGACGGCTTCACGTCGGCGAGCGGCCCCATGACGTGGAGGCGCTGGGGCGCCCGCGACCACAGGAGCGACAGCGTGACCTTCTGCAGCGGGCGATCGGACACCAGGTAGAAGTCGGGCGCGCGGGCGGCGCCGCGGCAGGCGCCGCTGCGGGCGTACCAGCGCTCGCCGGCGCGGACCCTGCCGGCGATGACCAGCGGCGCGTCGAGCGCGCCGGCGTCGCGGCGCTCGGCGGGCGCGAGGGCGAGCGCGGCCGCGCGATCGGCGATCTCGAGCGGGTAGCGGGCGGCCGCACCGGCAATGGGCAGGACCGTCCACAGGGTGTGGGTGCCGGCCGGCAGCGTCGGCGCACCGGTGGGATCGAGGCACGTCTCGCCGGCGGTGAGGACGAAGAGCTGGGCGTCGCCGCTGGCGACGTACCAGGTCGACTCGCGGCGCACGTCGAGGCGAGCCAGCGGCATGAGGCGCTGGCGGCCGCGGCCGCAGGTCGGGCCGGCGTCGCCGGCATCGACCGCGATCGTGGGTTTGACCTCCTCGTGGCGCGGGTTGAGCGCACCGTCGGCGCCGAGGGTGACGGTGGGGAGCTTCGTGAGCGCAGCGGCCAGATCGCGCTCGGCGCGCGGCGGATCTTCGAAGCGGACCATGGCGCCGACGCCGATCGCGTGGCCGTAGAGATGGAGCGAGTAGCGACCCTTGGGCCAGCTCTGCATGAAGAACTGGCCGCCGTTGTTCTCGCAGACGTAGCTGCCGTCGGGGAAGACGATCACCCCGCCCGAGCCAGAGGCGTCACCGCTGCCGCTGTCGTTCTCGAGCCGGATGCGCAGCGGCATCGGCTCGGTGACCTCGAAGGTCAAGAGCGGCCTGGCCGTGGTGAACGCGGTGCCGCCCGGGTCGCACTGCTTCCAGCCGCGGTCGTTGACGCGGGTGTCGTCGACGCGGGCCTTCAGCGGCGGCGAGAGCAGCGGCTGCTTGAAGCCGCGATCGAGCCGGATGCTGGGTGCGGGTGCGGGCGCGGATTGGGCGGAGGCAGGGTGAGGGAAGAGCAGGGAGATGGCGACGGTGGCGACGGTGGCCGCGGCGATGGCGACGTTGAGCAGCGAGGCGATCGGGCTGATCGAGGTGATCGAGGTGACGCGCATGGCCGCTCGTATGAGCAGCCGATGTGCCAGCCGGAGATGGCGCGGAAGTGCGCGTCAGAGCTGGCCGGATGGGGGCGAGGAGGTGCAGGTGCACCGGTGCGGTGGTGATGCAGCGGAGGTGCGGTGCGGGCGGGCTACACTCGGTTCGTGACCACGTGGACCGAGCGTTTGTACGCCTTCGTGAACCGCTGGTACGCCGCTCCACTGCGGGCGGGTGACGGCAACAGCGACCTGGAGATCTCGGCCGTGGAGCGCGAGTTGGGCGACCGTCTTCCCGAGGTGCTGCGCGACTGGTACCGACTGGTCGGTCGACGACTGAGGCCCGCGCAGGACATGCCAACCCGCTTGAGCGAGCTGGTCGAACGACGAGCATGGGCCGAGCTTCCTGGACACGTGGTCGTCTGGAACGAGAACCAGGGCTGCTGGAGGGTCGAGGTTCCGCTTGGAGACGCCGCTGATCCACCGGCGCGACTGAAGCCGGACGACGATCGCTGGATCGGGGGAGCGACCAGCGAGGTGCTCCTGTCGATGTTGCTGAGCGACACGGTCATGGGCCCTGGGTTCG
>SXJR01000532.1 GCA_005779305.1 Myxococcales bacterium
TCAGCGCGACTCCAGGTAGCGGATCAGCGCGTCGCGATCGGGCACGCGCAGATCGATCCCGTACAGGTGACCGCGGATCGGGCCCGGGCCGCGCACGCCGCCGGTGAAGCCCGGCTCCAGCCGATCCGACGAGAGCAACAGGGCCAGGGTCGGCACCGAGCCGTCGTGCAGGTAAGGCGCGGCGTCGGCGACCCGCACCAGCGAGGTGACGCGGTAGCGCCCGGTGCCGCGGGCCTTGCCGTGGGCGAGCGACGGATCGGTGCCCACCAGCTCGGCCGCGACCGGATCGCCGCCGCCGCTGGCGCTGCCGTGGCACAGGCGACAGTGAACCTCGAACAGCTCGGCCCCACGGGCGACGACGGCGGCGTTGGTCACCGGCCGCGCCGGCGGCGGTTCGATCGAGTAGAGGTACATGGCCAGGGCCCAGGCCAGCTCGCGCGGCGGCCGCACCCGCAGGCCGCTGGCGTGGAGGAGCTGGGTCTCCTGGCGGATCGCCAGCGCCGCCGGCCCGATGTGGCGGATGGTGCCGGCGTGGGTGAGGAAGCTCTGGTCGCGCAGGCCCCAGAGATCGGGGATGGCGACCGGATCCTCGTCGTCGTCCTCGGTGACATCGGCCCGGCCCGGCCCCCAGGTCGCCATGCGGCGGGTCAGGTCGGGATCGACGGTGGTGCCGGTGTCCCGGTAGTACGCGAGCCGCAGCTTGCCGAGATCGAGCCCGCGGCGGGCGGCGCCGGCCACGACCACGCCGTCGCGGACCGCGGTGTGGCAGATGGCGCAGGTGATGCCGACCCGCGGCTTTCCGTCGACGTCATCGAAGACGACCAGCCCGGGCACGTCGCCGGCCGGCGTGCGCTCGAGGCCGAGCGCGGCGGCCTGGACCGCGGCATCGGCGGGCAGCTCGGCGGTGGGCGACCACGGCGTCAGGACGTGCTCGACCGCGAACTCGGGCCGCAGCGGGAACTCGAAGAAGACGCGGCGTCCGAGCGCCACCCACGCCGCCTGGGTCGTCGGCCGCGTGCCGTCCCACAGCCGCTCCGCCGGCAACGTCGGCCACACCCGCCGCGCCAGCTCGTCGGCGGCGGCGCGATCGATCGGGCGCGAGCGCGGGTTCCACACCGGCAGCGCGTCCCAGCCCGAGGTCTCGTACCCGTACGCCTTCAGCCGCTGCCGCGAGTACACGTTGTCGGGGTTGACCAGCGACGCCTCGAGCGCGGCCCGCCGGTCGGCGACCGCGCCCAGGTAGCGGTCAGCCTCGCCCGCGAGCCAGGCCTCGGACCACGGCCTCGGCGGTTCGGCGCGGCGACACGCGACGGTGGCCAGCAGCGCGATCACGACGACGCCAGGTCGAGCCCCCGACATGCCGCGATGATGTCACGCCAGCGGGCCGAAGACCTCGACCTCGACGCCGTCGGAGTAGTGGACGGTCTCGAGGCGGCCGCTGGCCGGGAGGCCGGCGGCGGTGAGCAGGCTCTGCTCGAGGGCGTGGATCGTGGCGCGGCGCGCCGGATAGGGGGGATGGTGGACGTGGCCGCGGCGCAGGCGGCCGCGGTGCTCGACGAACAGGACGTAACGCTCGAGGAGGAAGTGCTCGAGCGTGCCGACCGCCGACGGGCCGAGGTCGGCGCCGACGTCGTAGGCGACGTCGAGGTCAGCGGCGCCGCCCGCGCCCCGCCGGGCCGAGCGATAGGTGACGCGGCCGCCGTCGCGCACGGCCGTCATCTGCGCGCGGAAGTACGGCAGTCCCCACAGGAGCCGCGCGGCGCGGACCGCCAGCGCCGAGCTGGCCTCGAGCGAGAAGAAGTAGATGCCGGGGACGCCGTCGCGGTGCACGTAGGTCCGCAGGTTGGTCTCGAGGAACTCGAGGCCGGCCCACCGCGGCATCCACCACGACCGCGTCGCCTCCATGCGGAAGGGCACCAGGCCCACCCAGGCTCGCCCATCCCGGAGATCGAGCTCGAGCGAGGCCGGCACCAGCGCGCGCACGTCGGCGGCGTCGAACGACCAGTGCACGAACAGCAGCTCGCGCCAGCGCTGCGTCCCGGCGGCGCGACCAGCGGGGCGTCGGGTCGGGGCGACCCGATCGAGCGCGACATCGGCCGCCGGATCGAGGCTCACTTCACCGGGGTCTTGGCGCGGTAGTCGTCGCGGTGCTTGAGGACCATCTCGAGCTCGGCCTTGGTGAACATCTTGCCGGTGAGCTCCTTCCACACGTCGGCCGCCGCCTTGTCGAACGTCGTGATCATGTCCGCTGGCGTTTCCGACACCTTCACGCCCTTGCGCTCCATCTGCTTCTTCGCCGACTCGTTGTCCTTGCGGATCTGCTTGCGCAGGACCTTCTGCATGCCCTTGGTGATCTTGGCCACCAGCGCGGCGTCGTCAGCGCTCAGCTTCTTCAAGACGTCGATCTTCACCACCGTCGCCGCGATGCCGTAGCTCATCGGCATGCTGGTGATGTACTTGATCTTGGTGTTCCACTGCAGCGCCACGGCGGCCAGTGGCGAGCCGTAGCAGGCGGTGATGCGGCCGGTGGTGAGCGCCGGCTCGACCTCGGGGACGCCGAGGGGCACGCCCGAGATGCCGAGCTTCTTGTACATGGCGCGGACGATGCTGTCGTCGCCCCACATCCAGATCTTCGCGCTCTTGAGATCAGATGACGACTTCAGCTCGTCCTTCGACATGAGGTAGATCCAGCCCACGTCGCCGCGGTCCTGCAGCCTGAAGCCCTTCTTCTCGAACTTCGCCTGGAAGTACGGCCACATCTTGTCGGCGACGTAGTCCATCTCCTCGGTGCTCGCGTACAGGCGCGGCAGCTCGAGCACGCGGATGCTCTCGTCGATCATCGACAGGCCGACCGACGTCATGGCCCCGCCATCGAGCTGGCCGAGGTTGATCTTGCGGACCACGTCGCGCTCGTCGCCCTGCACGCCGCCGGCGTAGTATTTGATGCTCGCGCGCTTCTCGGTCTTGGTCGCGATCTCGGTTGCGCCCTTGGTCAGGATCTTCATCCACGAGCTGCCGTCAGGCGCCAGGGTGGCGATCCGGATCTCCACATTCTCGGCGACGGCGGTGCCGGCCGACAGCGCGAGGCCGGCGAGGGCGAGCGAAGCCCGCACGAGGCGGGCAGGACGGGCGGAAGTCGAGTGGTCCATGGGGTCTCTCCTGTACGTTCGGGCGGAAGACTAATTCACCGCCGGGTGCGCGAGAAGTGGCTGTTCGAGTTGCCACCCGGTCCGAGGCGTCGCGTAAGTCATGGGATCCGGCGCAGATCCTCGAGCAGATCGTCGAGCTCGAGGATCGCCCGGCGCACGACCATGAAGCGCCGGGTCACGCCGTCGCTGTCGACCAGGAAGGCGCCGTCGCCCTTGTGGCGCTCGGCGACGTGCAGCGACGGATCGGCCTCCACCGCCGCGACGTGGCGCCAGATCGCGGCGAGCCGTGGATCGTCGAGGGCGAGCTGGGTGTCGATGGGGTCGCCGCCGCTGTACATACCGGTCGAGCTCCGCTCCGGCGTCACCGGCTCGTAGACGAAGCGCACGCCGCCGGCGGTGGCCTCGAGCCGGTAGGCGTTGGCCGAGCCATCCGCATAGTTGACCGTCCACGGCAACGCCGGCGGGTCCTGCGCCAGGGCCTCGATGGCCTCGACGACCCAGGCCTTGTACTCGTCGAACGCTGCGAACGGAGCACCGTCGCGCTCGCCGGCGGCGATGACGTCGGCGGGCGCCGCGCCGCCACGAAGGCCGGCGTACATGTACGCGACCGCCGACGAGCGCGGCCCCTTGCGGCACGTGACCAGCGTCGGCCGCGGCAGCGCGTCGAGGGCGACGACGTGCCGGCGGGCCAGCGCCAGATCCAGCGTGCGCGGCGGATCGGAGACGACCTGCGCGGTGTGCGGCGTCGCCGCCTGCACCTGCGCGAACGACATGCCGCCCTCCATGGCGGCGAACTCGTCGCCGGTCAGGCACAGCCACGACGCGCATCGGCGCTCCTGGGCGTACGCCTCCGCATCGGCGATGGGGCCGCGGTTGAACATCAGCTCGTCAGGCAACGTGAAGTCCGCCATCCTGCTGAGGTTGTAGCACCGCGGCGGTGCCCGCCGGCGAACTACCGCCGGTTCATGCCGTCGTCGCACCACATCGAGCCGGCGGTGCAGTCGATGTCGCGCAGCACCAGCTGCAAGTAGGGATCGTTGTCGTACGCGTTGTCGAACCAGTCGATGCGATAGCGCACGGTCAGGCCAGCGGTGTGGGTCTTCTCGCCGCAGTGGTTGGTGTCGGTCGCCTCGAACACCATGATGAGGAGGTCGCCCTCCTGGGTGACCGTGCCGGTGTCGTTGACGAGCGAAACACAGTGCTTGTCGTCGGCGGTGGTGCCGGGCCGGCCGTAGGTGACGCCCGAGCCGTCGGAGCGGCGCACGCGGCCGTCGCCGTAGAACACGAACTGGTGGCGGCTGCCGATCCATTCGCCGGTCAGCCAGGGGATCAGGTTCTCGGTGCTGTGGGGCTGGCCCGGCAACATCGCGTAGCTGGTCGTTGCCACCTCACCGCCGGCCGGGGCGCCGCCGCCCGCGTAGGCCGTGCCGGTCGCGCGGCAGGTGTCGAGCTGGGGCGTGCAGTCGACGTCACCGGCGGCGTTGCACTCGAGGAGCGCGCCGACCGCGGCCTGCGAGTCCGGGTCGCCCTGCTCGATGCAGGCCGGGAAACACGCGGTGTCCTCGCCGCAGCCGGCCAGGCACTGGACGATCTGTATGCAGGTCGTGCCGCTCGCCTCCGACGGCGACGGCTCGGCCGCGGCGGCCTCGGTGCCGGGCTGCGGCGCGTAGCCGGGACCGGACGCGGGCGGAGGAATGCAACCGGTGAAGACGAGGGCGGCGAGGGCGAGGTTCTTCATCGACTACCTGGAGGGGACCACGCCCGATTGTCGCAACCCAATCCGCATTTTCAGATTCTTCACTAACGATCTACATCACTTGGACGATTCCTCGACGGCCTCGCGCAACCGGCCCGGGACGCCGTCGATAGGCCGGTTCATGAAGCCAAGACCCAGACAGCTCGTGACCGACAGGAACACCGGTGAGACGCGGCTCCAGGCCCGCGGCGGCAGGACGTACACGATCGAGGAGGTCGAGCACCTCGAGCGTCGCGCCGACCTCGGCGATCCCGAGGCCATCGCGGTCGTCGAGAGCCTCGACATGACCGGTCTGACCACCGAGGAGATGCTCCACGACTGCCCGGAGTGTCGGGCGGCCCTGGCCCGCGGCGAGAAGCCAACGACCTGGACCGCCGCCGAGACGCGAGCGCTGCGCCGCGGCCCCAGGCCGGCGACCGGGCGGCCGACGATGCGGCGGAGGCCGTACCGCGGGAATTGATCGCTGCGCGCTGACGGTCACGAGGTCGAGCGCTGGCGCAGCACCACCCGGGTGCCGCCCCGGGGCGCGATCGTGATGGTGCGGCGGATCTCGCGCACGCGGCCCGGCACCGCCAGGTCCAGACGCGCGCGCGAGACCATCACGGCCAGCACGATCTTCATCTCGTAGAGCGCGAAGGCCATGCCCAGGCAGCGGCGGATGCCACCGCCGAACGGCAGCCAGGTGTACGGATCGATCTTGGCGCCGAGGAAGCGCTCGGGCCGGAAGCGCGTCGGCTCGGGGTAGGTCTCGGGGCGGCGGTGGGCCAGGTGGATGCACGGCGTCAGGTTCACGCCGGCCGGCAGGTCGTAGCCGGCGAACGCCATCGGGCGCTGGAGCTGGCGCACCACGTCGGGGATGATCGGGCGCAGCCGCAGGGTCTCCTTGACCACCGCGTCGAGGTACTCGAGCCCGGCGACCGATGCTGGATCGATGGCGCCGGTGGGCCCGCGCGCACCGTCGAGCTCGGCGGCGAGGCGGGCGCCGACCTCGGGGTACTCGAGGATGCAGGCGAACGCCCACGACAGCGCGGTGGCCGTGGTCTCGTGGCCGGCGACCAGCATGGTGACGAGCTCGTCGCACAGCTCGTCCTCGGTCATGGGCTGGTCGTGCTCGTCGCGCACGCCGAGCAGGAGCGACAGGATGTCGGTGCCGATCCGCTCGGGCTCGGCCTGGCGCGCCCGCACCACGTCGCGCAGCGCGCGATCGACGGCGGCCCGGCGGCGCAGGAAGACCCGGTACGGGCTGAGCGGGAAGTCGAGGTACTGGACCGGCACGAAGGCCATGATCGCCGGCGGCGGTTCGAGCATCGCGACCAGGAGCTCGCGGAGCTCGCTCATGCGCGCGCCCTCGGCCAGGCCGAAGACCGCGCGCAGGATCACCTCGAGCGTGATCGCCTGCATGTGTTCGTGGAGCGCGAACGGCTTGCCCACCGGCATGCGGTCGAGGGTGGCGCCGGTGATCTCGGCGATCAGCGACGCGTACGCCGCCATGCGATCGCCGCGCAGCGGCGGTGACAGGAGCCGGCGCTGGCGCAGGTGCGGCGCACCGTCGAGGAGCAGCACCGAGTGTTGGCCGACGATCGGTCGCAGGAGCGCGTTGGCCTTGCCGGCGTGGAGCACGTCAGGGTCGCCGTTGAAGATCTGCTTGATCAGCTCGGGCGCCGACGCGATCACGTAGTCGCCCATGCCCGGGAACTTCACCGTGAACGGGTCGCCGTACTTCGCCGCCAGCTCGTCGAACCACGGCAGCGGCCGCTGGGCGAAGTGGACCAGTGACACGACGCTCGGATAGGTGGGACCGGGTGGGAGGGACATGCTCAGGGACCGCCCATCATGGACGACATGGCCGCCAGGGCTCCGATCACGAACACGACCACGATCACGACCTGCAGCGTCTTCAGCCGCTGGGCCCGGCCCGCCAGCGACGCTTCGACATGCTGGACCTCGGCGGCGCGCGCCGCCCTCGCCTGCTGGAGCGGCGCGTCGCTCGGGATGCCGCGGTAGACGTCCGCCGCCTGCACCATCGGCGTCTCCGCCTCGACGGACAGCGTGGCCTGGCGGACCGCGGCGGCGATGCGCGCCACGCAGGTCAGCGCCGGTCCCGACTTGCTCCAGTCCTCGAGCCAGCCGCGCACGGCGAGGCGGAGGCGGCCGTCTTCGGTCATGAGCTCGGCATTGCCCTCGACCAGCAGGTAGACCCGCGCCTCGGGGGTGAGCACCCGCCGCACCACGTCCGTCGGCGCGCCCTCGACGCGATAGCGCTTGTCGAACGCCTCGTCACCGAACTGAAGGTCGGCGACGCCGTCGCGTGGGCTGCCGTTGCTGTCGAGCCAGCCGTGTTTGGCCACGTGGAGCGTGAACGGATAGCCCGTCGGCAGCTGGCAATGGATGTACGTCCACGACTCGGACGAGGAGCCACTGCCGCGGGTCTCGAACTCGAGCCGGGTCGCCACGCCCTCGAACACGCCCTCGGCGCCGTTGCTGAAGGAATGACCGCCCAGGGCGCGGGCCAGGCCGGCGAGCGCATCGCGGCGCTTGCCGGCGCTGCGCAGCGAGAGCGCGATGATCGCCGCGATGACGAGCACGACCACGACGCCGATGACTTCCATCCGCCGCCGAGGCTAACACGGCGCGCTCTCCGTCGAGGATTCTGGAGAAATGCCTTGACGGGTTCTCGAAGCCTTTCGAGCTCGCGACCGACAATTCGCAACGATCTACACCCAGCGCGCGTCAGCTCGCGCGTGCGCGACGAAGTTCGTCGTCGACGGAAAATCGGAGTCGAGACCCGTGATCGTCGCGCTGCGGGCAGACCAGAGCGTCGAATCTCGTCGTGCTACAGGTGGAACGCGGATCCGAGCGCAGCTGGAATCCAGAGGAGGCGGCGATGTTCGAGGACCAGGCGATATTCGAGGACAGGGGCGAGATCGAGTGGCGGTTCCACGTGGGACCGGCGGAGAAGGACGGCTCCGGACCGAGCTGGCGCGAGATCGATCGGCAACTGCGCCGCGTGGCGAGACGCCGTGCCGCCGTGGACGCCGAGGAGCTGCACTGGCTCGCGCTCGCGGAGAGCGCCCAGGTGCATCGCATCTCGGGCTGGCGTCGATGCTGGAGTACGTGGAGCGGGTGCTCGGCCACGGACCGCAAGCGGGCAAAGAACGGCTTCGGGTCGCACGTGCGCTGACCGAGCTGCCGACCATGGCAGCGGCGCTCGAGCAGGGCGCGCTGGCGTACACGGCGGTCCGAGAGCTCACGCGCCGCGCGTGACCGCGCGGCGTCTCGGAAGACGCCCTACCAGATCGCGCTCACTGTTTGTCCGAGCTGCGATAGGGGCTGGCACGACGCCGGCGGCCGCGCGATCGACGTCCCACCGTCGACTGTCGAACAGGCGCGCTGCGACGCCGAGCACATCGCCCAGACCAGCGCGTCGACTCCCTCGCGCGCGGTGCAGGAGATTCCACCCGCCGTGGCGCGCCTGATCGAGCGGCGCGATCGAGGCCGCTGCCAGGTACCTGGATGCCGCTCGGCGCGCTGGCTGCAGATCCACCACATCGTGCACCGCGAGGACGGCGGGACCAACGACCCGTCGAACCTGGTGTGCCTGTGCTTTGCGCACCACCAGGCGCATCACCAGGGCAAGCTCCTGATCAGCGGGACAGCGCCGGACCAGATCGACGTCGAGTTCGACCGATGGGAGCAAGACTCGCGCGGCGA
>SXJR01000533.1 GCA_005779305.1 Myxococcales bacterium
ACCTTCTCGCCGGGGCGCACGCGCAGCTTGTCGCCGACCTGGACCTGATCGAGCGGGACGTCGGCCTCGGTGCCGTCCTCGGCGATCCGTCGTGCGGAGCCAGGCGCCATGCCGAGGAGCTTGCGGATCGCCGCGCTGGTCTGCCCGCGGGCGCGCAGCTCGAGCACCTGGCCGAGCCGGAGCAACGTGACGATCACGGCGGGCGCCTCGAAGTAGGTCGCGACCTCGCCCATCTCGCGGAAGGACGCCGGGAAGATGCCCGGCGCCAGCGCTGCGACGATGCTGTAGCCGAACGCGACGCTGACGCCGAGGCCGATCAACGTGAACATGTTGAGGCGCAGGCGCCGCACCGACTGGACAGCGCGGACGTAGAACGGCCACGCCGCCCAGGTGCAGACCGGGGTGGCGAGCGCGAGCTCGACGAATGGCCGGACGTTCATCGACAGGAGCGGCGCGCCGAGCATGTCGGCCATCACGAGCACCGCGAGCGGCAGGGACAGCACGGCAGCCACCCAGAATCGGCGCGTCATGTCGCGCAGCTCCGGGTCCGGGCCGGTCTCGGCGGTGATGGTGCGCGGCTCGAGCGCCATCCCGCAGATCGGGCACGTCCCGGGACCGTCGCGCACGATCTCGGGGTGCATCGGGCACGTGTACTCGACGCCAGCGGCGGGCGCCGGCGCCGGCCGCGGCGTGGGCTCCGCGGTCGTGTAACGCGCTGGATCGGCAACGAACGTCTCTCGACAGCGCGCGCTGCAGAACAGCACCTCGTGACCGCCATGGTGGGTGTGGTGCGGAGTCGAGGGCGACACCTTCATCCCGCAGACCGGATCGGTGGACCGGTCCTGCGCGCTGATTGGCGCCGCCTCGTGGTGCTCGTGAGGCGCGTGTTCGTGCATGTAGGACCTGACGCCACAGGCGCCGGTTCATTACGCCTTAGCAATCCTCGCGCCACGGGTGAACCGCGTTCCAGCACGATCGGCAGCCGACCGCGCGGTACGGCCTGCGGGTCGCCGACGCGCTCGCGATGGTCGAGACGGCGCTCGGAAGGACCGATCGGTCCGCGCACCGTCCATCGACTCGCCCGGATGGGCGCATCACACGTGACCGAATCGGTTACGGATCGGATCGCGCAACGGCCCGAATTCGCAGGGCGGTTGCTTGGAATGGCGGTTGCTCATTCTCCGCTCGGTGTCTCGACTCCCAGGAGTTCTGTTCGTCGCGGTGCTGATCGCTCCGGCGGCCGCCTCGGCGGCGCCGCTCACCGTCGACGAGGCGGTTGGGGCCGCCGAGGCGCGGAATCCCGCGATCGCCGAGGCCGAAGCGCGCGTCGCGCAGGCGCGCGGCCGCCGGACGACGGCGGGTCAGCGGGTGCCGTCGCGTCCCGAGCTCGATCTCGGGCTCGCGTCCGACGCGTTGTTCGCGCGCCAGGGCGAGGTGTCCTTCGACGCGTCGCTCAGCCAGGAGCTCGAGCTGTTCGGCCAGCGCGGGTTGCGCCTCCGGGTCGCGACCGAAGACGTGCAGGCGCGCACGCTCGAGGCCGACGACGAGCGGCGCCGGTTGCGCGCCGACGTGCAGGTCGCGTTCTACGAGCTCATGTTCCAGGAGCAGCGCGGCGCGCTCGCCACCGAGGTTGTCGACGCCGCGGCGCGGCTGGTCGAGTCCGCCGAGCAGCGGGTCACCGCCGGTGATCTCGGCGACGCCGAGCTGCAGCTCCTCCGCGGCGATCTCGCGCTGGCCAGGGCCGAGCTCTGGTCGGCGACGGCGGAGGCCGAGGTCGCGCGCGCGGCGCTGAACCGGCTGATCGGCGCGGACGCCAACGCCGGAACGACCGCGGCCGGCGACTTCCCGAGCATTGCGAGCGACGCGGATACCAAGGCGCTGGTCGACGACGCGGTCGCCGGCCGTCCCGATCTCGCCGCCTCGGCGCGCGAGGTCGCCGCCACGCGCGCCGAGGTGGACCTCCGACGCCGCGAGCGGCTGCCGAACCTCACGTTCGTGGCTGGCTACGCGCTCGAGCGCGGGATCCTCGTCGGCGACGACTTCCAGCCGGCCCTGATCGACGAGGCGCGCGACACCGACCACCTGTTCACGGTCGGCGTCTCGATCCCCTTGCCGCTCTTCCGCTCGAACGCGGGCGAGATCTCCGAGGCGCGCGGCCGCGCCGCCGAGGCCGAAGCTCGCCAGGCGGGTATCGAGGCGCGCGTCGCCGAGGAGGTGGTCGCCGCGTCGGCTCGCCGGGCCGCCGCCCGCGATCGGATCGCCGCGCTCGACGATGCCGTCACCGCGGTCGCGGCCACGCTGGAGCGGTACGAGCGCGCGTGGACGGAGAAGCACATCGACCTGGCCGAATACCTCGCGATCCGCGACCGCGTGCTCGCCGTCAAGATCACCGCGCTCGAGGCGCGTCGCGATGGCGCGCTCGCCGACGCCGAGCTCGACCTCGCGGTCGGCACCGGAGAAGACCGATGACCCGTCCCCTGTTGTCGATCCTGGCGACGTTCGCCGTGCTCACCGTGACCGCGACCGCAGCACGTGCGCACGGCGGCGAAGACCACGGCGAGACCAGGCCGACGCCGGCAGCGACCACCGCGGGCCAGCGCTCGTCCTACGGTCAGACCGGTCAGTTCGAGGTCCTCGTCCGCCTCGATCCCGCGAGGCGCGGCGATCTGAAGGTGTTCGTCGCCGACTGGGCGACCAACGCGCCGATCGGAGACGCGACCGTCGCGCTCGAGATCCAGTCGGATCCGCCGGTGACGGTCACCGCCGAGCCCGCCGGTGCAGCGGGGATGTATCACGCGATCGCGACCATCCCCGCTGGGGCGTTCCCGATCATCGCGACCATCACCGCGGGCGAACGTCTCGATCTCGTCGAGATCGCGCCGCTGGACTTCGCGCCGGCGCCCGCCGCCACTGGCGCCCCGCACGCGGACGCCGACATCCCGTGGAGGCCGATCGCGATCGGGGCAGGCGTCCTTGTCGTCCTCGTCGTCGGCGCGATCGTGTTCGCACGGCGGCGGCGCGCGATGCGCCAGGCGGTCCCGACTGCGGTGATCCTGCTCGCGATCTCGGCGCCCCTCGTCGCGCGCGGGCACGGCGGTGAGGACCACGGCGAGCCCGAGCCCGCGACCCTCGCACCCGTCGCGCGCGCCGGGATGACCGCGATGGCCAAGGAATCGCAGTTCCTGCTCCGGGTGCTGACCCACGTCGCCGACAAGCGCGAGGTGT
Source organism: Myxococcales bacterium (assembly GCA_005779305.1). Classification (GTDB taxonomy): domain Bacteria; phylum Myxococcota_A; class Polyangia; order Haliangiales; family Haliangiaceae; genus UBA2376. The sequence goes on from SXJR01000533.1 coordinate 3,226, forward strand.
CGGCGCGCATCGAGACCGTCGGCCGGGTCGGCCCGCGCATCGACGGCCATGCCTTGCTGGCGGCGCCGCAGCCCGGTCGCGTGCTCGCGCCCAGGAGTGGCGCGCTGCCGTTCCTCGGCGACCGGGTGAAGAAGGGCCAGGTGCTCCTCGTGCTCGAGCAGACCCCGGGTGCCGCGGAGAGCGGCGACCTGCGTGCCCGCGAGCTCGAGGCGCGGACGGCGGTGACCCAGGCGCGCGCGCGCCGCGATCAGGCCAAGCGCGAGCTCGATCGCCGTCGCGCGCTCGAGGGCGTGGTGTCGAAGAAGGAGATCGAGCAGGCCGAGCTCGAGCTGGAGCTCGCCGAGCGCGACCTCGAGCTGGCGACCAAGCAAGTCGGGTTGTTCGGAGGCGGATCGCTCCGCCGCGTCACCGTGACCGCGCCGATCGACGGCGTGATCGCCGAGGCCGAGGTGTCCCTCGGCGAGCAGGTGGCCGCCGACCAGAAGCTCTACACCATCATCGAGCCGTCGCGGCTGTGGGTCGAGGCCGACGTCTTCGAGAGCGACCTCGCGCGCGTCGAGGAGGCGGGTACCGCCGATATCCGCCTCGAAGGGCGTCCGAACGCGTTCCGCGGCCGGCTGTTCCGGCTGGGTCAGCTCGTCGATCCATCGACTCGCACCGTGAAGGCGATCTTCGAGGTGGACAACGCCTCCGGTGCGTTCCGTCCCGGCATGTTCGCCGAGGTCGCGATCGGCGCGGGTACGCCGCGCGAGGCGCTGGTCGTCCCCGACGCTGCGGTGATCGAGGAGGGCGGCCGGCGCTTCGTGTACGTCCACGAGACCCCCGAGGAGTTCGCGCGCCGCGAGGTCGTCCTCGGCGAGCGCGACGGCGACGACTGGGCCGTGCGCGCCGGCCTCAAGCCGGGCGAGCGCGTGGTCACCCAGGGCACCTACCAGCTGCGCACGGCGCGGTGATCCGATGTTCGACGCCATCATCAAGTTCGCGCTGCGCAACCGGACGCTCGTCGTCGCCGGCGCCGCGCTGCTCGTCGTGTACGGCTACCTGGTCGTGCGCAGCCTGCCGGTGGACGTCTTCCCGGACCTCAACCGGCCGACCGTCACGATCATGACCGAGGCGGGCGGGCTGTCGCCCGAGGAGGTCGAGGTGCTGGTGACCCGACCGCTCGAGACCGCGCTCAACGGCGCGCCGGGCGTGCAGCGGATCCGCTCGCAGTCCGGCGTCGGGCTGTCGATCGTCTACGTCGAATTCGACTGGTCGACCGACATCCTGCGCGCGCGTCAGATGACGCAGGAGCGGCTGCAGCTCGCGAGCGAGCAGCTCCCCGAAGGCGTGACGCCGGCGATGGGACCGGTGTCGTCGATCATGGGCGAGATCATGTTGATCGGCCTGTACTCGCGCGACGGCGCGACCGCGCCGATGGACATCCGTACCTCCGCGGACTGGGGCCTCCGGCCGCGGCTCCTGGCCATCCCCGGCGTCGCGCAGGTGATCGCGATCGGCGGCGGCGTGAAGCAGTACCAGGTCCTGATCGATCCGAAGAAGCTCGCCGCCGCCGGCGTGTCGCTCGAGGAGGTCGAGGCCGCCGCCGCGCTGAGCCAGGGCAACAGCACCGGCGGCTTCCTCGATCGCAAGAGCCAGGAGTACCTGGTCCGCAACCTGGCGCGCACGGCGTCGATCGAAGAGCTCGCCGGGACCGTCGTCGCGCTGCGCAATGGTGTGCCGATCACGCTCGCGCAAGTGGCGGCGATCGTCGAGGCGCCGCGGATCAAGCGTGGCGACGCCGGCGTCGGCGTCAAGGACGAGAAGACGGGTGCGGTCGCGGTCCGGCCGGCGGTGATCCTGAGCGTCCAGAAGCAGCCTGGCGCCGACACGGTCGCCCTGACCGACGCCGTCGAGCGCGTGCTCGCCGACGCGCGCGGCACGGTGCTGCCCGACGACGTCGAGGTGAAGGTCCTGTTCCGGCAGGCCAACTTCATCAAGGCGTCGGTCTCGAACGTCGAGGAGGCGCTGCGCGACGGCGCGTTCCTCGTCGTGATCGTCCTGTTCCTGTTCCTGCTCAACTTCCGCACCACGTTGATCACCCTGACGGCGATCCCGCTGTCGTTCGTGGTCGCCGCCATCGTGATGAAGGCGATGGGGCTGTCGATCAATACGATGACGCTCGGCGGCCTCGCGGTCGCGATCGGTGAGCTGGTCGACGACGCGATTGTCGACGTAGAGAACGTGTTCCGGCGGTTGAAGGAGAACCGCCACCTGCCGGAAGACCAGCGGTTGCCCGTCGCGACCGTGGTCTACCGAGCGTCGTCGGAGGTTCGCAACTCGATCGTGTATGCGACCGCGGTCGTGATCCTCGTGTTCGTGCCGCTGTTCGCGATGAGCGGCATCGAGGGCCGCCTGTTCGCGCCGCTCGGCGTCGCGTACATCGTCGCGATCGTCGCCTCGCTGGTGGTCTCGCTGACCGTGACGCCGGTGCTCGCGTACTACCTCTTGCCCGACGCGCGGGTGATGGCGCACGAGAGGGACGGCTTTCTGGTCCGCTTCCTCAAGACGCGGCAGACGTCGATCCTGCGCTGGACGCTCCGGCACCCGCGCTGGGTGATGACTGGGGCGGCGGCGCTGGTGATCGCGGCGGTGGCCACGGTGCCGATGCTCGGCCGCTCGTTCTTGCCGTCCTTCAACGAGGGCACGGTGACGATCAACCTCCTCACCACGCCGGGCACTTCGCTCTCGGAGTCCGATCGAATCGGGACGCTTGCCGAGGAGCTCATCCTCCAGGTCCCCGAGGCGGTGTCGACGGGCCGTCGCGTCGGCCGCGCCGAGCTCGACGAGCACGCCGAGGGCGTTCACTACACCGAGATCGACGTCGACCTCCGCAGTTCCGGACGGAGTCGCGAGCAGATCCTCGCCGATCTCCGCCAGCGCCTCGACGTGTTGCCCGGCGTGGTCGTCAACATCGGGCAGCCGATCTCGCACCGGCTCGATCACCTGCTGTCCGGCGTGCGCGCACAGATCGCCGTCAAGATCTTCGGCGACGACCTCGACGCCCTGCGCGCGAAAGCCGAGGAGGTCCGCGCGGTCATGGCGACCGTCCCCGGCGTCACCGATCTCCAGGTCGAGAAGCAAGTGCTGATCCCCCAGCTTGGCATCCGGGTGAAGCGCGACGAGGCGCGCAACCGCGGCGTCCAGCCTGGCGCCCTGGTCGAGCAGCTCGAGGCGGCGCTCGCCGGCAAGGTGGTCGGGCAGGTGCTCGACGGCCAGCGCACGTACGACGTCGTCGTCCGCTTCGACGATGCCTCGCGCGTCGACCGGACCGCCATCGAGAACATCCTCATCGATACGCCGGCCGGCCGCGTCCCGCTGCGCGTCCTTGCCGAGGTGGTGGAGACGTCCGGTCCCAATCAGATCGTCCGCGAGAACGCGCAGCGCCGGATCGTCGTGTCCGCCAACGTCGGCGACCGCGATCTCGGCAGCGTCGTCGGCGACATCCAGCGCGACATTGCCGCGCGCGTCGACCTGTCCGGGTTCTACGTCCAGTACGGCGGCCAGTTCGAGAGCCAGCAGTCGGCGACGCGGCGGATCGCGATCCTCTCGATCGTCTCGTTCCTCCTCATCTTCCTCGTCCTGCACAGCCACTTCCGCGACGTGCGGGTGGTGCTCCAGATCCTCCTCAACATCCCGCTCGCGCTGATCGGCGCGGTCGCGGCGATCTGGCTCACCGACGGCGTCCTCTCGGTGGCGACGCTGGTCGGGTTCATCACGCTGTGCGGGATCGCGTCCCGCAACACGATCATGATGATCTCGCACTACATCCACCTCGTGAAGGAGGAGGGCGCGGCGTTCGACGAACGGATGATCATCCGCGGCTCGCTCGAGCGCCTCGTGCCGGTCCTGATGACCGCGTTCACCGCCGGCCTCGCGCTCGTGCCGCTCGTCCTCGCGGCCGGCGAGCCCGGCAAGGAGATCCTGTACCCGGTCGCCGTGGTCATCCTCGGCGGCCTCGCCAGCGCGACCTTGCTCGATCTGATCGTGACCCCGGTCGTGTTCTGGAAGTTCGGCCGTCCGGCGCTCGCCAAGGCGCTGGCGCGGCCACCTCGCGACAAGAAGGAGAAGCACCGTGACATCGATCTGGAAGCACACGAACCGGTGGCGTAGCGCGCTCGTCGCGATGGTCGCCGCCGCCGCCCTGGCCGCCTGCTCGAAGGGCGAGGACAAGAAGGCGGACCAGGACAACCAGGGCACGCACGCAACCACGCCGAGCACGCCAGTGAAGCCGGCCCAGCCGCACGGCAGCCACGATCCGGCGCACGGCGGCATCGTGATGATGGACGCCACGTACCACGTCGAGATCGTCCTCGACACGAAGGCCGGCAAGCACCGCGTCTACGTGAGCGACGGCGCCCGCGACGTGCTGCCAGCGTCGACGTTCGACGGCGTCACGTTGACCGTCGCCGGCGAGGAGCTCGCGATGCGCCGCTCCGCCGACGACACCGTCTGGGAGGCCACTGGCAAGCCCGCGCCGACCACCGGCGCCAAGGTCGCGATCACCTACTCGAAGGACGGCAAGCCGGTGGCGAGCTTCACCAACCTCCCGATCGAGTACGTCCTCACCGGCAAGATGCCGGACGGCACGGAGCGCGGTCACGAAGATCACGGCGCCCCCGGCGATCACAGCGCCTCCGGTGAGCACACCCACGCCGCGCCTCACGGCGGCCAGGTCAAGTCCACCAGTGGCGGCCACATCGAGCTGGTCGCCGCGGCGTCCGGGAAGTTCCAGGTCTGGCTCCTCGACGAGCAGCTCGCCCCACGCGTGGCCACCGGCGCGACCGTGAAGATCAAGGTGGCCGCCAAGGGCTACGCCGACATCGTCGCCACCGCGCAGGGCGACCACTTCGAAGGCACCGGCGCGGCGATCCCCGGCGGCCATCCGGCGGCGGTCGTCACCGCGACCGTCGGCGGCAAGACCGAGACCGCGCGGTTCGAGCTCCATCTCGAGCCCGGCCAGCCGGCCGGCGGCGATGGCCACAGCGGCCACTGAGGGCGACCGATCAGGCGCCCGGCGCGGCGGTGATCACGGTGCCGTTAGCCATCAGGTTGTTGACCGCGCCGGCGTTGCCGTCGGGCACGTGCCCACGGGAACGACTCCGCCGGTGGAGAACGGAGCAAGATCCGGAGGGTGTGAACCAGGCTCGCCGCGCTGGGGGACCGCGGCGACAAGGCAACTCGGGAGGCCACCGGAGCGCGGCCCCGTCGTCTCGGTGGACGGCGCGCGAGACGCCGATGGAGCCGATGCGGGCTGAATCAGGGGCCCGTCGCGTGGAACGGAGGTTGCTACGGGCGCGGGCATGTCCGTCGCTTCGCGCACCCTGCTGACGGTGGCCGCCGCCACCTGCCTCGGCAGCCTGGCTCTCGCCGGCTGCTCCCTCGACAAGCCCGATGACGCCAAGGGCATCGTCGACGACAGCCTGCCGCCGACCCGCCCCACCGCCGACGATGGCAAGGCCGACGCCGGGTCCAGGATCGTCCCGATCTCGGTCGAATCGCCGCACCCCTACACCAACAACCTCGATCGGGTGTGGCGCGTCGACCTGTCGACCCTGCCGTCGTGCACGCAACGCGTGCGCTTGCACTTCTCGGTGTTGCGCACCGAGGCCCGCTACGACTTCGTCACCGTCGAGCCGACCTCGGGCGTGATCCAGAGCTTCGACGGCACCCACGACGACACCTGGACCGAGTGGATCGACACGCGCGAGCGCTTCGTCAACGTGCGCCTCGACACCGACGGCAGCATCACCCGCCACGGCTTCGCCATCGACCGCGTCGAGTGGGACGGCGTCCCCGATCGTTGCCCGCTGTACCCGATCCAGCCCTGCCCGGAGAGCGCGATCAGCCTGCGCGCGCCGGTCGCAGCGTGCGAGTGCCCGCCGGCGCCGAGCTGCGCCGGTCTCGCCACCGTCGAGATCCGTCACGCCACGTCGCGCGGCCGCCTGTTCGGCGGCAAACACGTGGTCGGGCTCGACGCGTTCACGCTTGGCCTCGGCCCGACCGACCGCATCCAGGAGACCGCGGTCGGCACCGTCGCCGCTGACCGCCTGGTCGGCCTGGTCCATCTGGCCCAGACCACCGGGGTGCTGTTCGACGCCGGCTACGAGACCACCGTCGAGCCCGGCGTGGTCCGCGACGAGCTCTACATCAAGGCCGGCAACTTCGAAGCCGTGTTCGTCGCGCCGCAGGGCCAGCACGAAGCCGAGGTGCAGTCGGTGATCACCGCGTTCGAGGCGCTGTTCTCGTGCGCCGCGGCTGATGCCGCCATCACCTGCGCCGCGGGCCGGACCTGCCAGGACGACACCTGCCAGCCCGAGAGCTCGTGCGTCTGCGCCGAGATCTACCAGCCCGTGTGTGGCATCGACGGTCGCACGTACGGCAACGCGTGCTCCGCCGGTTGCGCCGGCGCCGACATCGCCCACGACGGTGCCTGCGGTCTGGTCGGTGACATGTGCGGCGGCCCGCTCGGCCGGCCGTGCCTCGACGACAACAAGTGCCGCTACGATGTGTCGACGTTCGCCGCGCCGTTCCCCAACGCCGCTGGCGCGTGCGTCGCGCGCACCTACTGCGATGCGCCGGCTGACTGCAACGGCCTGCCCGCCCCGGCGGTGCTGGGCGCCTGGGCCTGCGAGGCCAACACGTGCGCGTTCCGCGCCGGTCCACAGTGGCGCGACCTCGGCGGCGGCAGCTTCGAGACCGCGCACCCGTACGGCAACTCGACCAGCGTGTGGAAGCAGCTGACGCTGCCGGTGGACGCCCAGGCCCTGCGCTTGCGCGCCAGCGGCAGCTTCGCGCTCGAGCGCAACTACGACTTCCTCGAGGTGTGGACCTGGTCGGGCACGAGCTGGCGTCAGGTGCGCCGCTATACCGGCGCCGTGGCGCCGGCGCTCACCGACGAGTTCGCCGGCCGCTACCACTATCTGCGCTTCGTGTCCGACGGTTCGGTGACCGCGCACGGCTTCGCGGTCGTGGCCCAGTGGCGTTAGCCGCCGCGTCCGGTCCGGAGTAGAATCGGGGCTTGCTCCCTTCCTACATCCTGACTCTTTCGACGATGGCGGCGGCGCGCGTGGCGAACACCACGACGAACTGGTCGCTGGCCAGACGAGGCAAGGAGGGCATCCTCGCCAGCGGCGTCTGCGTCGATGACCCGCATGGGGATCGGGCCCGGGTCGATGGACGCGCGGCTGCGCGCAAGCACGCCAACTCGGTGGGCCACCGCTTCGTCCTCAGCGATGTCCAGGTCCGGTACGACCGACCGCCGCCGGTTCCGCCGGTCCCGCCGGTTCCGCCGACCGTTCCAAGCTGAGCCTGGCCGGCGTGGACGTGGGCCTCGTGTTATGCGAGGAGCATGAAGCGCGAAGCCATCCTCGCTGGGCTCCTGGTCGCGGTCGCGTGTGGAGGTGGATCGGGGGCTCGAGGCCCGACGACGGGCGCCGCGCCCGAGCCGGCGGGCACCATCGACGCCGCTGTGGCCGTCGAAGCGCCGGTCGATCCGCACCTGGCCGCGCGGCGCCTGTACGAGAACCCGGGTGGGATGTGGATGCCGCAGCAGATGACGCTGCCCGGGCATGCGACCGCCTTCGAGCAGCTGGGCGTGAAGCTCGATCCGAAGACGCTGGCCGACCCGCTGGCGGCGCCGCTGGGCGCGATCGTGCGGCTGCGTGGCTGCTCGGCGTCGTTCGTGTCGCCCGACGGCCTGGTCGTCACCAACCATCACTGCGTGCAGCGGGCGCTGCAGCTGAACTCGACGCCGGACCGGAACCTGGTCGAGCACGGGTTCCTGGCCCGGACGCGGGCCGAGGAGCCGTCGGCGGGGCCGGCCGAGCGCCTGTACGTCGCCCAGGCCTTCACCGACGTCACGGCCGCGGTCACCGGCGGGCTCGGCGACATCGCCGACCCGGTCGCGCGCAAGGACGAGGCGGAGCGCCGCATCAAGCAGCAGCTCGCGGCGTGCGAGAAGGATCGGCCGGGCATCCGCTGTAACGTCGCCGGCTATCTCCGCGGCGGGCTGTACGTGCTCATCGAGGAGGTCGAGCTCCGCGATGTCCGCCTGGTCTACGTGCCGGCGCGCGCGGTCGGGAACTACGGCGGTGAGGTCGACAACTGGCGGTGGCCGCGGCACACCGGCGACTTCGCGTTCTTCCGCGCGTACGTCGGACCGGACGGAAAGCCTGCGGACCACGCCACCGACAACGTGCCGTACCAGCCACGGCACTTCCTGAAGGTCTCCGACCAGGGCGTTCGCCCGAGCGACTTCGTGATGATCGCCGGCTTCCCGGGGCGCACGACCCGCACCAAGACCGCGCTCGAGGTCAAACACGACGTCGAGTGGTTCTACCCGTATTTCATCGGGCTCGCCCAGCAGCAGTACGCGATCGTCGAGGCGCACCTGAAGACGCCGGGCGAGACCGGGATCAAGGCCGGCGTGCTCAAGCAGGGCGTGCAGAACCGGCTCGAGAAGATCAGCGGCGTGCTCAAGGGCCTCACCTCGGGTGATCTGCTTGACCGCAAGGCCGCGCTCGATCGGCGGGTGACCGAGTGGGCGGCGGCGCCGGGGCGCGAGCGACACCGGGCGGCGATCGCCCGGCTCGAGCAGCTCAACGTCGAGGAGCAACGCACCGCCCGTGCCGACTTCGATCGGCAGACGGCGTTCACCGAGTCACTGCTGCTCGCCTCCGCGATCCAGCTCACCCGCTGGGCCGAGGAGCGGGAGCGGCCCGACGCCGAGCGCAAGGCGGGTTTCCAGGAGCGCGATCGCGCGCCGGCGATCGCGTCGAACAGGCAGCTCACCAAGCAGTACGACGCGACGCTCGATCGCGCGATGTTGCGGCTCGCGCTGGTCCGCGCGCTCGCGCTGCCGCCGGCGGAGCGGACGTGGCTGGCGCAGCTCCTCGGAGTCCGCGCCACCGCCCGGATCGACGAGGCGTTGATCGATCGCACGCTCGACGGCTGGTACCGCACCAGCAAGCTCGCCGACGAGAAGCTCCGGTTGGAGCTGCTGGAGAAGGGCACCCGCAAATCGCTGGCGGCGTCGCGCGATCCATTCCTGCGCGCCGCCCAGCGGGTGTGGAAGGTCTACAAGGACGAGGAGCGGCGCGCCGACGCGCGCGCGGGTGAGTCCATGCTGGTCTCCCCGATCTACGCCGACGCGATGCGCGAGGTGCTCGGCGGCTTGCTCGCGCCTGACGCCAACTCGACGCTGCGGATCACGTACGGCACCGTGAAGGCGTTCACGCCGACGGCATCGCCCTTCACCAGCGGCTCGCAGATCCTGGCCAAGGACACCGGCAAGGAACCGTTCGACGCGCCGGCCGCGCTCCTGGCCGCGCTCCGGGACCGGAGCTTCGGTCCTTACGCCGGTCCGGACGGCGAGCTGCCCGTCAACTTTCTCAGCGACCTCGACACCACCGGCGGCAACTCGGGCTCCGCCGTGCTCGACGATCGCGGTCAGCTCGTGGGTCTGAACTTCGACAGCACGATCGAAGGCGTCGCCTCCGACGTCGTGTTCGACGGCGCCATCGTGCGCAAGATCCACGTCGACGTGCGCTACATGCTGTGGGTGATGGACCGCATCGACGGCGCCGATCATCTGATCGAGGAGATGGGCCTCCGCCCGCGGCTCGAGGCGCCATGAGCCACGACCACGGCGAGATCCTGGCGGCGAACGAGGCCTTCTACGCCGCGTTCCGGCGGGGCGACGCCGACGCGATGGACGCGATCTGGGCGCAGCGGGCCGAGGTCGCGTGCGTGCACCCAGGGGCGACGCCGCTCCACGGGCGGGAGGCGGTGATGGAGAGCTGGGAGCAGATCCTGGGTGGCCCGCCGCCGATCCAGTGTGTGAATCCGCGCGTGCACCAGCTCGGGGACGCGGCGTTCGTGATCTGTGGTGAGCGCGTGCCCGGCGGCGCGCTGGTGGCGACCAACGTGTTCGTGTCCGAGGACGGCGCCTGGCGCATGGTCCATCACCACGCCGGCCCCGGTGTGCCGCCGCAGGCCGACGAGATGAACTGACGCGCCTAGCGCACGCGGTGGCGAAGGATCTCGATAGCACGTCAGAGAATTCCCGAATTGATTCCCGTGCGTCCAGAACGCGCGGTAGCCCACACTTCTCGGGGCGGTGAGGTTGGCAAACGCCGGCAGCTCGATCGAGGAGGACGCCGAGAGGCGGAGTCAGGCCTGTCACGCCGTCGAGGGCTGTCACCTGGTGGCACCGTGCACAGCGGCGGCGCACGCGTCGAGATCTTCGCGAGTTGAGGAGCGTCGGAGCTGGCCCGGCGCGTGCTCAGGGCGCGGGCATGAACAAGCTCCCACTCTCGGCGCTCCTCGCGCTCACCGTGCTGTCGCCAGGCTGTCTGGATCCCGATGAACCCGAGCTCGGTGACGCCGAGCAGGCGGTCACGATGGCCTGGGATGGAACGTTCCTCCCCGACGCCGCGACGTGCAGCCGTAGCATCGACGAGCACCAGGCGATCCACAGCTACATGGGCGGGCCGATCTCCGGCGACGAGTACGTGTCCGGCGGCGTGATGCGGCGCTACGCGGGTGGCGCGATCGTGATGCACCCGGTCCATGGATGCGCGTTCCTGGTGCGCTGGGGCATGTGGGATCACTGGAACGCCGAGGGGCTCGTGGGCGGTGTCCGCGGCTTCCCGGTCTCCGACGAGATCTCGCCGGCGTCCGGACGCTCGGTCCAGTACTTCGATCGTGGCTCGCTCTGGTGGCGCATGGAGACCGGCGTGCGCGGAATCCATGGCGTGCTCGCCCGCAAGCACCACGAGCTGGGCACGGCCGCTGGCTATCCGATCACCGAACACACCACGCTGCTCGGGGGCGCGATCGCCTACGTCGACCTCGACAACGACATGCGCCTCTACTGGACCGAGCTGACTGGCGCCTGGTCGATCAACGGCGCGATCCGCACCCGCTACGAGACCGGCGTCGAGAAGTCGTGGCTGGGGATGCCGGTCAGCGACGTGTCGTGTCGCCCCGACGGAGCCTCATGTCGGTCGCTGTTCCAGTGGGGGGCGATCTTCTGGGACCGCGACGGCAACAAGACGACGGTGAGCTACTCGCCGAGCGTGCCCGAGCTCGAGGTTCGAGTCACCGAGCCGTCGGCGACGAACCGCGAGATCTTCCTTCCCTCGCCCGGCTGCTCGATCTCGATCGAGGCCCACCACGCGCGCAATCCCTGGCTGGGGACGCCGGTGCAGGCTGCCGACGTGGCGCTGTCCGACGGTGGCGCGTATCGCGACTACGCCGCTGGCACCATCGTTTACAACCCGCGCGCCAAGTGCGCCTTCTTCCTCATCAACGGCTTTCGCGACACGTGGCGGGCACAGGGCGCGCAGGGGGGACGCCTGTTGTATCCGGTCAGCGACGAGCTCTGGTCCAATCCGGGTCGAGCCCACCAGTACTTCGAGCGAGGCTCGATGTGGTGGGCGCCGCACCTCGGCCTGCGCGTGTTGACCGGGCGGATCGCCGCTCGCCACGCCGAGCTGATCAGGAGCGGAGGGTATCCGTCCTCCAACCAGGAGCGAGCGGGTGACGGCGAGCGCGTCGAGCTGGAGAACAACACGTCGCTGTTCTTGCAGGACGGCGAACCCCGAGCGTTCGCGCTCCACGGTGCGATCCGGCTCAAGTACGCGAGCCTGGGATGGCAGACCTCGTACTTGCGGTGGCCGCAGGGAGATTCGTCGTGCTCCGAGAGCAACTACTACTCCCGGTGCCACGGCTACTTCAACTTCGGCGACATCTACTGGTACCTGTGGAACAGCAACTACGTGGTGCTGAGGGACAACCACACGCCGCGCCCGCCGCCCGAGCCGATGCCGCCGCCGCCGCCGCCGCGCACCATCGTTGACAACAGGCTGCTGTGGCTCAAATACACCCCCCCGCCGGGGACCAGCACCGGCAGCATCGTCTACACAGCGCTCTTCCCGGACGGGCCACCGAAGCGCGATCTCAAGCTGCTCGCGATCGGATTCCTGGGTGATTTCCGTGTGCCGCGGATCGCCTTGCTCAAGCGTGGCTACGACTACACGGCCTGTGGCAACCCGAACGCCGTCGTCGTGCTCGGCCAGGGCACCCGCACCGAGACGACTGCCGCCGACATGACGGCATTGTTCGGTTCGGCGACGCCGAGTCCGTACGTCCGGGTCTCCGCGTGCATCGGGTTCACCTTCGGCAGCCCGCCCCTGATGAGTCCGGTGCAGGTCAAGTTCAGCTACACCGGAAGCTGAACGACCGGCGCGGTGCGACGCCAGTTTCCTGGAACCGTTTGCCAGGCTCGAGCATCGGAGCGCCGTGGACCCGCGATCCGTCGAGCAACTGCGCGCGTATCAGGCCAGGAGCCGGCAGGTCCAGCGCTGGCTCCTGCGCGGGTTGCTGAGCGGGCTGGCCGTCGCGGGGATCCTGGCGCTGGCCGGCGTGATGGGCGCTGCGCTGCCGGTGGCGGCGGTCGCCGGCATCGTCGCCGGCTGCGGCTTCTGGATCACCCACGGCCACATCGAGGAGTTCGAGCAGCAGCTCCGCGCTCGCGCGCGACGGTGACCACGCCGGCCGGCGATCGCGTAGGATCGTGCCATGTCGGCACCGCTGCAGCTCGACGACACGCTCGCGGGGATCTACGTGGAAGCGCTGGCGGCCATCGCCCGGGCCGATCGCGAGATCCATCCCGAGGAAGCCAACCGTCTGGCCCAGGTGATCGCGGCCCGCTCGCGGGTGCCGGTCGACGCCGAGGCGCTGTTCTTCGCGGCCACGACGCCCGAGGCGCTGGCCGCCGCCGTGCACGGCCGCGATGGCTATCGCACCCCGGGTGGCTCGAGCGCGGGCGAAATCGGGCGCGCGCTGATCGCCGATGCGCTCGAGGTCGCGCTCGTCGATGGTGATCTCAACGCCAAGGAGGGACGCGCCATCCTGCGCTACGCCCGCGCCCTCGGCATGAACTCGGTGGACGTCCAGTCAGTCACCTCGGAGCTGGACGCATGGCTCGACGAACTCTCCTGACGGCGGTGCTACTCCTGATCGCCCTGGTGGGGTGCGGCTCCTCTGACGAGCCGGCGTGGGTGACGAGGGAGCGAGCCCGACTCGAGCAGGAACGGGCCGCGATCGAACTCGACCGCGCGGCGCAGGCGAAGGAGCGTGCGCAGCTCGAGGCCGGGCGCCACGGGCAGGGCGCCGCGATCGCGGTGGCGTTTTCGCGGGTCGCCGCGCCCGACGTCGATCTCACCAGGCCCTCGCTGGTGGTGGTGATGGCGTCGTCGGGCAAGATCCACGTCGACCGTCACGCCGTCAACGACGACGAGCTCGACCGGCTGCTGCGCGCGGCGTACGTCGCCGACCATGACGTCCAGGTCGTGATCCAGGCCGAGCGTGGCGTCGCCCACGCGCGGGTGGTGGGCGTCATGGAGCGCGCCAAGGCGGTCGGCATCCGCCGCCTGGGCATCGGCACATCCGCGGCGCCGTGACGCAGATTGCGCGACGTCGCTACTTCGGCGACGTCGCGCCCCAGGCCTGCAGCCGGCGCTCGATCGCGGCGACCTTCTCGGCCTTGTCGGCGGCCGTGCTCGCCGACCAGCCGGCGTGGGCCTCGCGCGCCAGTGCGATGGCGCGGGGACGGTCGCGCCCCGAGTCCCAGAGCGCCTCGGCGAGGCTGAAGCGCGTCTCGGCGACCAGGTGGAGGAAGGGGCCGTTCTGGCGGTTGGTGAGCGCGCGTTCGAGGTGGGGGATGGCGTCGGCGGGGCGGCCGCGTTTCAGCTCGATGCGGCCCAGGTTCTCGAGGGCGTAGCCGAGATCGGGGTGATCGGGGCCGCGCAGCTTCTCGAAGATGCGCAGGGCCTCGCGCGTCGACGCGATGGCGGCGTCATACTCGCCGGCGTCGCGCTGGAGCATGGCGAGCATCTGCCCCGACTGCGCGATCAGCACGTGATCGGGGTCGAGCGGGCGGGCCATGGCGATGGCGCGCTCGAAGTGCTGGCGAGCCGCCACGTCCTCGTCCAGGTCGCGGAGCACGGTGCCGAGGTTGGACAGCGCGTAGGCGACGTTGATGTGTCCCGCGGGATACGCGGCCTGCCGGATGCGGACCACGCGCTCTTGCAGCGCGCGGGCCTCGTCGAACTGGCCCTCGGTGTGGACGAGCACGCCCAGGTTCATGAGCGGGAAGCTGACGTTGGGGTGCTCGGGACCGGTCAGGGCCTCGTGCATCGCGATGCTGCGCTGGTAGAGGGCGCGGGCCTCGTCGAGCTTGCCCTGGTTGCGCGCGATGATGCCGACGCTCGACAACATGGCCGCGACGTCGGCGTGGGGCCCGCCGTGGGCTCGCTCGAAGCCGGCGAGCGATTCCTCCCAGAGCGCGCGGGCGTCGTCGAGCTCGCCGGCCGCGCGCGCGACCGCGCCGGCCACGCGTAGCACGCGGGCGCGGGTGAGCTCGTCGGGGACGCGGGCCTCGGCGGTGCGCGCGACCGCCAGGAGCGCGCGGCCGCTCTCGAGGTCCTGGCGATCGTTGACGACCCGGCCGGCGAGCGTCACCCAGATCTCGGCGAGGAGCCGGTCGTCGTGGGCGCGGGCGGCCGCCTCGGCGGCGGCGTACATCGCCGCCTCGCCGTCGTCGACGCGGGCCTGCTCCCAGGCCAGCTTGCCGGCGGTGAAACGGGCACGGGCCTCGAGCGGGGTCCAGCCGAGCCGCGCGCTGCGGTCGACCACGCCGTCGAGCGCCGTCGCAGCATCGGTGAAGCGGGCGGCCTCGATCAGCGCGGTGGCGCGAGCCAGGTCGGCCTCCAGCGTGTCGATCTCGGATCGGGCCTCGACGGTCGCAGGACGCGGCGGCTGGCCCAGCAGCGCGGTGCCGTCCTCGCACAGGGCGATCGCCGGCAGGCGGCCGACGATGTCGACGGCGCGGGCGACGGTCTCGCCCTGAGCGGCGTCGAGCAGGACGGTGGTGGTGGCGGCGAGCTCGCGCCGGCGGGTCTCCAGGCACTGGGAGCGGAGATCGAGGAGCTGCGGCGACTGATGGCCCTGGCGGGTCGCCTCGCACGAGGCGACGCGCATCGAGCGCCACTGCCCGGCGCGCTCGTCGAGGGCGCGGCTCACGGCGGCGAAGCTGGTCGCCGCAAATGGGCGGCCGGTGGCGCCGAAGGCGTCGCCGACCCGGGCGCGCACGGTGTCGTCCCAGGTCCCGGCCAGCATCTTTTCGGCGCCCGCGCACGGCGTCGCGCTGCGGTCACGCTCGGAGAGCGCGACGGTGGTGACGACGCCGATCCCCACGATCGCGATCGCGGCGCGGCGCACCGTGCGCCGGCGGTCACGTCCGAGCTCGGCGAGGAGCGCGTTCATGGTGGGGAACCGCGCCTGCGGCTCGGTCGCCAGCGCTCGATCCACGATGCGTCCGAGCCACGCCGGCATCGCCCGCTCGCGCGGGATCGGCCGGCGCTTGCCGGCCAGCACGCTCGTCCGCACGCTGGCCCAGTCGTCGCCGTCGAAGGGGCGCTGCCCGGTCAGCGCCTCGTGCAGCACCACGCCGAAGGCGAACTGATCCGATCGGGCATCGCCGGTCTCACCGCGGAATTGCTCGGGGGCCATGTACGCCGGGGTGCCGACGACGGTGCCGGTGCGAGTCACGCGCTCGATGCCCGCGCCCGAGCCCGGGCCCGAATCCGAGCCCGAGCCCGCATCCGAGCCCGCATCCGAATCCGAGCTCGCCGCCGCTCGCGCCAGCCCGAAGTCCGCGACCTTCACCACCTCGCCGGCACCGACCAGCACGTTGGCCGGCTTGAAATCCCGGTGCACCAGCCCCGCCGCGTGGGCAGCCGCCAGGCCATGACCGGCCGCCAGCAGCACGCGCAGGACCTCGCGGCGGGCCTGCGTCGCCTCGAGCCACCGCTCCAGCGACATCCCCTCGACCAGCTCCATGGCGATGAAGCGGCGCCCGTCGCTCTCGCCGACGTCGAACACTCGTACCACCGCGTCGTGGTCGAGCGCGGCGATGGCCTTGCCCTCTCGGGCGAACCGCGCCTGCGCGGTCGCCGACGCGGTCCCGTGGAAGACCTTCAGCGCCACCCGCCGATCCAGGTCGGGATCGAGCGCCTCGTACACCGCGCCGAACCCACCGGCGCCGAGCTCGCGCAGGATGACGTAGCGATCGATCACCGTCCCCCTCGCCACCAGCCCCGCCGGCCGCGCGCCCGCGCCTGGATCATCCAGGGTCTCGCCCGTAGCGTCCTCGGTCACCGTCATCGTTCGCCAGCAGATATCACTGATTCGCCTCGATGTACCGGCCCTGTCATCGGTCAGTCGGTGACGCCGGCCCAGCCCGCCCGGATGATCGAGATCGGCTCCGATCAGCCGTGACCAGCAGGGCCAGCGCCACGGCGGCGCAGCCGGCGATCAGGCCGACGGCGACCGGGATCAGCTCGTCGCGGTCGGCCAGGTGGAGGAGCGCGATTGCGCCGGGCAGCGCGCTCGCCGCCGCTCCCGCGATGGCGTAGCGCACCAGCATGAGCGGCGACAGCAGCACCATCACGCCGTAGACGGCGAGCGCGGCCTGGGCAGCGCCGGCGCGGTGGGCGGCGTCGCCATCGGTGTCGACGATCAGGTACGCGGTCAGGAAGAGCTGGACGAAGTCGTAGCCGCCGACCTGGAACCAGCCGATGCGCCGGTACCACGGTGATCGATAGCTGAGATAGAGCAAGAGCGCGCTGACCGGGACGTGGCCGAGCGAGACCACGGTCGGGCGCAACACGCCGGCCAGCGCCGTGACCAGGCGGAGCCAGCCCAGCCAGCGCAGGTGTCGCCCGCGCCGCTCGTCGAGCGCGTCATTCATCGTCGGACAGATCGCGGAGCGGCACCGACGGCGGAGGTTCGCTGTCGTATTCGGCCCAGGCCGGATCGGGGTCACGGCGGTTGCGCAGACGGATGGGCGTGCCGCGCACGTCATCACGGGCGTCGATCCATCCAGCCGGCACCTGCGGGTGCGACCACTCGAAGACGAAGCGGGCGTCGCGGGGCGACAGATTCACGCAGCCCTGGCTGCGCGGCTTGCCGAAGCCGTCGTGCCAGTACACGCCGTGCACGGCGTAGTACTTGCGGAAGCGCATCGAGAACGGCACGTCGGGGATGTCCCAGGTCCCGAACGCGACGTCGGGCGCCTTGAGCCGCGTGCGCGCGATCTTCTTGGCGATGCGATGGATCGCGGTCGGCGTCGAGCGCCCGCGCCCGCCCGAGATCATGGTGGCGTAGACCGGGACGTCGCCCTCGTACGCGATCATGACCTGCTCGTCGAGATCGACGTCGAGCCAGCGCTCGTCGGCGGCGACGCCGCGCGGGCGCGGCATCACGCGCGCGACGCGCAGCTCGCGCAGGCCCACCCACTCACCGGTCGCGATGCGCGCGAACCGGCCCTGGGTCTCCAGCACCGGCACGATCGTCCGGCGGGCGAGCGTGCGGACCTGCGCAGCGGCGTCGTCGGGCGCGTCGCGCACGCTGACCAGCGCCTCCTTGGTACGAGGCGTGACCCAGGCGAACGGCCATGCCGGCGGCGGCGTGGCCACCAGGTCGATGCCGGTGAACGGCGAAGGCCGCCGGATCTCGATCGCGGTCTCGGCCAGATAGCCGTGCTCGGTCTTGACGTAGGACACGCCGGCGACGGTGACGATGGCGCCGCGTTCCTTCACCCGGGTCCAGCCCTTGAGGCGCCGCGAGGGCCGCGCTCGTTCGATGGCGCGGATCGACGGGTACGGCCGCGCGCCGCCGGCGACCACGCCGTGCAGCTCCTTCTCCTCGGTGAGCGCGACGATTCGCGCCGGGACCAGCGTGGCCGCCGGCGGATTGGCGCTGGGCGCCAGATCCCTGGCGCAGACCCAGCCGCGCGGCGCGATCTCGAGCCAGGCCTCGCAGCGATCGCGGCTGGCCACGATGCGCGTCCATGCCACCCGCGTACCCTTGGCGAGCTTGCCCAGCCGCGAGCCCCGACCGGCGGCGCGGGCGTAGACCTTGGTCGCCGTCCGCGCTTCCGCCGACAGCGTCGCGGCGGGCCAGGCCAGATCGGCGAGCGCGAGCTCGGCGCCGACGGCCGGCCGGCGCCGGTGGGTTCGGGCCTCGGCGTCGCCTTGCGTCGCCGTCGCCATGGCGCTGGCGATCGATGCGAGGATCGTGAGCTGTCGGGCAGTCCGGATCACGGCGTGGGCTTCGCAGGTTCGTCGAGTGGCGCGCACGCTTCGACCTCGGCCTCGGTGCGCGCCTTGCCGAGACACGCGACGTCGGCGCGGCTCAGGTGCAGCTTGCAGAACACGTTGATCATGTCGGCGTCGTCGAGCCGCAACGACGACCGGTACTTCGCGGCCAGCTCGGGGCTGGCGATCCACGCCCGCCGCGTGGCGTCGCATTCGGCCATGGTCGGCTGGGTCCCGCCCGGATGTGGCGTGGCCGCCTCGAGCTCGCGGGCGAAGGCGGCGATGCGCTCCACGCTGGCGCCCTGGCCACCGAAGATGTGGATGAAGCAACCGTCGAGGGTGGGGCCGCAGAGCTCGGCGGGGCGCACGTCGTCGAGGACGTCGTAGGTCCTGGTCGCGCCGCCGCCGATCACGCCCGAGCACCAGCGCCGTTTTCCGCTGTACAGGTCGGCGGTGTCCTTCACGACCAGGAATGGCTCGACGCACGCGACGGTGGCCCTGGTCGACGGGTTGGTGCTGTGACACCGCACCGCCTCCGGTGTCAGCTCGCACCGGGTGGTGACCGCGGGCTCAGCGTCGGGTGCGGGGGCCGGCGGATCGTCGCCGGAGGCCGTGTGCGTCGGCGCCGAGGGCGTCCCCGTCGACGGTCCGCACGCGGCCCAAACCGCGAAGGCCGCTCCCCCCAGGACCGCCGGCAGCTTCACCACCTGCTGACGATATCAGCGCCGGCGGCCGCTGGCACGATCCTCGAGGCGTGACAGCGCGATCGCAGACCCGGCGCAGGCCAGGGCGGCGATGGCCACCGACGCGGCGGCATCGGACAGGAAGTGGGCGTTGACGCCGACCCGGGCGCCGACGATGAACGCGAGCACGGCGAAGGCCGGGAGGCGGGCGCGCGGGAACAGGTAGGCCATGGTGAAGGCCAGCGCGCCGTAGTGGGCGACGTGTCCCGACGGAAAGGCGATGCCGCCCTGCCACCAGAAGCTGTCGTCGACGTGACCGCGGGCCAGGGCCTCGCCCGGGCGGAGGCGACCGAAGAGCGGCTTGAGCTCACCGCCGAGGGTGCGGGCGAGGGCGTGGGTGAGCCCGAGCAGGAGCAGCGCCGAGCCGACCCGCCGGCGCCACCACCACAGCGCGCCGCCGGCGACGATCAGCGCCGACGCGAGCTGCTCCTTCTTTGGCCAGGTCATGGCGGTGACGTGATCGAGCACCTCGACGATCTCGGCCAGCGCGCGGCCGGTGTCGCCGGCGGCGGCGTCGCGTCCGATCGCCCGCGCCAGCGGCGCGTCGAGCACGAGCACGCCGGCGAGCGTGACCAGCGCGGCGACCGCGGCGGCGAGGAGCAGGTGGCGGACGGTCACGGAGGCAGGCCGAGCGCGGCCGAGCGTCCGGGCGGCGGACGCTCGAGCCACCAGATGGCGAGCTTGCACGCGTCGGTCACGCCGTGCAGGTAGCGTTTCTGCTCGTCGCTGACCGGCAAGGCGGAACCGGTGCGGTCACTCAGCGTGCTCTTGCCGTCATTCCATCGTCGCACCAGCACGCCGCTGTCATCGTAGAAACGAGCCTCGCCGACCGCGCCGTCGGGGCGGCAGTCGTACTCGGCGATGCGGGTCCTGGCCGCGCTCCACGCCGTGGCCAGGCCGCCGATCGTGTCGACCCGGCGCTCGAACGTCAGCCGCCCGTCGGCGTCGAAGACGCGACTGACCCCATCGGTCCAGCCGGTCACCAGCTCGGCGTGCACGATCGCCGTGGCCACGCCCTCGCGGGTTCCGACCACCGTGCCGATGGCCTCGCCGCCCTGGTAGTAGGCGCGCACAACCAGCCCGGTGGGGAGGCGATGGGTCCACAGGCCGTGTCGCTTGCCGTCGAGGTAGGAGCCCTCGTGGATCTTGATCCCGGCCGACCATTCCTCGGCCGGACCGTTCAGCACGCCGCCGACGAAGGTCTCGATGTGATCGACGCGGCCGTCGGGTCGCCACGTCCAGCGCCGGCCGTGCTGCTTGCCGTGCTCCGACCACGAGTCCTCGAAAGGCTTGCCGTTGGCGAACAGGGCCACGCCCGGCCCGTGCTGCTCGCCGGTGGCGTCGCGGCAGACCACGGCGGTGGCCCAGTTCTCGGCCGCGACCCGGGCCACGCGGTCGCTCTTCTGCTTCACGGCCTTGGCGCCTGGCGGGCACGGCTTCTTCTTCTTCCACCAGCCGGTCGGGCGCGCCTTGAACCCCGGTCCCGTCGGCACCGCGATGGGCTCGAGGCTCACGTCGGCGGGCAGCTTGGCCTCGGTCGTCGCCGGCGGCGCGGTGACCGGCGGGGCGGCGCCGGCCATGCCGGCGTCGAGCATCAGGAGCGCGACCGCGACGAGCGAGCGTCTCACCGGCTCCTCACTTGTCCCTGAGCGCCCGCTGGGTCGCGTCGAGCATCGGCTTCGCGCTCACCGGCGCGCCGGTGGCGTGCTCCATCCACACGTCGGGGAGGACCGCGCCGTAGCGGGCCATGCGGGTGAACTCGGCGGCGAAGGTCTTGGCGTCCTTGCCGTGGACGTGCTCCTCGATCTGGAAGGCGATCAGGTGGCCGAGCACGTAGTTGAACAGGTAGAGCGGCGACGAGATCGTGTGCGAGTAGATGCCGAGCAGCGCGGTGTCGCCCTTGCCGCCGAGGTACGGCGCGTAGTGGCGGTCCCAGGTCGCGCGGGCGATGCGCACCGTGGCCTCGCGCAGCTCGGCCGGCGTGGCCTCGGGGTGATCGTAGAGCCAGCGCCACACGTCGATCTCGACCAGGGCCGAGCCGGCGATCTCGCGCGTGTTCCAGTAGTGATCGAGCACGCGCAGCCGCTCGGCCTCGGCGCCGCGCGAGGGCCGGCCGAGGAGCTGGAGGTCACGGGCCTGGAACAGGAAGGCCAGCGCCTCGGTGAACGCGGTGTTGGGCACGCCGGCCAGGAGCGTGTGGTCGACCTCGTACAGCGACAGGTACTGCTCGACGTTGTGGCCGAGCTCGTGGACCGCGATGTTGTAGCCCTTGTAGTCCATGCCGCCGGCCTCGACCCGCGTGCGCAGGTGGGGCTTGTCTCCGCGGCGGCGGGCCTCCATGGCGTGGCCGGCGCCGCGCGAGGCGTCGACGTCGATGTTGGCGGCCAGGGTCCGGGCCTGCTCGGCGGTGAAGCCGAGCTCGCGCAGGATGCGCGGTAGATCGCCGGCGAAGGCGGCCGACGTCGGGTAGCGCTTGCGGGTCTCGGCGTCGAGCTCGGCCTCGGGCACGTCGCCGCCGCCGAACTCGTACCAGAGGTCCTGGGGACCGAGCGGGCGCCCGAGCTTGCCGCCGATCTCGTGCACGGCCTCGCCGGCGAGCGGCGACTCGAGCAACGCGACGATCAGCGCGCGCACGCGCTCCTCCGGCATCTCGGCGCCGTCGAAGGCGCGGGCGATGTAGGTCGGCGCGGTCGGTGCGTGGCGGTCGGCCTTGCGCTCGGCGGCGAAGCGCGCGAGCACCTTGGCGAAGCGGACGTCGTCCTCGCGGGTGGGATCGGGCGCGGTCGGGCGGTCGGCCGGCGCGTCGGCCTCGATCTCGGCGGTGGGCGCGGCGGTGACCGTGTTGGTGAAGGGATTCCAGTCGAGGCGCGGGTTGTCGATGACGGCGCGCGGGATCGACTGGGTGACGATGCGGTCCATCACCTTCAGGATCGTCCGCTGCTTGGCCAGTCCGTCCGGGTCGGCGTAGTCGGCCTTGAGCTCGTCGCGCAGGTTCCAGTGGCTGATGAGGCGTTTGCCCTTGGCGAAGCGGCGGGCGCCGTCCTCGCCGAGCACGTGGTGCATCCACAGGTTGTAGTGCGCGATGTAGTCGTCGCCGGTGGCCTCGGCGGCGCTGGCCTCGGCGAGGATGTCGCCGGGGATGCGGCGGTCGAAGCGTCCGGTCAGCCGGACCTCGGCCCACTGCCGGCGCGTGTAGGTCTTGCCGTCGCGGATGCGGTCGGCCAGCGTGGTCAGCGGGAAGTTGAGCAGGGCCGCGAACGCGACCTTGGTGGCGAACAGATCCTCGGCGACGCCGGCGCCGGGATCGTAGGCGGCGAGCAGCGGATCGAGCGCGAGCTGGGCGCCGGTGTCGACGTCGGTGTGCCAGCGCAGCGAGCGCTGCAGCTCGAGCATGTGACCGTCGAGCTGCTCGAACTGCGACTCGAAGCGGGTGAACAGGGCGTCGACGTCGGCCGGCGCCGCGGCGAACTGCGCGCCCACGAACGCGACCAGGTCGCCGTCGGAGACCCGCCACAACGACGCGACCTGATCGACGCCGCGCTCGATGCGCGCCCGGTGGGCCTCGCCGTGTTTGGCGAGCAGCGCCTGCTTGGCGGCGGCGACGGTGGCGGCGTCGACCGGCGGGTCCTGGGCCCCGGCCGTGGCCGGCGCGGTCGGTCGATCCGGATCACGCCGCCCCGGGCCGGGGCAGGCGGCGAAGGAGAGGGCGAGCGCGGCGGCGAGCAGGCGACGGGACATCACGCCGGCATCCTGGCGCGCGGACCGCCCGCGCGCAATCAGATCAGAAGCGGCGCAGCACCGCGGACGCCTGCTTGCGCACCGCCGAGCTCTTGTGGCGCTTGGCCGCCGCCCGCAGCGGCGCCTTGGCGGGCGAGCCGATCAGCTTGCGCAGGAACCAGCTGGCGTGACCGCGCGTCCGCGGGCTGCCGAGCATGGAGATGACGTTGCGGATCAGCGTGCCGTTCTTGCGGTAGAGCGAGCTGCGCTTGATCGCGGCCTGGTAGTGCTCCATCGACACCGACCACCACCGTTTCTGGTAGTAGAGGTTGCCGAGGACGAAGGGCAGGTTGGCGTTGCCGGGCTGCTTCTTCCACAGCGCCCGCAAGCCCGCGATCGCCTCGTCGCGATGGCCGCTCTTGGCCAGCGCCAGCGCCTCGCGCACCGTCCTGGGCGGCGTCCGCTCCGGCTCGACCACCGCCGGCGGCGGCTCCACCACCGGCTCGACCGCCTCGCCCTCGGCGACCGGCTCTTGCTGGTCGATCGCCTCGATCTCGGGATCCGCAGGCGGCAACGGCTCGAGCTCGATGTCGTCCTCGTTGATGGCCAGCTCGCCGCCACCGTCCTCCGCCCCACCATCGGCGGTCTCGGCCACGGCCTCGGCATCGGCCCCGGCGTCGACCTCGACGCCGGCATCGATCTCCGCCACGGTTCCGGTTCCGGTTCCGGATGCCGCTGCGGTTGCGGCTGCCGCTGCG
>SXJR01000534.1 GCA_005779305.1 Myxococcales bacterium
CCTGCGAGCCGCACATGTTGCAGGGGATGATCGGGAAGCCTTGCTCGGCGGCCACCGCGGCGATGTCGGCCTCGCCGCACTCGATCAGCGGCCGGATGACGTCGAAGCGATCGTCATCGGTGCGGTAGCGGGCCGGCATGGCTTGCAGCTTGCCGCTGTAGAACAGATTCAAGAGGAAGGTCTCGAGCGAGTCGTCGCGGTGGTGGCCGAGCGCCAGCTTGTTGCAGCCCAGGCGCTCGGCCGCGCTGTAGAGGATGCCGCGGCGCAGACGCGAGCACAGCGAGCAGTAGGTCTGCGCGCTGTCGAGGTGCGAGGTCACCACCGAGTAGGTGTCCTCGCGCAGGATCTCGAAGGGCCAGCCGGTGGCCTCGAGCCAGCGCCGCAGGCTCGAGCCGTCGTAGCCGGGCTGGACCTGATCGAGGTGGACCGCGACCAGCTCGACCTTGAACGGCAGCCGCGGCACCAGCTTGGTCAGCACGTGGAACAGCGTGTAGCTGTCCTTGCCACCCGACATCGCGACCATGATGCGGTCGCCGGCGGCGAGCAACTCGTGGCTCTCGCAGGTCTCCTTGACCTGGCGGTAAAGGAGCTTCTCGAGACGGGTCGTGGCGGACATCGCCCGCTACGATACTACGCCGACTCAGCCGCGCGAACCACGACGGCTACGGCGAGCAGCTTCGGCTGAAGGCCGCGGCCTGCTGCCGCCGATCGCGGACGACGTGTCGACCTGGCGACGGAGCCCGTACGCCCTCGGCATGAGCTTGTCGAAGCACGACACCCACGGCGTGGTCGATCGGTGGGAGGTGGGCTTTCGCAAGCAACTCCGGGGGATGCTGCGCCACGAGGACACCTGGGTCTTGCTGTGACCGGCGGCGGCTTCGGCAGGGCGGTTCGTCCGTTGTGGCGCAGGAGCCTCGCAACGGGCGCCAGACGAAGAAGTGCGGGTACTTGCGGTCGAGAAGCCATCGACGAACCCACCTGCACTGAACCGGCTGATGGGAATCACGCCGCAGATCGGGAAGATCGGCAGCGGCGCTCGTGCCGGAGAGCATGAGCAATCGGGTATCGGCAGTTCGCAGCCCCCAGCTGGTCGCCGTGCCGGCCAGCGGACGCTTCGTCGCCCTCCGTCACTCGTCGAGCCGTGTCTTCGACGCTGGGATGGAATAGGAGGCACCAGGTGCGCGAACACGATCAACGCCATCTGCGAGAGATGATTCCTGGTGTCTCGCAGTCGGCCGCCGCTGCCACAGGTTCGGTCTCCGTGCTCCAGCGCCGGGCGGCCGTACGGCCGTCGCTTCCGGCCACGGATCCCCTGGCCGCGAGCCTGATCTTCGGAGACGCCGTCAACGCCGGAGTCCATCATCTCCAGCTGCAAGCGGCTGAGCCGTCCGGGGATACGTCGGGACCGCAGGTCCAGGCGATCGCAGCCCGAGGCGTCTCCGGGTCAGGCGTGCCGTTGCCGCATCTGCGCGAGATCCAGCGCGCGTTCGGCCATCACGACGTCTCCGCCGTGCGCGCCCACGTCGGCGGGCCGGCGACAGCGGCATCGGCGGCGATCGGCGCTCACGCCTACGCCGCCGGCAACGACGTCGCCTTCGCCAGCGCACCCGACCTGCACCTCGCCGCTCACGAAGCCGCACACGTGGTGCAACAGCGTGGCGGCGTCCGGCTGTCGGGCGGCGTCGGTCGCGCCGGTGATGCCTATGAAGTCCACGCCGACGCGGTCGCTGACGCCGTGGTCCGCGGCGAGTCGGCCCAAGCACTCCTCGATGACATGGCCCATCGCGGTGCCGGCGGCGGATCGGCCGTGCAGCTACGCGAAGACTCCGACTACGAGGCCCGCGAGTACATGCGGGAGCGCCCGCCCGCCGCGCAAGAGCACTCGGCGGTCACGCTGGCGGATGTGCGGGCGCTCGTGACCCGCATCGCCGGAGGCGTCGTGACCGGGCAGTTTGCCGACGTCCGGATCAACTGCCGGATCCCCATTCCGGAAGTCCCCGGGCTGTCGCTGACCATCGGCATAGGCGGCAGCATCGCAGTCGGCTCGAACCGCCAGAAGGAGCTCAACTGTTCGCTGTCGGGCGGCGCGATGTTCGGGCTCGGCAGCGTCTTCAACATCAACGCCAACGTGAACGGTGCGCTGCAGTTGACCGGCGAGGACCTCGGCGCAGCGCTCGTCGACTGCTTGAAGCAGTCGACCCACGTCGCGCTGCGCAATGCCGGCGTCGATCAGCGGCTGAACGAGCTGGTCCAGATGGCTCGCAACCCGCAGACCTGCACCCAGCAGATCCTCGCCTTCGGCGTCGACCAGCTCACCGCGGTGCAGCGCGCCTACGTCGCGTTCTTCGCCGACAACGGCGCGGTCGGGTTCAGCGCCAGCATCGGCGTCCAGGCAGGCGTCGGGGTCTCGTCGGGCAATCGCGGTCTCTCGGCTGCGCTCGAAGCCCGGGTAGGCCTCGAGAACCGCGCCGGCGACCGCGAGACCCACGCGTTCACCGAGCTCGCGGGTCAGGTCCAGGGCAACGTCGGGAACAGCCAGGCCACGGTGCGCTACTCGAAGCACATGGTCGATGGCGGCGCCACGACCTGCGCGGTCGAGGTCAACGGTCAAGTGTCGATGCCAGCGAGGGCATGGGCGCCGGAGGGGACGCGCACCTTCATGAGCACCATGCGCGACGGGCTGTTCGTGAACAAGATCGTGACCTGTGCGCGGGCGCTCGCGAACGCGCAGGACGGCGCGTCGCTGGGTGAGGCCATGGCCGTGGTGTCATCGTCGCTCGCGCTCGGGTCGGCGACGTTCGGAAACCCGGGAGCGGGTTTCGACAGCCTCATGGGTATCGAGGTCAGGGTCAGCAACACCGTCGACGCCAGCGGGCA
This sequence comes from Myxococcales bacterium, assembly GCA_005779305.1. GTDB lineage: Bacteria > Myxococcota_A > Polyangia > Haliangiales > Haliangiaceae > UBA2376. Next base: position 2,878 of record SXJR01000534.1, read on the forward strand.
ATCGCGGTGGACCGTCGACCGAGCGCGCTTCAAGAGCATGACCCAGCTCGGCACCGGGACCGGCGTCGAGGTGGGTGGGGTCACCGCGAACGTGCAGATCGGCACGTTCATCGACGGAACGGCCGCGGTCAACGACGGCATCCACGCGCTGGCGGGCGACGCCCCGGCCCCGACGGCGAGGCGCTGAGATGTCACCACACTCCATCGCGACATTCGGTCGCTACGCCGACCGGACGCTGGCGCGCGACGTGGCCTTGACCGTGCCCGAGTCCGCACCCGTGGCGGGGTGCCTCACCGCGGTCAAGGTGTTCGAGACTCGCGCGGTCTTCGTCGTCGAGGTTTCGCTCGGCACCTTCCAGCGCATCCAGGACGAGCAGCTCTTCGAGCTCTCGCCGGAGACGACGGCGCCAGACCAGCTCTGCGGCTTCGTCTCGACCTCGCCACTCGATCTCGAGCTGACGTTGATTCCTCGGCTCGCTGCGGCGCAGCGGGCCGCGCAACCCGATCCCGAGACGCTCCTGACTCGCCTGATCACCGGGCTCGAGGGTCGCGACGCAGCGCTGCCGCTGACCCACGCCGCCAGCTTCCGCTGGCTGCGGGTGATGCAGCGAACCACCGCACCGGCCGGGACCACGCGGAAGGTCGGGCTGCACTCGGTCTTTGCCCGAGGAGATGCTCCATGACCGAACTCTCCGTGACCGAACGTCATCAGCGTCGCCTGCAGGATGCCTCCCCCGCCGCAGCCAGCGAGAGCGTCGACGCCGATCAGCTCGGACCGGCGATCCAGCGCCCTGCCACCGCGGCTCCGCGTCCGGCGGTATCCGATCCGGCGGCCGCCAGCGCGAGCTTCGGAGACGCGGTCAGCGCCGGCGTCGATCTCGATCCGTTCAGTCGACGACTCGACCGGCGGCTGGCCAGCGAGGGGGGCTCCGCACTGCCTGCCGAGATCGAGAGCCGAGCCGGCGCCAGCTTCGGCACGTCGATGCGCGACGTGCGCGTACACGCCGACGCCGAGGCCGGCGCGATGGCCGCGGAGAAGGGGTTCCAGGCGTTCTCGTACGGCTCGGATCTGTTCTTCCAGCCCGGGGCCTACCGGCCCGACACCGACGAGGGTCGCTTCGTGATGATGCACGAGCTCGGGCACGTCGCCCAGACCGGGGGCGATCGGCAGGCCGGCGTGCAGGGCAAGGTCGCCGTCGGCGACTCCTCCGAGGACGCCGAGGTCGACGCCGACCGCGCCGCCGCCGCAGCGCTCGCCGGCCGTGGCTACACGGTGCAACGGGCGCGGCTCGCGGTGCGGGGCTTCGGCGCCACCAACCGGGATGGAAATCGCAACGACATCGTCCACCAGAACCAGACCGAGAACTCGGCGCGTCGCGTCGGCTTCGACCTACGCGAACAGTCGATGATCTACTCGGGCAACTGGCAGATGGACATGAACCAGTTCTTGATCCCGGCCATGAGGCGGGCGTCGCCGGCGATCTACGCGGCGATGGATCTGATGCACACGCTGCACTTCGGCTATCCGATCGGCGGCTCGCCTCAGGCCACCGCCGGTCCTGGCCGCGGGCCGGGAGCCGCGGCCGTCGCCGAGTTCGGCGGTTACGACCCCGCGGCCCACATCGACAACCCTGGCGGGCTCACGGGCAATAGCGTCAATGCCGCAGGCGGCAACGCCGAGGCCAGCGCGAACGCCGGCCAGGATCACGAATCGTACGCCGACAGCGAGTCGCGGTATCGAGACCAGTACCATCGCGTCATCGCCGCCGGCCACACCATCCGGAATGCAGAAGCGGAGCCCGGCCGCGATGCGGAGACCAGCGCAGCGTTCGCCGTCGACGAGTCCGGGATTCCGATCTACATGCAGACGAGCCGCAACCAGCTCAAGCAACGGTTGCACCAGGGAATCCAGCAAGCCGCGCAGGGGAACCGCGATCGCGGTCTTCGCTACGGCGGCGAGGCGCTGCACATCATGCAGGACTATTACGCGCACTCGAACTTCTGCGAGATCGCGATGAACACGTTGCTGCGCGCGAACTTCGACGGACGCGGGCAGGTCGCGCCGGCTGCGCCGGGCGGGCAGAGCCTGGTCCAGGTGCTCGAGCTCAGCCGACTCAATCCAGCGCTGGCGAATCAACGGGGGCATCAGCTGAACAGCTATGTCCATGCCCGGGGAGCGCGCGGGGGCGTGGACGCAGATCACAACATGACGGTGGCCGGGCGCAATGGCCAGGCGCGTGAGGTCATGGCGACGGGCACCTTCACGCTCGAGGACACCGCGCACAGCATCCGTGAGAAGGTCGCACTTGCCCTGAGCGGCTTGAATCCGTTCGAGGCGTCGAAGCGCGTCCCCAGCGAGAAGGTCCTGCGCCTGATCACGTGGCTGGAGACGAACCCGACCTATTTTCCGCTCCAGGCAGCGACGGCCGGACGACGCATCGGAACCGGTCTGCAGAGCGTCATGCCGGCGATCGACCTCATGATGAGCGGGACCGGCCACGCGCTCGAAGCGCGCGGCACGGTCGACGCGGTGATGGAACGCGGCGCCGGAGCGCTCAGCAATCTGTGGCACCGGGCGACGGGCGACACCAACGCAGCTGCGGCCGCGACCGCGGAGCACGAAGCTCGGGCGCGGTCCTCCGAAAGCGCTGGAGACCATCAGCACGAGAGGGTCAATGCGTTTCGCGGCGAGTTGCACCGTGTCGCCGAACATCTCGCCCACGGCAGCAGCCTCCGCGAGCTCTACGAGTTCGGCTACGGCGCTGCTTCTGCCCTGACGCTGGAGAACATGGCCCGAATGATCCCTCTCGTCGGCGACCGCGTTGCGGAGCTGGTCAGGCGCGAGGTCGCAGCCGCCAAGGAGTGGCTGCGCCAGCAATTCGAGGCCGCGTGGCATGCAGCGGTCCAGCAGTTGACCGCCGAGATGAACGCGGCGGTGGCGCTCGCGCTGGGTTCGAGCGAGGTCAGCGATCGCACGGGTGCTCGCGGCATGACCCAGCCCACGCACACCGACATCGCCAAGGACTTCGACGCCCACCAGCATGAAACCGAGGACCGACACAGCGTCATCGAGGAGATCGGCCAGCTCGTGCACCGCGCAGATTCGGTAGCCAATTCCATTGGCGCCGTGGCCAGCGGAGTGCAGCGCGTCCTGGGTGGCCAGACCGGGGTCGTCGATGCTCTACGGGAGGTCGGGCACGGTCTGGGCGCCCAGGTTGCCGCCAACCCGGGTGCTGCGGAGCACGGGCACGATCACGAGCATCGACATGGCGGCGCGTGGCTCGCACCGCTGGCGAACGTGATGGCACACCGATCGTCCGAGGCGATCTTGCGCGAGTTCCGCAGTGCCCTCAGCTCGCCGCAGCCTGACGATCGAGACGTTGCGGCGCGCGACTATGGATCCCCGGTGCCGGCCCGCGGAGTCCAGGCCTCCGGCATCGACGCCGTGGTGGACCAGTGGTTCGCCCATCCCGACGACTGTCGCGAGCGGTGGCAGGGCACGTTCATGGACGCACTGCAGGGCCGGCTCCAGAACGCCGGCGTCGGACTGAGCGTCGATCACGACGCGGTCATGTCCATCCGCGCCGAGCTGGCACGGCGCATCGCCCAGCCGCCCTCGCACCAGGCACCGAACGAGGAGTCCACGATCGGCAACCACGGTGGTCAGGATGGGCATCACGATCACGGTGACCACGACCACGGCGACCAGCACGACCATCCGCCCTCGATGATCGAGAGCATCGAGGAGTCGAACATCACCGGGGCGCGCTCGAGGTCGGGCCGCGCTAGCCCGTAGCGCGGGGGCGTCCAGCACTGGTGATCGACTCGCCGGATCGCGCGGCTAGCCAGCGCTTGCCGCCGCGTGCCGGGCCACGCGTGCGATGATCGCGGCATGAGGGTGAGCACCTCCGTCATCGGGTTGCTCGGAGTTGGCCGACGACAACGCGGTGGGAGCGATGTACGTGGGCGGCCGCCTGCTATGGCGCACCATCGCCGTCGACCTGGGTCTGATGCTCGCCAGCGCGGAGCTCGGGATCTGTCGGTTCTCGTGTGGCGACGGTGTTGCCGCCACGGTCGGACCGGCGCTGGCGGTGTCGATCCGCAACTGAGCGGCGCCGCTCGGCGCCGAGACTCGTGATCGTGGTCGTTGGCGTGGACCTGGACGTGAGCGGCCTGCGCGCGTCCGGGCTATCTGACCGGCGGTGGGGCTAGCCTTCGCTCGCAACCGCGCTCGGCGGCGGCGCCGGCGGCGGCGCCGGCGCCATCGGGTAGGCCGAGGGCACGTAGACGACGGCGCGGGGCAGGCGCACGCGGCGGCGCAGGAAGCGGATGCCGAAGAACGCGAGCGGCAGGAGCAGCGGCAACCAGGGCAGGAGCGCGATGAATGCGATCGACAGGCCCTCGGCGGCGGTGGCGAGCGCGGCGATCGAGTCATGCCAGGCCAGGCTGACCCGGCGGCTGAACGACGGCGCCGCGGTGGCGGCGATCTCGGGACGCTTGGTGGCGAGGGTGATGGTGAGCGTCGACAGCGAGACCTGGTCGTTCCAGACCCGCATCTGGCCCTCGAGCTGTTCGATCTCGCCGCGCACGCGGGCCAGCTCGCGCTCGACCTCGAGCACCTCGGCGACGGTGCCGGTACGAGTGGCGGCGAGCTCGATCAGGCGCTTCTCGAGCGCGCGGGCGCTCGACAGGCGAGCGCTGGTGTCGACGTACTCGGCGGTGATGTCGGCGGCGTCGGTCGACTCGGACTGGATCTCGCCGAGCGCCCGCAGCCTGGGCAGCAGATCGCCGAAGCCGGTGGCGGGCACGCGCAGGACGATGACCGCCGACGAGACCTGGCCTTCGCTGCGGCTGACGCGGGTGGAGTCGACGAAGCCGCCGGCCTCCTTGACGATGGCCTCGATCTGCTCGCGCGCGGTGTCGTACGTGGTGACGACCAGATCGATGTGGCCGGTGCGAACGATCTTGCGGTTGTCGACGGGACCGGGCTGACCGCCGAGGGTGGGGCGAAGCTGCCCGTCGGGGCTGCGCGGCTCGGCCGAGAACTGCCTCGCGGGTTTGCCGGCCGGCGCATCGACGGTGACCTGGCGGCCGGCCTCGTCACGGTAATAGCTGGCCGGCTCCGGGGCGGCGCCGGCGGAGGCGGGTTTGCCTTCGTTGGCCTTGCACGCGCCGAACAGGACAGCGGCGAGCGCGGCGATGGCAGCGAGGCGGCGGAGGGAACGGGGACGACGAGATGAAGGATCGGGGTGGGGCATGTGCGATCGAACGCACCACCACGCGGGCAGAGTTGTCGCGATTTGTCAGCGCGTCGTCGTCGCCGATCTAGCTGATGACACGACGCATGATGCGACCGGCGGCGCGGGCGGCGACGGTGCGCGGCACCAGCCGGGTGGCCCACGCCGCGGCGCGATTGCCGGCGCCGGGAATGACCAGGGTGCGACGACCGATGCTGTCCAGGGCGAGCTTCACCACGGGCCCGACTTGCATCAGCTTGCCCGGGACCTTGGCCGGATCGACGCCGGTGTTCATGGGCCCCTCGGTGTCGGTGCCGCCGGGCGCCAGGGTCAACACGTCGACACCGTCGGTGCGCAGCTCGACGGCGAGGGCCTCGCCGAGCAGGAGATCGAAGCCCTTGCTGGCGCCGTAGGCGGCGCTCCACGGCAGGGCCTGGAAGCCACCCGTCGACGCCACGATCACCATCCCGCCACGGCCGCGCGCGACCAGGCGCCGGCCGAAGCCGTGGGCCAGCGCCAGCGGCGCCTGGCAGTTGACCTCGACCAGGCGGCGCAGCACCTCGGGATCGAGATCGACCAGGCGGCCCTTGAGGCCGACGCCGGCGTTGTTGACCAGGAGCCCGACGTCGAGATCGGCGACACCGTCGATGAGGGTGGCGGCGCCGTCCTCGTCGGCGAGGTCGCAGGGCTGGATGCGAACCTCGGTGCCGTGGGTGGCGAAGAGCTCGGCGCCCAGCGCCTCGAGCCTGTCGAGGCGGCGCGCCACCAGCACCACCGACAGGCCGCGCGCGGCTAGCTGGCGCGCAAATTCGGCGCCGATCCCTGAGGAGGCGCCGGTGACAACCGCCCACGGACCATACTTCGCCACGAACGACTCTCGCTGCGCCATACGCGGAGCGTATCCGATCGACGCAAGGCGCTGCGGTATCATCGGAGGGTGGACGACAACGCGCCCACCGAGACGCCGGCGACGGTGCCGATGGCGGTGCCGTCGCCGCTGGCTCCCGGCGAGGTGCTGGCCGGCCGCTACCGCGTCGGCCCCCTGCTCGGGCGCGGCGGCATGGGCGAGGGCTACGCGGTCCACGACCTCGATCTCGAGGAGGATGTCGCGCTCAAGCTCCTGCGCCACGAGCTGTCCAGCGACGCCGGCTACCGCAAGCGCCTGCGCAGCGAGGTGCGGCTAGCGCGGCGCGTGTCGCATCCCAACGTCTGCCGCGTCCATGATCTCGGCCAGCACGAACGCCACACCTTCGTCACCATGGCGCGCGTCCCCGGCAAGAGCCTGCGCCAGCTCCAGCGCGCCATCCGCGCCGGCGAGGCGCCGCCGCTCACGCTCGCGACCATCGTCGACATGCTGTCGCAGCTATGCGCCGCGCTCGGCGCCGCCCACACCGCCGGTGTGCTCCACCGCGACGTCAAGCCCGACAACATCATGGTCGACGAGGGCCGCGTGGTGCTCACCGACTTCGGCGTGGCCAGCGTGGCTGGCGAAGGCGACGGCATGGTGGTCGGCACGCCTGCCTACACCGCGCCCGAGCTACTGCGCGGCGAGAGCTGCGACGGCCGCGCCGACGTCTACTCGGCCGCGGTCGTCGCCTTCGAGCTCATCGCCGGGACCACGCCGTTCATAGTCCACTCGATGCGGCAGGCGGCGCGGCTCGCCCTCGATCGCGAGCCGGCGCCCCCGCTGCCGCCCACGCTCACCGAGGGCGCGCGGCTGGCCGCGCTCGATCGCGTGATCCACGCCGGACTGGCGTCGGAGGTGGCCGATCGGCTGCCCACGCCGGCGGCGCTGGCCGAAGCCCTTTCGGTGGCGATGCGCGAGACCGTCGAGACCGCCGGCGAGAGCGGCGCCATGCCCGCCACCCAGCTCACCGACGCCGCCACCGTCGGGCCGCAACGGCGGCGCGTCGAGCCGCGCGTGGCGACGGTGCTCACCTTCTTCACCGACGAGTCGACCGGGCCCGACACTCAGGCGGCGTCGGAGACCCTGGCCACCCCCGACGTCGTCACCGGCGACGCTCTCGAACACGCCGTCGTCGATCTGGGCGGGTGGCCGATCTCCATCGGCTCGGGCGCGGTCACCGCGCTGTTCGGGGTGCCCACCTCGCTCGGTGACGACGCCATGCGGGCGCTGCGCGCGGCCCAGCGGTTGCTCACCACCCACCGACGCGGGCGCGCCGGTATCGACACCCGGCGCGTGATGGTGCGTCCCGACGGCAGCGGGCACGCGCTGGCCGGCGTGCCGCGCGACGTGGCCCGCACCGCCGACGCGCTGGCGTTCGCCGCGACAGCCGGCCAGGTGTGGATGTCGGCAGCGGCGTCGCGTCAGGTCGCCGGTCACGTCGCCGTCGCGCCGGCGGGCGAGGCCGGCGGCGTGCGC
>SXJR01000535.1 GCA_005779305.1 Myxococcales bacterium
CTGCGCCGGCGGGCCCGGGTGGCGCTGGTGCTGTCACGCGCCGACGCGCGCCACGGCCTGGCCAGCTCGGTGCTCGATCCGCTGCCGCCCATCGCCGGCGAGCTGATGGGGCTGGGCGCCGGCGGCTCGGCCGAGCTGGCCCGCGATCACGCCGCCGCCCTCCACCGGCGCTGGTTCGACGCCACGGCCCGCGCCCTCGATCTGGCCCGCGTGCCCTACGACATCGTCGACGAAGGCGCGGCGCTCGAGCGCCTGCTCGCCCACGACGCCATCGTCGCGCCCACGCTCCACCGCGTCGATCGCGCGCTGTGGAAGCGGCTGCACGAGGCCGCCGCGGCGAAGCGCGTGGTGGTGATCGGTCCCGAGACGCCGTCGCTCGACGAGTGGGGCGAGCCGCTGGGCGAGGACGCCGCCCTGCCCCGCCGCGCCGGCTTCATGAGCCCGGGCTCGGTCGACGACGTCGCCGGCCTCGCCGACGATCTGGCGGCCCTGGCGCCGGTCGACGACTGGTACGTCGAGCGGCCGGCCGGCATCGACGTCGCCGTCTTCGACGCGCCCGCCGCCGGCGACGCACCGGCCGCAACGCACGCGGTCCTGCTCACCAACCCCGGCGACCGCGAGGTCACCGCCCGCCTGGTCGTCCCCGCCGGGACCTCGCTGCGCGACGCGCTCGGTGTCGAGGCGCTCAGCGAGCGGGAGAGCGACGAACGCGGCGTCGTCGCGGTGCGCATCGGCGCCCGCGACGTCCGCCTGTTCCGCGTCGATCAGAAGAAGTAATAGTGGACGCCGGCCGAGCCGGTGACGTCGCCGGTCACGGACACGCCGTCGGCGTCGGCGACGCCCAGCGAGAGGCCACCGCTGAACGACAGCGCGACGTTGGACGCGACGAAGGCGCGGATCTGGAAGCCGGGCTCGATGAACACGACGGTGGTGTCGGTGTCGGCGGGGCCGCCGATGAAGCCGACGCCCATCGAGCCGCCGACGCTGAAGTCGCTCATCGCCGCCGAGTGCAGGTGGTAGTAGAAGCGGCCCCCGAGGAAGACGTTGGTGTTGTCGTCGCCGGGGTCGTCATCGAAGCCGAGGAAGCCACCGACGTGGAACTGGCCCAGGTCGTAGTTGCCGGACACGCCGCCGAGGCCGGAGAGCTGGCCCTCGGCGCCGATGCCGATGGCTCCTTCGGAGCCACCAGCGAACGCGGTTCCAGCACCCAGCCCCAACAGCGCGAGACTACTGACGAGCACGAATGTGTTCTTCATGGCCGCGAGCGTGGCGCGGCGAGCGGGCGCTTTCAAGTTTCCTGGTAGGGTCCTTTCGTGCTGTCCCGCGACGTTGCGCTGCATCACATCGATCCTCGCCACTGGGCTGGATGGTTCGAGCTGTTGATCCCACCGGCGGTGCGCACGCGGCCGCGCTGGGCGCTCGCCGTGATCGAGGGCTCGCCGGCGAAGTGCATCAAGCTGGTCGTCGCCGGTCACGAGGCCCGCGGTGCGGTCGATCCGTCGCAGCTCACCCTGCCGCCGACCCAGGCCCACCTGCAGGCCTGCGCCAAGAAGCTCGGCGTCGGCGCCGTGATCGTCGTCGAGGTCGGCGCGATCGCGCAGATCGCCGGCGAGGTCGAGCGCCACCTCACGATCGATCAGGACGCCGCGGCCCAGGGCCTGGCGCTCTTGCGCGCGCTCAAGCATCGCAGCGGCAAGGGCGTGTGGAGCGAGCCCCCGCTGCTCGATCTGGTGCCGGCGCCGGCGTTCGATCCGCTCCAGCGCACGTTCGACCTGCTCGTCCCCGACGACAGCGCGCTGTGCGCGTACATCATCGGCGACGATCGCGCCCGGGTCGCCGCGTCGGTGATCGCGGTCAAACGCGGCGGCGACATCGTCGAGGTCGCCAGCCACGCCGCCATCGCCGCCGAGGTCAGCGAGGCCGCGCTGGCCCGCGACTGGGCCGGCGCCTACAAGCGCGTCAACAAGGCGGTCGCCGACCGCTTCGCCAAACCGTGCGTGAGCCTGTTCCTCGAGCGCGCCACCGTCGACAAGATCATGCTCGGCCCGCCCGACACGCTCGGCCGCGAGCTCAACGCCAGGCGGGTGATCATCGATCCCGCGCCGGCCTGGCTGCTCGGCCTCCTCGGCGGAGCCACCATCGCCGCCGTCGCCCAGCGCGGCGCCTCGGCGCTGGCCAGCCTCTTGCCGCAGGGCGCCCGCGACCGCGCCGCCGATCTGGCCGACCGCGCCCGCACCGCCATGAAGGAGTCCGGGGCCAACCCGTTCGGCCTGCTCGGCTTCGATCCGATCGAGCTGTGGTTGACGTTCCGTCACTACTACCGTCCGCCGCGGTAGCCGGATATGGTCCGCGCGATGTCGGATTCGATCCCGGTCCCGGACGACGAAGTCAGCGAGGCCCCGCTCATCCACCCGACCGCCGTGGTCGAGCGCGGCGCCACGATCGGCGCCGGCACGCGGATCTGGCACTTCGCCCACGTCATGCCCGGCGCCAGGATCGGGAAGCAGTGCTCGGTCGGCCACGGCTGCTACCTCGGCAACGTCACCATCGGCGACGGCTGCCGCATCCAGAACCACGTCTCCGTCTTCGACGGCGTGACGCTCGAGGACGAGGTGCTGCTCGGCCCGTCGTGCGTGTTCACCAACGTCAAGCACCCGCGCGCCCACGTCTCGCGGCGCGAGGAGTTCGAGCCCACCCGCGTCGGTCGCGGCGCCACCATCGGCGCCAACGCCACCGTGGTCTGCGGCGTGACCATCGGCGCCTACGCCTTCGTCGGCGCCGGCGCCGCCGTCGCTTCCGACGTCGCGCCCCACGCCCTCGTGGTCGGCGTCCCCGCCCGCTGGATCGGCTGGGCCTGCCGCTGCGGCGAACGCCTGCCCGGCTTCGACGGTACTGGCACCACCCGCTGCACCCGCTGCGGCGATCGCTACAGCGCCAAGGGCGCGACGATCGAGCTGGTCACTGGCTAACCAGCTCGAATCAGCTCCAACGGGGTCACAGCGTGGGGGTAGATTCACGAAAGTGCCCAAGCGTCCGACGCGCATGCCGAAGGAGCTGGAGGTGCCGCGCGATCTGCGGGGTGCGAGGGCGAAGCGCGCGCTGGTGACGCCGGCGGGGGAGCTGTGGCGCGCGGACGTGATGGAGCTCCTGGGGCGGGTGCCCGACGGTGGTGCGGCGCTGGTGGTGACCGATCCGCCCTACGCGATCGGCAAGGCCACGTGGGACGAGTTCGAGTCGCTCGACGTCTACGTCGACTGGTGCGACGGGTGGCTGGCCGAGGTCCGGCGTGTGGTGGGTACGACCGGGTCGGCGTACGTGTGCGGGTTCTCGGAGATCCTGGCCGAGCTCAAGGTCCGGTCGTCCAGGCGGTTCGCCGAATGCCGGTGGCTGGTCTGGTACTACAAGAACAAGGCGAACCTGGGCCACGATTGGGGCCGCTCGCACGAGAGCATCCTCCACCTGCGCGGCGGCAAGGGCGCAGGCATCGACGTCGACGCGGTGCGGGTGCCGTACAACGCGCACACCACGCGGTATCCGGCGCGCGTGCAGGCGGTGAACTCGCAGTACGGGCGGGGCAAGCGGCGCGACGCGTGGGAGCCCAACCCGCTCGGCGCCAAGCCCAGGGACGTGCTCGAGGTGCCGGTGCTCTGCAACGGCCAGAGCGAGAAGACCGAGCACGCCACGCAGAAGCCGGAGGCGCTGATCGAGCGCCTCATCCTGGCCTCCTCACGACCGGGCGACCTGGTGGTCGATCCGTTCATGGGATCGGGCACCACCGCCGCCGTCGCCGCCCGCCTCGAGCGCCGCTTCCTGTGCGGCGACGCCGACCCTCGTTATGTCGGGGTGGCCCGCGAGCGCCTGCTCGCGGGCCGTGGCCCCGAGCTCACAGCGACGGCTTGACGCCCATCTCCTCGAGCACGTTGTCGGCGCCGTCGATGAGATCCATCACCCACAGGGCGTAACGGATGTCGACGATGATGGTGCGGGTGGTCGCGTGGTTGAAGACCACGTCCGAGGCCTGGCCCGAGATGAGCCCATCGAAGGCCAGCCCGACCAGCTCGCCCTTCTCGTTGAGCGCCGGCGAGCCCGAGTTGCCACCGGTGATGTCGAGGTCGGCGACGAAGTTGACTGGCACCTCACCGAGGACAGCGTCCGCGTACGGACCGAAGTTCTTGGCCTTGATGGCCTCGAGCTGCTTCTTGGGCGCGTCGAACGGCTCCTCGCCCTTGTCCTTGGCGACGATCTCGCTCACCACCGTGAACGGCTTGCCGGCAGCCTCGAGCGGCTTGATGGTGCCGTAGGTGACGCGCAGGGTCGAGTTGGCGTCGGGCGACAGGTAGCCGTCGAGCGACTTCTGCATGGCCTCGCCGTAGCGCGCCGACAGCAGCACCGCCTCACCGGCCTTGGCGTCGTCGATCTTCTCCTGGGCCTTGATGATCGGGTAGAGCGCGACCGCCAGCTTGACGAACGGATCCTTGGAGCCGCGCAGCTTGGCCGGCGTGCTCTTCTTGAGCAGGTCGAGCCGCGTGGCCTCGTCCTCGAGCTTGGTGCCCTTGTAGAGCGCCTCGAGCGCCTTGTCGATCGCGGCCTCGTCGACCTTGGCGCCCTTCTTGGCGCCGACGATCACGTTGAGCCACGGCCGCTCGGCCTCGGGCAGCGCCAGGGCGCGAACCAGGCCGAGGCGGAACATGGCGCGGTCGATGGTGGCGTCGAACTGACGGGCGAACTGCTTCTGGCCGCCCTCGATGCGCGGCATGTCGCGGTCCTGGAAGCCGGGCTTGCGCTCCGCGTCCTTCTTCTGGCGCTCGTCGGCCATGCGCACGAACAGGAGCGCGTTGCGCAGGTGACCCGAACCGCCGAGCGCTTGCCCGCGATCGAAGTCGGTGCGCGCGGTCTTCTGCTTGTCCTTGTTCATCTCGTCGAGGCGCGTGATCGCGGCGGCGAACGCCTCGTTGCCGGGCTGCGCGGCCCAGGCCCGCACCTTGTCGTCGATGGCCTTCTTCTGGGCCATCATGTCGCCCTTCTGCAGGCCGGCGAGCAAGCCCTGGTACTTGGCGAGGCCGTTCTGCACACCCTGCTTGAACACGCCGGCCTTGATCTTGGTGCCGGCGCCGACGTTCGAGTCGGGCTTGATCATCTCGGCCAGCAGGTCGTAGCGGACCTGCAGGTACTCGATGAGGTTCGGGTAGCCCCACGACACGTCGAAGGCGACCTCGTCGTAGGTCGTGATGCGGTTGGTCTTGCCCGGGTAGCCGGTGACCATCACGAAGTCGTGGTGGCGCTGGCCGTCCTGATCGACCTTGAGCCAGTGCTTGGGCTTGAACGGCACGTTGTCGGGCGACGGATCGGCGACCGCGCCGTCCTTGCCGACGTAGGCGCGGTAGAACGCCCAGTCGCCGGTGTGGCGCGGCCACTGCCAGTTGTCGACCTCGCCGCCGTAGTTGCCGATCGAACGCGGCGGCACGTAGACCAGGCGCACGTCGCGGATCTCGAGGTACTCGATGAGCTGCCACTCGGCGCCGTTGAAGAAGCTCCTCACGTCGCAGCGCAGGCCGGGGCGGCCCTTCTCGCAGGCGGCGGTGAGGGACTTGGTGCGTGCCTCGATCTCGAGCTTGCGCTTGGCGGGGTCCTTGATGGCGTCGAGGCCGTCCATCACGTCCTTGGTGACGTCGGTGAAGGCCTGGGCCACGCTCACCTTCTGGCTGGGACCGGCCGGCCGCTCCTCGGCCCGGGCCTTGGCCAGGAATCCGTTCTCGACCAGGTTGTCGTCAGGCGTCGAGTTGATCTGCAGCGAACCCTGCACGCAGTGGTGGTTGGTGATGACCAGTCCCTCGGCGGAGACGAAGGAGCCGGTGCAGCCGCCCAGCGAGACCACCGCGTTGAGCGGCTCGGCCAGCGGGTCAGTCAGGTTGGCCGCCGGCAGGCTCACGCCCATGGCGCGGAGCTGGGCCGCGTGCTGGGGCAGGCCCATCTGGCGCGGCATCCACATGCCGCCGCCGTTGTTGAACGCCTGGCGTGCGGCGAGCGTGGGGTCCGCCGTCGTCGACGAGCCGCCGGTGGTGCCGCCGCCGCCGCCGCTGACGTCGGTGCCGCCGCCGCCACCGGTGGTGGTGGACTTCTTGCCGCCGCCGCCGCAGGCCGCGGCGAGGAGGAGGGTCGAGAAGAAGAGTGAGCGCTTCATGGCCGGCGGAATAGCAGAAATCCGCCTCACCGAACGCCGAAATCCTCCAGCCGTCCTGACAGTCGCTGGCCAGGAATAGACCGCAGCTACAGGTGGTTAGTCGTCGGCGCCGAAGCTGGCGAAGAACGATCGTAGCTCCGAGGTGGGCACCTTCTGTCGCGCCTCCTCGGCGAGGTCCTTCACCTCGATCAGATCGTCAGGGATCTCCAGCAGGAACCGGGATGGGACACGTGCGACAGCTCGGCCGCGGTTCACCCGCGTGCAGGCGCGGGTGATGTAGAGCTTGCGCTGGGCACGTGTGATCCCGACGTAGCACAGTCGCCGCTCCTCGCTGACGTCGGAGGCGTGGTCGGCATCGAGGGCGTCGGTGGCCTGCGGGTAGAGCGTGCGCGCGTGGGGCAGGAGCTCTTCCTCGAGCCCGACCATGAACACGACCGGGAACTCGAGGCCCTTGGCGCCGTGCAGCGTGGTCAGCACGATCTTGTCGCCCGAGGTGTCGGCCTCCTCGCCGGACTCGAGCGACAGCTTGCGCAGGTAGTCGCCGAGCGCGTCGGGTCCGCGCTCGCGGGCCTCGAAGCGGGTCAGCGAGTTGAGCAGGCCCTCGACGTTGTCGATGCGGCGCTGGGCGGCGGTCGGCGACGGCGAGGCGTCGCGCAGATCGTCGTGGAGCGCGATGGCGTCGATCAGCTTGCGGGTCGACGCGACCGCGGCGCCGTCGCGCAGGCCGGCCCCGAGCGTGTCGATGATGCCGACCAGCTCGGCCAGCGACTTGCGCACGCCGGGGCGCAGGCCGGCCTCGTCGAGCGCCGCCTGATGGCCGTCGCCCGCGTCGGCCACGGCCTTGAGCACGTCCCACATGCTGGTGTGGCGCTGCGCCGCCCAGGCCACGATCTTCTCGACGGTGGTGGGCCCGACGCCGCGCGCCGGATAGTTGACGATGCGGCGCAGCGAAAGCTCGTCGCGCGGGTTCAGGGCCACGCGCAGGTAGGCGATGAGGTCCTTCACCTCCTTGCGCTCGAAGAACTCCTGGCCGCCGTACATGACGTAGGGGACGCCGTTCTGGCGCAGCTCGTCCTCGAGGCCCTTGGCCTGCAGGTTCGAGCGGTAGAGGACGGCGATGTCCTGCCAGGACCGGCCGGCTTCCTTGACGCGCTTGATCTCGGCCGCCACCCACTGCGACTCCTGCTCGACGTCCTGGGCGACGGCGTGAGTGATGAGCTCGCCCCGGGGGATCTCCGACCACAGGGTCTTGCCGTGGCGCTGGGTGTTGTGGGCGATGACGGCGTTGGCGGCGTCGAGGATGAGCCGGGTCGAGCGGTAGTTCTGCTCGAGCTTCACCACGGTCGCGCCCTCGAACATGTCGGCGAAGCGCAGGATGTTGGTGGGGTCGGCCCCGCGCCAGGCGTCGATCGACTGGTCGTCGTCGCCGACCACGGTGAGGTTGCCGTGCCGCGAGATCAGCTCCTTGACCAGGAGGAGCTGGGCCTTGTTGGTGTCCTGGAATTCGTCGACGAGGACGAAGCGGAAGCGGCCGGCCCAGCGATCGCCGACCGCGGCATCTCGCTGCATGAGCCGCACCGGCTCCACGATCAGATCGTCGAAGTCGAAGGCGGCGTAGGCGCGCAGCGCGGCCTGGTAGCGGGGGTAGACCTCGGCGGTGATGAAGTCGTACTCGTCGGCCTCGCGGGGCTGGTAGTCCTCGGGTGCGACGAAGCCGTTCTTGGCCAGCGAGATGCGCGAGAGGATCGCCTTCACGTCCCAGCGCCGCTCGCCGTCGCGGGAGAAGTCCTTGAGCGAGCGCAGCGCCTCGCGCACCACGCCCATCTGGTCGGACGTGTCGTAGACGGCAAAGCCCTTGGGGTAGCCGAGGGTCTTGCGCTCGGCGCGCAGCATCTGGAGACCCAGGGCGTGAAAGGTGCCCATGGTCAGCTTCTGGGCCTGCTTCTTGTCGCCGAGCAGGTGCGCGACGCGCTCGCGCATCTCCTCCGCCGCCTTGTTGGTGAAGGTGAGCGCGGCGATGGCGTCGGCGGGGATGCCCAGGGCGAGCAGGTGGGCGATCCGGTACGTGATCACCCGGGTCTTACCCGAGCCCGCGCCGGCCAGGACCAGGAGCGGGCCGCCTCCGTGCTCGACGGCCGCGCGCTGCGGCGGGTTCAGACGA
Source organism: Myxococcales bacterium (assembly GCA_005779305.1). Lineage (GTDB taxonomy): Bacteria > Myxococcota_A > Polyangia > Haliangiales > Haliangiaceae > UBA2376. The sequence goes on from SXJR01000535.1 coordinate 8,343, forward strand.
CTCGTATCGACCACGGGGCCACACACACTACCCGAGCGCTGCCCGCCGCGCCGCGTGAGACTGCTAGGATCGTTTCCGCATGACGCCGGATGAGCGGTACCAGCGGTTGGTCGGGGAGCTGCACGCCGAGTTCCCGCGCTTCCGGATCGTCAAGAAGCCGGACTCGCCGCTGCACAAGGTCATCCACCACGCGCTGGTGATCGTGACCTTGGGCGGGATGCGCACCTACCTGGATAGCTACCAGACCACGATCGGCCGGACCGTCTACGTGACCGCCGACTGGGACGAGCGCGACGCCCTGGAGCGCTACTGCACCCTCCGCCACGAGGCCGTCCATCTGAGGCAATTCCGGCGGTTCACCCTCCCCGGCATGGCCTTCTTGTACCTCTTTTTGCCCCTGCCCCTCGGAGTCGCGTATTTTCGCTCACGGTTCGAGATGGCGGCTTATGAAGAATCGATCCGAGCCGCGGCGGCGGTTTACGGCTCCGACCACCCTCGGCGGGAGTCGTACCGCGAACACGTGCTTCGGCAGTTCACCGGCCCGTCCTACGGATGGATGTGGCCGTTCCGCCGCGCGCTCGAGCGCTGGTACGACGGCGTGCTCGCGAGCCTGCCGGCGACCTCACCTGTGGAGGGCTGTTGACCGTGTCTGACCCGATCGTCGGTATCGATCTCGGAACCACCAACTCGGTGGTCTCCGTCTGTGATGCGAGTGGACAGCCGCGGGTGATCGCCGACGAGCGGGGCACCAAGATCCATCCCTCGGTGGTCTCGTTCCACCCCAACGGCTCGGTCATCGTCGGCGTCGAGGCCAAGCAGCGGCGGGTGATCGATCCGCGCAACACGGTGTACTCGTCCAAGCGCCTGATCGGCCGCCAGTTCCGAAGCAAGGAGATCCAGGCGGCGATGTCGCGGGTGCCCTACGTGATCAAAGAGGGCGCCAACCAGCAACCGACCATCGTCACCCGCGGCGGCGAGTTCGCGGTGCCCGAGATCTCGGCGATCATCCTCGATCACGTCCGCAACGTGGCCAAGCGGTCGCTGGGTCAGGACGTGTCGCGGGCGGTGGTGACGGTGCCGGCCAGCTTCACCGACGCCCAGCGCTCGGCGACGGCCACCGCCGGCGCCATCGCCGGCATCACGGTGGTGCGCGTGCTCAACGAGCCGCCCGCGGCGGCGCTGGCCTACGGGCACATGCGGCAGCTGTCGCGGGTGATCGCGGTCTCCGACTTCGGCGGCGGCACCTTCGACGTGACCATCCTGCGCCTGCAGGATCAGGTCTACGAGGTGCTTGCCACCGCCGGCGACTCGTTCCTGGGTGGCGACGATGTCGACGAGGTGCTGATGCACCACATGGCCGAGCAGTTCCTGGCCTCGCATCGCATCGACGTGCGCGAGAACGAGGTCGGGATCATGCGCCTGCGCGCGGTCGCCGAGCAGACCAAGATCGAGCTGTCGCGGCGGACCCGGGCCATCGTCAAGGTCGACGAGATCGCCTACGGCCCGGGCGGCGCGCCGCTCAACCTCGAGGTCGAGATCTCGCGCGACCAGCTCATCGAGCGGGCGACGCCCATCATCGAGCGATCGTTCGCGGTGTGCGAGGAAGCGATGCGCCTGGCCCAGCTCACCCCGGCCGGCATCGAGGACGTGGTGCTGGTCGGCGGCACCACCAAGATCCCGTACGTGCGCGAGCGCGTGACCCGCTTCTTCCAGCGGCCGCCGCGCACCGACGTCAACCCCGAGGAAGCGGTGGCGGTGGGCGCGGCCCTGCAGGCGTCGGCGCTCGATCGCATCCTGTCGCGACGGCCGGTGACCCGCTCGCCCTCGTCGCCGGGCGTGCCGGCGGTGGCGCCGCCCACGTTCGAGGATGCCGCGACGTCCGAGAAGCGGACGACGTCGCCGATGGGCGCGGAGGTGCGGCCGCCGCAGCGCCCGCCCACCGAGCGGCCGACGGCGCGCGGGGCGGCGGTCGATCGCTTCGAGGAGCCGACCACCGGCGTGGGCGCCACGCCGATCGCGCGCATCACCAAACCCGGTGCCGCCGCGCCGCCGCCCATCCCGTCGCAGAAGCGGACCATGGTCGGCGTGCCGGTCGTCACCTTGCCTGACGAGTCGGGCGTCGGTGACGAGGTCACCCGCGAGCGCCTCGGCACCGACACCACGCGCACCGATCCAACCCTCAACGATCCGTTCGCGCCGTCGGCGCAGCCGACGATGACGTTCGCGCCAGGCCCGCCGCTGGGGCACGGCGGCCCGGCCGGACCGGCGGCCGTGGGCTCCCCCCTGGCGATGGGCGGCCGCGAGCAGGAGCCGACGCTGATCGGCGCGCAGCCGCCGCAGGTGCACCCATCGCAGACCCCGACCGTGTTCGGGGCCCAGCCGCCGCAGGTGGGCCCGGCCCAGCAACCCACCCTGATCGGCGCCATGGCCGGCGGCGCGGCGTTCGCGTCGCCGCCGCGGGGCGCGCCCACGGTCATCGACGTGACCCCGCGCAGCCTGGGCATCGGCACGGTCGCCGGCTACTGCGAGGAGCTGATCCGCCGCAACTCGCGGGTGCCGACCGAGATGCAGCGGATGTTCGCGACGTCGCGCGACAAGCAGCAAGTGGTGCGCATCCGGGTGTGCCAGGGCGAGAGCCGGCGCCTCGATGACAACGTGATCCTGGGCGACCTGGTGCTCGAGGGGCTCCCGGCCCGGCCGCGCGGCGAGACCGCGATCGAGGTGACGTTCCACCTCGACGCCAACGGGATCCTGCAGGTGCGGGCGAGGGATCCGAAGACGGGTCAGGAGCAGCGGGCGAGCCTGGATATCGTCGGGGCGCAGAGCCCGGCCGAGGTCGAGGCGGCGAGGGAGCGGTTCGCGCAGCTACGCCGCTGATCCGAGGCTCGCTCGGTGGAGCGGGCGTGATAGAAAACGGGGGTGCGAAGCGCGCGCGTCGAGCGCAATACCAAGGAGACCCAGATCACCGTCGAGCTCGGGCTCGATGGGTCGGGGTTGAGGCAGCTCGATACGCCGCTGCCGTTCCTGGGGCACATGCTCGATGCGCTGGCGCGGCACGGGTTGTTCGACCTGACGGTGACCGCTCGGGGCGACATCGAGATCGATGGGCACCACACGGTCGAGGACACCGGTCTGGTGCTGGGCCAGGCGTTTCGCGAGGCGCTGGGGGACCGGGCCGGGATCGCGCGCTACGGCTGGGCCACGTTGCCGATGGACGAGACCCTGGCCACGGTGGCGGTCGATTTTTCGGGGCGGCCGGCGTTCGTGTGGAACGTGGCCGGGCTCGAGGGCAAGTGGATCGGCACCTTCGACTGCGAGCTGGCCAAGGAGTTCTTCGCCGCGTTCGCGACGCGAGCCGAGGCCAACGTGCACGTGATGCTGCACTACGGCGGCAACCCGCACCACGTCATCGAGATCATCTTCAAGGCCTTCGCCAAGGCGCTGGACCAGGCGACCAAGGTCGATCCGCGGCTGGGCGGGGCGGTGCCCTCGACCAAGGGGACCCTGACGACATGAGGCGGGCGCGGTGATCGCGATCGTCGACGTCTGCTCCGGCAATCTGCGTTCGGTGGAGAAGGCGGTCGCGGCGGCGGGCGGCGACGCGGTGGTGACCCGTGACGGCGAGGTCGTCCGGAAAGCGGACAAGGTGATCGTGCCCGGCCAGGGCGCGTTCGGCGCCTTCACCCGCGGCCTGGCCGAGCGAGACCTCGAGGCGCCGCTGCGCGAGGTGATCGCTCGGGGCACGCCCTACCTGGGCATCTGCCTCGGCCTCCAGGTCCTGTTCGACGAGAGCGAGGAGCAGGGCCCCCAGCGCGGGCTCGGCCTGGTCAAGGGCAAGGTGGTGCGCTTCCGGCCGGCGAAACACGAGCTCAAGGTGCCGCACATGGGGTGGAACCAGATCCGCCGCCGGGCCGGCGACCCGGTCGGCGACGCGATCGCCGACGGTGATCATGTCTATTTCGTGCACAGCTTCCACGTGGTGCCGGACGATCCGGCGGTGACGGTGATGGAGAGCGATCACGGCGGCCGGTTCTGCGCGGCGATCCGCCAGGACAACTTGTTCGCGGTCCAGTTCCACCCCGAGAAGAGCCAGCGGGTCGGGCTGTCCCTGCTCGAGCAGTTCGTCCGGTCGTCGGGGCGGACATGAAGATCTTCCCGGCCATCGATCTGCTCGGCGGCAAGGCGGTGCGCCTGCTCGAGGGGCGGCGCGATCAGGCGACGATCTACCGCGACCGCCCCGAGGAGCTGGTCGCCGAGCTGTGCGTGGCCGGCGTCGAGCGCCTGCACGTGGTCGACCTCGACGGCGCCTTCGACGGCGCCCGCAAACACGCCGACGTGATCGCGCGCCTGTGTGCGGCCTCGCCGGTGCCGGTCCAGGTCGGCGGGGGCATCCGCGACGCCGACGCCGCCCGCGCGGTCATCGCCGCCGGCGCCGCGTCGGTGGTGCTGGGCACGGCGGCGGTCAAGCAACCGGCCATGGTGGAAGCCCTGTGCCGCGAGCTGCCCGGCCGGGTGGTGGTCGCCGTCGACGCCAAGGACGGCCTGGTCGCGGTCGAGGGCTGGGTCGAGTCCTCGACGATGACCGCGATCGAGCTGGGCCAGCGGGCGCGGGCCTGGGGCGCGGCGGCCTTGCTCTACACCGACGTCTCGCGCGACGGCACCGGCCGAGGTCCCAACGTGGCGGCGACGGCGGCGCTGGCGGCGGCGGTGTCGATCGAGGTCATCGCCTCGGGCGGCGTGCACTCGCTCGACGATCTGCGAGCCCTGGCCGCGGCCGGGGTGCCGGCAGTGGTGGTCGGCCGCGCGCTCTACGACGGCCGCTTCACGGTGACCGAAGCGATCGCCGCCGGCCTGGGGTCGCCCTAGCCGTGCTCACCCGCCGCATCATCCCGTGCCTCGACGTGAAGGACGGCCGGGTCGTGAAGGGCACGTCGTTCGTGCAGCTCCGTGACGCCGGCGATCCGGTCGAGCAGGCGACGGCCTACGACGCCCAGGGCGCCGACGAGGTGTGTTTCCTGGACATCTCGGCCTCGCCCGAGGGCCGCTCCACGATCCTCGACATCGTCTCCCGCACCGCCGACTGCGTCTTCGCCCCGCTGACCGTCGGCGGCGGCGTGCGCTCGGTCGACGACGTCGAGCGCCTGCTCCTGGCCGGCGCCGACAAGATCTCGATCAACACGGCCGCCATCCGCGATCCGGCGCTGGTCTCGCGCGCGGCCGAGCGCTTCGGCAACCAGGCCATCGTGGTCGCGGTCGACGCCAAGCGCCGCGGCGACGGCACCTGGGAGGTCTACAGCCACGGCGGCCGCACCCCCGAGGGGCTCGATGCGCTGGCCTGGTGCGTGGAGATGGCGGCGCGCGGCGCCGGCGAGCTCCTGCTCACCAGCATGGATCAAGACGGGACCAGGACCGGCTATGACCTCCCCCTGGTCCGCACCATCGTCGACGCCGTCACCATCCCGGTCATCGCGTCGGGCGGCGTGGGGACCCTCGATCACCTCGCCGACGGCCTCGACATCGGCGGCGCCGACGCGGTCCTGGCCGCGTCGATCTTCCACTACGGCCACCACACGATCGGCGAGGCCAAGGCTCACCTGCGCGAGCGTGGCCTGCCGGTACGGATAACTTGACAGCGATCGATCCGGCGGCCGACAACAACCACATGCCACTGCCCGAGCCGGCCTGGGATGACCGTGGCCTGGTGGCGGCGGTCGTGCAGGACGCCGACACCGGCGTCGTGCTCATGCTGGCGTGGATGAACGCCGAGGCGTGGCAGCTGACGCGGACGTCGGGCGAAGTGCACTTCTATTCGCGGTCGCGGGGCGCGTTGTGGAAGAAGGGCGAGACCTCGGGCAACGTCCTGCGCGTGGTCGAGCTGCGGGTCGATTGTGACGACGACGCGATCCTGGTCAAGGCGCGGCCGGCGGGACCGACCTGCCATACCGGCCGCACCGCGTGTTTCTTCCACACCGAGAGCGGTGACGACGACGGCGCGCCGTCGGCGCACGTCGTCGACAAGCTCGAGCAGGTCCTGCACGCACGGCGCGACGCGTCCGCCGAGAAGAGCTACACGCGCTCGTTGCTCGCCGCCGGCATGCCCAAGATCCTGGCCAAGATCGCGGAGGAACACGGCGAGCTGGCAGCGGAATTGCCCGAAGGCGCGCGCGACAAGGTCGTGCATGAGACCGCCGATCTGCTGTTCCACATGATGGTCGGGCTGGTCGCGCGCGACATCCCCGTCGCCGAGGTCTGGCGCGAGCTGGGCCGCCGCTTCGGCACCAGCGGCCACGTCGAGAAGGCGGCGCGGGCCCGACGAGCCACCCGGCCGCTCCCCGACGGCAGCGACGGCACCGACGGCAGCGACGGCGGGCCGGGAGCATGAGCCCCCGCGCGCGGAGCGAGCCAGTCCGCACAGATCTGACCGGCGAGCGTGCCGGTCAGTCCGATGATCGTCTGGGTTCGCCGAAGGCGGGGCCAGACACGCTGGGGCCGGGCGGCAGCCTGGCCGCGGCGATCCCGCACTTCGAGGATCGACCCGAGCAGCGGCGCATGGCCGACGCGGTCGCCGCCGCGCTCGCCGACGATCGGCCGCTCCTGGTCGAGGCCGGCCCCGGCACCGGCAAGACCCTGGCCTACCTGGTCCCGGCCCTGTCGTCGGGCAAGCGGGTCGTGGTGTCGACGGGGACTCGCGCGCTCCAGGATCAGATCGTCCGCCACGATCTGCCGCTGCTGCGCCAGATCCTGGGCCGGCCGTTCACCGCGGTCGCGCTCAAGGGCGTCAGCAACTACGTCTGCCGCCGCAAGCTCGACGAGGCCCGGCGCACCGCCGCGTCGGAGCCGTCCTTGCGCCGGCCGCTGGCCCAGGTCCTGGAGTGGCTCGACGACACCACCACCGGCGATCGCGCCGAGCTCGAGGGCGTGCCCGAGGACGCGCCGGTCTGGGCCGAGGTCACGACCACGCCCGACACCCGAATCGGTCCGCGCTGCCCGTACTTCGAGCGCTGCTTCGTCACCGGCGCTCGCCGCGCCGCCGACAAGGCCGACCTGATCCTGGTCAACCACCACCTCTACTTCGCCGACCTCGCCCTGCGCGCGGCCTACCCCGGCGCGCGGGTGCTGCCCGATCACGATGCCGTGATCTTCGATGAGGCCCACCAGCTCGAGGACGTCGCCACCGAGCATTTCGGCGTGCGGCTGTCGACCTCGCGCCTGGCCGCGCTGGTGCGCGACGCCATGATCGTGCTCAGGCCGAGCCTGTTCTCGACCAACGGCGGCCACGACGCGCTGGTCACCGCCGTCGATCGCGCGGCCATCGCGCTGTTCGCCCACGCCCGTCGGGCACTCTTGCTCACCTCGCCCGACGGGGGACGGGTGCCGCTGCCGCCGTCGCTGCTCTCCGGGCCGGGCCAGGACGCCTGGTTCGCGCTCGACGGCGCGCTCGAGGAGCTGGCGCGGTCGTGCGATCTCGACTCCCTGGCCCCGCCCCCTGACACGGAGGAGGACGAGCACGAGCAGGCGCGGCGCGAGCAGATCGGCGGCATCGCCCGCCGGGCCCGCGCCGTCCGCGACGACCTGGCCGAGCTGGCCGAGCAGCGCCAGCGCGCCCACGTGTACTGGGGTGAGACCCGCACCAGCGGCACCACGCTGGCGGCGGCGCCGATCTCGGTGGCCGAGGTGCTGCGCCGGGTGATCGTGCACGGCGAGCCGACCGCGGTGTTCACCTCGGCCACGATCACCGTCGCCGGCGAGTTCGAATTCACCCGCCGCCGCCTCGGCCTCGCCAAGGAAGAAGTCGACGAGCTGGGCGTGTCGTCGCCGTTCGACTACCAGCGCCAGGCCATGCTGTACCTGGCCCGCGATCTGCCGGCGCCCAACGGCGACGGGCTGCCCGCCCCGGTGATCGCGCGCATCGTCGAGCTCCTCGCCATCACCGGCGGCCGCGCCTTCGTCCTGTTCACCAGCCACCGCGCCCTCGACGCGGCCGCCCGCGCGCTGGCCGGCCTGCCCTACCCGACCCTGCGCCAGGGCGACGCCCCGCGCGCCGCCCTGGTCGACCGGTTCCGCGCCACGCCGGGCGCGGTGCTGCTCGGCACCGGCTCGTTCTGGGAGGGTGTGGACGTCCCCGGCGACGCGCTGTCGCTGGTCATCATGGACAAGCTGCCCTTCGCGCCCCACACCGATCCGCTGATCGCGGCGCGCTCGGCGGCGCTGGCCGAGCGCGGCATCGATCCGTTCGAGGCCCTGCAGCTGCCGCAGGCAGCGATCTCGCTCAAGCAGGGCTTCGGTCGCCTGATCCGGCGGCGAGACGATCGCGGCATCGTCGCCATCCTCGATCCGCGCATCGTGACCAAGCTCTACGGCCGCGTGCTCTTGTCGTCGTTGCCGACCGGGATGCCGCGGACCTCAGCCATCGAGCAGGTGCGGCGCTGGTGGCGCACCGTCGATCTGGTAGGCGGTGACGGCGACGCGCTGGCCGGGCTCGGCGGCGCGCAGATCTCGTAGCAGCTCGCCGAGAGTCCGGTTCTCGGACGGATGGATCAGGTCGGCGCCGACCAGATCGATCACCGGCGCCAGCGCGAACGCACGCGCGGCCAGCCGCGGGTGCGGCACCTCGAGCGCCGGCGGCCCGCGGAAGGCGAGCCGCCGCGGCCCCCACAGCAGCACGTCGACGTCGATCGGCCGGGGGCCCCAGCGAGTCGGCGCCTCGAGGGGGCTGGCGCGGGTGCGGCCCAGCGCGCGCTCGATGCCCTGCACCTCGCGGATGAGCTCGGAGGCGGCCAGCTCCTCGGGCACGTCCACGGCGAGGGCGGCATTGAGGTAGTCGGCCTGCTCGGGCCCGATGGCGGCGGTACGATAGACCCGCGAGCCGCGCACGGTGCTCCACGCTTCGAGCGCGCGCACCACGCCGGCGAAGCGGGCCAAGATCGCGGCGTCGTCGCCGACGTTGCCACCGAGACCGACGATCACTGTCTCGGCGTCGAGGACGACCGCCACACCGGTCATTCGCGCGCGACCACGCGGTTGCGGAGGACGCCGATGCCCTCGATCTCGACCTCGACCTCGTCGCCCACGGCCAGGTTGCCGACGCCGGCCGGGGTGCCGGTCGAGAGCAGGTCACCGACCTCGAGCGTCATGTGGGCGCTGACGAACTCGATGAGCGTGGGTACGTCGAAGATGAGATCGCTGGTGCGCGAGTCCTGCTTGAGCACGCCGTTGACCCGGCAGCGGATGGCCAGGTCCGCCGGATCGAGGCCAGGGACGATGCAGGGGCCGACCGGGCAGAACGTGTCGAAGCCCTTGGCTCGCGCCCACTGCCCATCCTTGGCCTGGAGCTCGCGCACGGTGACGTCGTTGACGCAGGTATAGCCGAGGACGTGGGACAGGGCGTCCTCGCGCTTCACCCGGCGGGCGCGCTTGCCGATGACCACGCCCAGCTCGGCCTCGTGATCGACGCGGGCGTAGCCGGCCGGGCGCTCGATCACCCCACCGTCGCCGACCAGCGCCGAGGGAGGCTTGAAGAAGATCAAGGGTTCGCTCGGGATGCCCTTGCCCATCTCCTGGGCATGAAGGCGATAATTCTGGCCGATCGCCACGATCTTCGAGGGGCTGAAGTCCTGATCACCGAGGCGCATGGCCCACAGGTACCACGTTCAACCACAACGCGGTGCAGCACCGACGGTGGGACAGGTAAGTGTGCATCGACCGCCAAGATTGAAACTCCCCGTATCGACCCGTAGAATGATCCGTCGATGGGACGCAGTCCGAGCCACATCGGGCGCGCGCCGGCGCACCTGACCGTGCTGCCTGGCGGTGCGACCGGAGGTCCAGCCGGACTCGACGACCTCGAAGACGAGCGCACCACGATCGAACCCGCGCCGCCGCCGGTCAGCGACGACGCGCCCACGCCGATCGCCGCGTCCAACTCCATGGACGAGCAGTGGGAGGACGGCACCACCGTCGCCGAGTCGGGCGAGAAGCGGACGCTCGTCGACGAGCCCACCGTCGAGGATCAGGCCCGGCCCCTGCCGCCCCTGCAGCTCGTACAAGGCCAGCTCGTGCAGCAACAGGGCACGGCCACCGGCGCCGCCGATCCTCGGGCATTCGCCAAGCTGCACGTGGTGGCCGGAAGCGATCAAGGACGCGTGTTCGATCTGCGGCCGGGCAAGGAGCTGTCGGTCGGGCGCGCCGTCGACAACGACGTCTGTCTCACCGACATCGCGGTCTCTCGCCGGCACCTCGAGCTGTTCTGGGACGGCGACGGGTGGGTCCTGCGCGATCGCGGCTCGGGCAACGGCACCCTGATCAATGAACGGATCGAGGACGGCCGCTGCCAGCTCCGCGACGGCGACCGCATCGAGATCGGCAACACCGTCTTCCGCTTCGATCATCCGCCGAGCGCGACCAAGCCGACGGTCACCGGCTGGGGCCAGCAGGAAGAGGAGGCCTCGACCGTCGCCGGCAAGCAGACCGGCCGCCCCGCGTCGTCGACGCCGGCGCCGATGCCAGATGCGCGCCCGCGCCCCAACTCGGTGACCGCCGCCGCCGCTGACCGCCGACCGCCGCGGCCGGGCACGCCGGAGCGCGCCAAGCGACCGTCTCAGACGCCCGAGCCGCCACGGCCGGC
>SXJR01000536.1 GCA_005779305.1 Myxococcales bacterium
CGATCGCGCGGGCGGCGGCGACGGCGCGCTCGAGCGTGCGCGCGCGCAAGGCCGGCTCGAGCACCGGCGATGGGCTCTCCTCGATCAGCTTCGGGTGGTTGCGCTGCACCGTGCAGTCGCGCTCGCCGACGTGGATGGCGTTGCCGTGCTGGTCGGCGAAGACCTGGATCTCGACGTGGCGGCCGCCCTCGATCAGGCGTTCGAGGTAGACCCGCTCGTCGCCGAACGCGGCGCGGGCCTCGGCCTGGGCCTCGGCGAACGCGCCCTCGACCTCGGCCGCCGCGCGGGCGATGCGCATGCCGCGGCCGCCACCGCCGCTCTCGGCCTTGAGCAGGACCGGATACCCGACGGCGTCGGCGACCGCGCGAGCCTCGGCCGCCGACGGCACCGGCCCGTCGCTGCCGGGGATGACGTCGAGCCCAGCCGCGCGCATGGCCCGCTTGGCCGGGCTCTTGCTGCCCATGAGCGCCATCACGTGCGGTGGCGGACCGATGAAGGTCACGCCGTGCTGCGCGCACAACGACGCCAGGAGCGCGTTCTCCGACAGGAAGCCCCAGCCCGGGTGCAGCGCCGAGCAGCGGGTCTGCACCGCCGCCTGCACCACCCGCACAGGATCGAGGTAGCTCGAGGTGGCGCGGGCCGGGCCCAGGACGACCACCTGGCGATCGCGGGTGTAGGGCGCCCCGCGATCGGCCTCCGACACCGCGAACACCGGCGTGATGCCGAGGGCGTCGCAGGTGCGCGCCACCCGCACCGCGACCTCGCCGCGGTTGGCGATGAGGATGCGATGAAACGTCGGTGGGCTCATGGCGTCGAGTCGGGCGCCTCGGCCGGCACGCTACCACAGCCGTGCTCGACCAGGAGCGCACAGAGCCGCTCGCGTTGGGCCCTGTCATCAGTGAGCACGGCCTCGGCCAGCGGCGCCGTGAAGTCGAGGCAGCGGCCCTGACTCGAGCGCAGGTAGGCGGTGCGGCACGCGTCGTGGATGCGGTCGGCGATGTACGGATCGTAGTCGCCCAGGCACAGCCAGCGACCGCCGTGGAACACGAACAACGCGGGCACCCAGGTGGTGCCGATCTTGGCGACCAGGGGCGGCTGGCCGACCGGCAGCGCCGGGCGGCTTCGGCGGAGGAAGTCCGACGCCGTGGGATCGTCGGCGTAGAGGAGACGCGCGGTGGCCGGCCCCGACTGGTACCAGGCCATGGCCAGGCGGTTGACCTGGAGCGGGTTCGCGCCCCGGTACGCCGGGGTCACCAGTTCGTCGATCTGCGCTTGCGAGGGGACGCAGCCAGCGAACCGGTGGGCGGGATCGACCGCGAGCCGGCCGTCGAGGAACTCGACCAGGCCCTCGACCCCGGGACGTTGTGGCGGCGGCGGTCGGGGCGTCGGCTCGCGATCGCTGCAGGCGGCCCCGGCCGAGAACGCGAGCGCCGCGATCACGCGAACGAGGTCATACACGCGTCGGCGCTCGAGACCTCGAGTTTGCCCGGGGCCTCCATGGCGACGGTCTTGATCACGCCGTCCTCGAACGTGATGAGGCCACGGCGGCAGCGCTCGCCCATCAGCGCCTTGGTCAGGTCGACCTCGATGCCGAGCGCCTTGGAGAACTCGGCGTTGCCGTCAGCGAGCATGACGATCTTGCCCAGCGCGCCGTGGGCTTCGGCCCACGCCTTCATGACCCAGCCGTCGTTGACCGACAGGCAGGCGACGAGGTCGACACCGCGCGCCTTGATCTCGTCGAGCCGGGCGACGTAGCCGGGCAGGTGCTGGTTGGAGCAGGTCGGCGTGAACGCGCCCGGGAGCGAGAACATGACCACCTTCTTGCCGGCGAACAGCGCCGCGGGGTCGACGTCCTTGGGCCCCTCGGCGGTGGCCTGCTTGATGGTGACGGATGGAACCTTGTCGCCAGCGTTGAGCATGGCGGGGTTCTACCCTGGAAATCGGCATGCTGGGATCAGAAGTCGCAGGTCGGGTAGACCGCACACGAGGTGCCATTGTTGCAGTACTGGCTCTCGCAATGGGACTCGCGCGTGCACGCGGCGCCGTTGGCCTGCCCGGCTCGGCATGTGCCCGACGGCTGGCCGGTGAGGTCGCGATCACAGAACAGGCCCAGGTTGCAGGCGTTGGGATTGGTCGAGAACCCGCCGAAGAAGCTCGACGCCGTGCAGGCGTCGCCAACCGCGCCCGGCTCACGGCACAGGCCACCCTCGCAGCTCATGAACAGGCCACACCACGAGGCCACGCCGTTCATCACGTTGCAGGACTGTCCGAGGTCGGCGGCGGGCCGGCAGATCCCGGTCGTCGTCGCGTTCGCCGCCTCGCAGTTCTGGTGGCCGTGACACGCGAAGATCAGGTCGTTGGTGTCGCACACCGCGCCGGCGGTGCGGACGTCGCGGCAGGTGCCGGTGATGGCGGCGAAATTGCCGACGCAGGCCAGCTCGCCCATGCACTCCTCGTCGGTCCTGCACACCGAGCCCACCGCCTTGGCGGGCGTGCAGACGCCCATGACGGTGCCGGTGCCGAGGCCGCCGTTGCAGAACAGGCCCTGCTCGCAGTCCTCGTCGTCGTCGCACTGGGCGCCGGCGTCGCCGGTGGCGCAGAACGAGATGTCGGTGCCGCCCTGGTTGCGGTACACGCAGCGGTCCTCGCGCCGACAGAACGCGCCGGAGGCGCTGGAGCAGGTGGCGCCGGTCGCGGCCGGGGCCTGGCAGATGTAGTCGATGCACTGGTTGGTGCCGCTACCCGAGCGCTGGACGCATTGGGCGCCGGCAGTGGCGCACTCCACGTCGTTCTGGCAGAGCGCGCCGTTGTTGACCGCGCCGATCACCGCGTTGCACTGGTCGAGCGGGTTGACGTCGTTCTTGAACACCGCGCAGCCGCGGGTGGTGAGTATGTCGACGCAGGCCTTCGCTGCCGTCGGGTTCCACTGCACCCGGCCGGCGGCGCTGGCGTCGGCGATCACCACCTTGGCCTGGGTCGGGGACAGGTCGCCGAAGATGTCGATCGGGATGTTCTCGCAGTCGATGTGCACGGTATCGGTGCCGGCGCAGTCCTCGTAGATCGCGCAGACGCCGCGGGAGAGACAGATGAAGAAGTCATCGACCGAAAGCGCGGTCGCCTCGCACGGATCGGGGATCGCGTCGATGTCGCCGGCGTCGACCGCGGCGTCGGGATCGAGCGGGATGACCTCACCGCAGGCGGCGAGCGAGCAGACCAAGGTCGTCAGGGCCCCCAGGACAAGCGTGCGCATATATCGTGATTGTCGCCGACCGGCGCCGTCCGCTCAAGAGATCAGCAACCGCACCGCCGCCGCCGCCGCCGTCATGCCGAACACCGAGGGAACGAACGCCACCGAGCCCTCGATCCGGTGCTTCTGCTCACAGTCGTTGACGCCGTTCTGTCCACCTGGACATACACAGCGAAAGCCGCCCTCGTCGTAGGCGAGGGCCTGGGGTTCGACAGGTGACTCCTCGGAGTAGACCGCGATCACACCCGTGGGTTGGGTGCAGTCCAGGCCGTGCTTCTTGCGCAGGCCCTTGCGCAGGTCGCGCGCGAACGGGCAGATCTTGGTCTGCGACAGGTCGGCGGTACGGACCATGGTCGGATCGAGGCGGGCCGCGGCGCCCATGGTCGAGACCAGGCGCAACCGCTGGCGCACGCAGGTGGCGATGAGGTGCATCTTGGCCGTCACGTTGTCGATGGCGTCGACGACCACGTCGGGCTCGGGCGACAGCAGGCGCGCCGAGGTGTCGGCGCCGTAGAACGCGGCGCGGGCCTCGATCACGGCGTCGGGGTTGATCGCGCGCAGGCGCTCGGCCATGACCTCGACCTTGGCCTTGCCCAGCGTCCCCTTCATCGCGTGGACCTGGCGATTGACGTTGGTCACGCAGATGCGGTCGTAGTCGACCAGGATGAGGCGGCCGACCCCGGAGCGGACGAGGCCCTCGGCGGCGAACGAGCCGACGCCGCCGACGCCGAACACGGTCACTGTCGACGCGGCCAGGCGGGCGACGCCGGGCTCGCCGAGCAGGCGGGCGGTGCGATCGAAGCGACGGTGGAGCGTCACGGCGCCGGATCCGTAGCACGCCCCGGCGGTCGCAGCGCCGGCAATGGTCATCGAGGTGCGCTCCCGGCCCACGCGGAGAAGATGCGCCGGGCGTTGGCCGCCGTCGACGCGGCGACCTCGGCAACGGACCGGCCGCGGATCCGGGCCAGGGCGGCGATGATCTCGGCGAGGTGGGCCGGCTCGTTGCGGCCGCGTCCGCCGGCCTCGCCGCCGGGGCCCGGCGTCTGGTCGGGTGCGTCGGTCTCGCACAGGAGGAGCTCGTCGGGCACCGCGGCCGCGGCGGCCAGCGGCTTGCGCGCGCTGGCGCGGGTGACGGCGCCGGCGAACGAGAAGGCGAAGCCGAGCTCGCGATAGATCGGGATCAGGTCGGGCGGGCCCGAGTAGCTGTGCATCACGCCGCCGACCTCGGCGGCGCGCTCGTCGCGCAGGATGCTCGCCGCGGTGTCGTGCGCGCGCCGCACGTGCACCACCAGCGGCAGCCGTAGCTCTCGCGCGGCGCGGATGTGGGCGCGGAAGATCTGCTCCTGCCGCGCGCGTTCGCCGGTGCCGCCGTCGAGGCCGCACTCGCCGACGGCGACGGTGGCCGGCGTGCGGGCGGTGGCGATGGCGGCGGTGAGATCGGCGATGGCCGTGTGCTCGCCGTCGGTGAGCTCGGGGACGATCTGCGGGTGCACGCCGAGCGCGATGGCCAGCGGTGCCGCCGGGTGGCGGCCCAGCATGGCCGCCAGCGCGGTCCACGTGTCGGGCCGGATCGCCGGCACCAGCATGCCGGTGACGCCGGCGGTGGCGGCGCGGGCCAGCATCGCGGCGCGGTCGTCGTCGAAGACGGCGACGTCGAGGTGGCAGTGAGAGTCGATCATCGGGGGCGTCGCGATCGCGCAAGGCGTGATCGGCGTCGCGTCAGGATCCTACCGCTGGCGCGTCGGGGTCCCAACGTCGAGGTGAGGATCGCGTGAAGGCACGAGCGCGCGTGATCCGCAGTCTTAGCGTGCGTCGAGTGCAGCGCGCTTTCCGGATCGCCCCGCAGGACCTCCACCACGAAGGCCCCGCCTCGTTCGGACCGGTGGCCCGACCGCGGATCGTCTGGCTGGCCGTCTCCGACGGCCGCGGGCACCTCATGCGGGCCCAGCTCATGCGCCAGCTCCTCGATGGGGCCGGGGTCGACGTCGACATCGTGACCACGTCCGACGCCGGCGCCGAGTTCGTGCGGTCGTTCGGCGCGCCATGCGCGGTCGTCTCGCGCGAGTTCGGCATCCACTTCGACGGTCAACAGAACCTGCGCAAGGTGCGCACCGCCGCCGGTATGTTCGCCTATGTGCTCGCGCCCGGCGGCTGCCGCGCCGATCTGCGCTGGCTCGAACGACGCGCCCACGGCGCCGCGCTGGTGGTGAACGACTCCTTTCATCCGGCGCTGCTGGTCGCCGGCCTCGGTAACGGTCCGCTGCGCGACAAGCTGGTCCACGTCTACGGCGAGACGCTGCGCCGCGCGGTGCAGAGCTTCTGGGGCCAGCGCGGGCCCTACGCCGACGCGGTGGCGCGCGCGCTCGGGCGATCGCGCGCCTGTATCGAGCACAGCTTCAGCGAAGGCGCGAGCGCCGACCCCGGCGTGATCCGCCTGCCGCCGCTGTTCGCGCTGCCGCGCCGCGAGCGGGCCGATGTCCGCGCCGCGCTCGGCGTTCCGCCCGGCGGCCGCCTCGCCACCGTCTATCTCAACCCCTACTTCCACGATCACGCGCTCGCCGCCGCGATCGAGCGAAGCCTCGCCGTCGCTGGCTACACCATGCACGGGGTGGCCGAGGGCTTCGCGAACCGGCCGGGATGGCACGCGCGCGATCCGGCGCTGGTCGAGGCGGTGGCCGCCGCCGATCTCTTCGTCTCGGCGGCGGGCATGGCCTCGCTGGGACAGGCCCGCACCTTCGGCGTGCCGTTCCTGGCCATCGCCACCGCCCAGCCCGAGCAGCGCGCCAACCTGGCGCCCTTGCGCGCGGCCCAGAACGCCGCCGGCTCGCGCTGCCGTGTCGTCGACGTCGGCGCCGATCTCACCTCGCGACTGGGCGCGGCCCTCGCCACGCTCGACGTCGACGCGCCCCGTCCCGATCCCCGTCACACCGTGCGCCGTCTCCAGACCCGCTGGATCGCGGCGATCACCGGCCTCATCTCGTCGTCCACACCGCAGGAGGAAACGTCATGACCAGCTTCGCCTTGGTGCTCGAGACCAACAACCTCACCGGCGGCGGTGCCGACGCCGCGCGCACCGCGCTGTCCCTCGAGCGGCTGCTGGCGCGCCTGCGCGAGCAAACCCGCCCGGTGTCGACCCTGCACGAGCTCGTGATCACCCACGACGGCTTGCCGTCGGGCGCGCGGGCTCGCCTCGACGCCATCGCCGGCACCGAGATCCGCTGGGTCGACATCAGCTCGCGCGACGCGACGGTCGATCGGCGAGGGGACGGGAACGCCCCCTCACCGATCGACTACTACGAGGCCAAGAACCGCGGCTTCGACGTCACCAGCGCCGACGTGGTGGCCTTCGCCGACGCCGACTGCTGGCCCGAGCCGGCCTGGCTCGACGAGCTCCTGGCGCCGTTCAGCGACGAGGCGATCCAGGTCGTGGCCGGCCGCACCACGTACCGCACCGACGTGCTCGGCACCGCCGCGTCGACGATCGACTTCATGTACTTCGACAGCCCGCTCGGCGACGGCTGCACCCGGAACTTCTACGCCAACAACGTCGCCTTCCGCCGCGACGTGTTCGGCGCGCGCCGCTACGCCACCCACGACATGTACCGCGGCCACTGCCAGGTCCTGGGCACGCGGCTACACCGCGACGGCATCAAGGTCACCTTCGTCCCGGCGGCCCGCACCATCCATCGCTTCCCCGATCGTCTGTCGGAGCTGATCACGCTGCGGCTCCTGCGTGGCGAGGACACCATCGAGATCGCGCCGCACCTGGTGCGGACGTACCTGCCGGCCGCGGCGCCGCTGGGCAACCTGGGGCCGGTGGTGCCGCTGGCGATCCTGGCCGCGCGCTTCGGCTTCAGCCTGCGCTCGATCAACCGCCAGGACATGCCACCCGCCCACGGCATGCGCTGGCTGCGCGTGGCCGGCGTCATCGCCGGCATCTCGCTCGTCGACGCCGCCGGGACCGTGGCCCGCAGCCTGGGCTGGCGCCCGGGCTCGCGCAACGACTCGGCGGTCAAGGTCACGCTCTCCTACCACCGCGATGCCGATCAGCTGGACCCACGACACCAGGTCGCCGCGTAACGGCGCGCGCGGGGCCGCGGCGGCGTTCGTCGCGCTCGGGCCCGACGGCGTGCTGAGTCTCCTGGCGCTCCTCGCCGTGGCCACGCTGATCGTGCGCGTCGACGAGCTGGTGGTGCCACTGCCGACGGTCTTGCCCTACGCGGTGATCGGCGGCGTGCTGGTGCTCACCAGCGCGCTGGTCCAGCGCTCGCGCCGGGTGGTGCGGGTGTGGATCCCGTTCGTCTTCCTCTACCTCTGCTATCGCGCCCTGCGCGGCGTCCTCTTGCTCATCCCCGACAGCGCCGGCAGACACGCCCAGCTCAAGGCCGCCGACGAGGCCCTCTTCGGCGTGTCACCGGCCTGGTGGCTGGAGCCCTACACCACGCCGTGGCTCACCGAGCTCCTCGCCGTCGCCTACGCGACCATGTTCGTCCTGCCGACGATCGTGCTGGTCACGCTCTCGTTGCGCGGCCACGAGCGCGCGCTGCGGCGAGCGGCGCTGGCCCTGCTCGTCGCCTTCTACCTGGGCTTCCTGGTCTTCCTGCTGGTGCCGGCCAAATCACCCGACATGGTCTACGAGTTCGCCACGCCGCTCACCGGGTACGGCTTCTACGAGGCGTCGATGCTGGCCTGGCAGCGGCTCCAGCAGATCACCTTCGACGCCTTCCCGTCGATGCACACCGCGATCTCGACGATCGCGCTGGTCCACGCCTACCGCCACGGCCCGCTGCTGTGGCCGTCGCGGCCGCGGGCGATGTTCCGCGCCTTCCTGCCGTGCGTGGTGCTCCTGCAGATCGCGACCCTGTACCTGCGTCAGCACTACTTCGTCGACCTGCTGGCGGCGTGGGCGCTCGCCCCGCTCAGCCTCGGGCTGGCCGGACGGGCGCAAGACGCGTGGGACCGCCTGTCGCCACGGTGATCACAAGGTCAGGCTGACGTCGTAGAGCCCGTCGCCGCTGGTCGCGGTCCCGGTGATCGTCGTCGATCCGGGCACACGGCCGACCATCCCCCCACCGGCGTCCATCAGGTTGCCGGTCATCATCAGATCCAGCGTCACGTCGGCCTCGAGGTCGCCGCGAACCCGATAGGTGCCGGTGAGCTCGCCGGTGAACGTGCCGTTCGGGATGTTGCGCAGCGAGAGATGCAGGTACGGCTGTTCGACCTGCACGTCGCTGGTGGCGTAGGTGAGGTTGACCTCCACCTCTTCGTCCTCGTTGACCACGACGGTGAACGGGCCGGCCGAGTAGTCGACCATGCCGACGTAGAGCCGCATGCCCTTGTTGTCGGAGGCCCCTTGATCGACCTGGCCGGTGATCGTGAGTGAGCCGGTCGCCGCCCCGGCGGCCATCTGGGGCGCGATGTTGGCGCTCGACGCACTGTTGAACCCATCGAACCCCAGCTGCAGCGATTGCGGGATCGACGGATCGAGTCCGAGGTAACAGCGGCGTGCCGCCTCGTTCGAGTCGATGCCGTCCTCGCCGCAGGCGGCGGCGAACACCAGCAGGCACACCCCACCCAGGACGCGAAGATCTCCAGTCCGCATGTCACGTTGGTTGCGATCGGGACGGCGGTGGTCGCAGAAATCCGACCGGGATGGTTGGACCGCGATAGATCGCGAGCGAACCCCATGCGTTGGCAGCACACATGCCGGCATCACGCGCTCTGGCCCGGATCGGGCTCACCCTCACGCTGACCCTGATCACCGCCGCGGGCGCCTGCTCGGGCAAGAAGTCGTCGACCGGATCGCCGCTCCAGGTGAGCGGCGATCCCCACCTGGTCGAGCTCGCGGTCGAGCCCACGGCCGATCGCGTGCTGGCCGAGCAGGTCGGCGAGCTGGCGGTGCGCATCCGGGTCTCGGCGGCCAAGCTGCCTCCGGGCGAGCGGCCGCCGCTCGATCTGGCCCTGGTGCTCGACACCTCGGGCTCGATGGAAGGCGAGGCGATCGAGGCCGAGAAGCAGGCGGCGCGTGACCTGGTGGCGCGGCTCACCCCGCGCGATCGGGTGTCGCTGGTGATCTTCCACTCCACCGCCGAGGTCCTGGTCCCGGCCACGCCGGTGACCGACGCCGCGCGCCAGCAGCTGGCCAAGGCCATCGACGGCATCACCGCCCGCGGGACCACCGACCTGGCGTCGGGGCTGGCGCTCGGGATCCAGCAGGCCCAGGCCGGCCGGGTGCAGGGCTCGATCGATCGCATCGTCCTGCTCGGCGACGGCGTGCCCAACGATCCGGCGCCCATCCCGGGCCTGGTCGCGCAGGCCGTGTCGCTGCACCTGTCGATCACCACGCTCGGTCTGGGCGTGGAGTTCGATCCCGAGCTGCTCGGCAAGATCGCCACCGACACCGGCGGCCGCTACCACTACCTCGACGAGCCGGCCCAGGTCGCGGGGGTGTTCGAGGACGAGCTGCTCAAGATGCGGCAGGTCATCGGCAAGAACCTGGCCCTCAACCTGGTCGCCGGGCCCGGCGTGATCCTCGAGCCGATGGGAGGCTTCCAGCCCATGGGCAACGGCCTCTACGCTGTGCTCGGCGATCTCACCGCCGGCGAGATCGTCGACGTGGTGGTGCCGCTCCGGGTCGCCGGCCGCCGTGACGGCGCCACCGTCGAGCTGCTCGACGCCACCCTGACGTTCGAGGACGCCACCATGGGCGCCGGTGCGTTGCGCCGCAACGGCTTCGCCAAGGTGAAGTCCGACGCCGATCCGGCCGCGGTCGCGGCCTCGGTCAAGACCGCGATCGCCATCGCCCGCGATCGGGCTCGCGCCAACAGCGCCATCCTCGACGCCATCGCCCACGCCCGCGCCGGCGACCTGGCCGGCGCCAAGGCCATCGTCGAGACCGCGATCGCGGCGACCCGAGCCGCGCTCAACGAGCACCAGGATCCCGATCTCCAGCGCGACCTCGAGAAGCTCGAGCTCTTGCGCACCGACCTGCCCGAACTGGCGGCGGCGGCGATGCGGGCCCTCGAGGTCCAGAAGGCGTACGCGACCGGAGCCGGCGGCGCGGCGCCCGCGCCGGCCGCGGCGCCCGCCGACGTCGAGCGCCGGACGCGGGCGATGCACGACGAGGCCCTCGACACGGTGCGCTGAGGGCGTGGTACCTGAGGCCATGCGCGCCCATTCGCTCGTGATCGCGTCGCTGGCGCTGGCTGCGATGGCGTCCTCGGCAGACGCCGAGTGCCCGGCCGCGAGGGGCAAGCCGATCTACCGGCAGGAGCGCGGCCCGATCCACCCACCCGAACCGGGCGAGCCCGCCGACGTGCAGACGCAGACGCTCGCGATCTACCCCGGCGGTCGCTGGACGTGGGTCGGGGCCGGCGAGTTCGACTCGGGCGAGGCCATGGGGCGCGGCGGATGCCTCGCGCCGGCGGTGATGAAGGAATTCACGCGGGCGCTCGCGCGCGCCAGGTTCCGGCGTGTGGGCGGCCGGACGGTGGCGACGTGCCAGGCGGTGAACACCGCGAAGGTGACCTACGCGGCTCCGCGGCGGGGCGCGAAGGTGAGCGTGGAGGTTCCGTGCGGGATTCCCCTCGAGCGGACCACAGCGGCGCTGGCGGCGTGCGCGCAGGTGGTGACGAGTGGCTCGACGGTCGGCGTGAGCGACGTGCGGGCGAGCTGCCGCGGCGAGCTCGCCGAGTAGCCTAGCGCGGGACGAGGACCATGCCCGTCCTGGCCGGGATCGTGAGCGGCGCGGTGACCTGCTGACCCGAGGCCAGATCGTCGTAGTTGCCGGCGGGCAGGCCCTGGGACTGCTGGCCCTGATCGGCGCGGTTGAGGGCGATGTAGACCTGATCGCTGCCCGAGACCATGGTGTAGACCAGCGTGTGGTTGGTGGAGCCGAGCACGGTGCGGGCGCCACGGCGCAGCGCCACGTGCTCCTTGCGGATGGCGCCGAGTCGGGCGATCCGGTCGCGCAGGAAGGTCTGGTCAGGGTTGTAGTTGCTCCACTGCATGAAGCGGCGGTTGTCGGGATCGCCGGCGCCGGGCTGGCCGAACTCGTCGCCGTAGTAGACCAGCGGCACGCCCGGCGACGTGAAGAGGAAGGTGTAGGCCACGGCCAGGCGCTCGAAGGCGGAGGCGCCCGAGGGCAGGCCGGGCTGGTTGTTCCAGGCCCGGCCCTTGCCGTCGTCCCAGTCGCCGAACAGCGGTGTGTCCTCGGCGATGTGGACGGTGCGCGGGACGTCGTGGTTGCCGAGGAACGTCGACATCACGGCGCCCGAGCCGTAGAACGCGTCGTTCGAGGCCAGGAAGTTGGCCAGGTCGGTCATCGAGCCGGCGCGGCGCAGGATCTTGCCGAGCAGCTCGGCGCGCAGCGGGAAATCGAACTGACCGTCGAGCATCGTGGTCGGGTTGACGTAGTACTTGATGAGGTCGCGATCGCCGGTGTAGGTCTCGCCGACCAGGTAGAACGGTTGCTCCCACTCGACCTCGCCGTCGAGACGGCCGCGCAGATCGGTGAGCCACGCGTCCTCGATATGCTTGACCGCGTCGAGGCGGAAGCCGTCGGCGCCGACCCGCTTGGCCCAGGCCACGGCGTTGGCCACCGAGTAGCGGCGAGCGTCGCCGTTGCGGAAGTCGAAGTCGGGCAGGTACGAGGTGAACCAGCACTTCTTGCGCTCCCAGCCGTCGTCCCACGAGCAGCCGCTGCCACAGATGCAGTTGCCGCCGCGGCCGTTGTCGTTGGGCCAGAACCAGCCCGGGTTCTGGGTGTAGACCGGGCTGTCCGAGGCGACGTGGTTCATCACGTAGTCCAGGATCACGGCGATGCCGCGGGCGTGGGCGGCGTCGATCACCGCGCGCAGCTCGGCCTCGGTGCCGATGCGGCTCTCGGCGCGCTCGAGGTCGCGCGGCCAGTAGCCGTGGTAGCCAGAGTAGTTGTGGCCGTCGGTGCCGAGGCCGCGGAAGTCGGCGTTGTCGACCGGCGAGGTCAGCCACAGCGCGTTGACGCCCAGCGCGCCGAAGTAGCCGCTCTCGATCTTCTGGCGCAGGCCGGCGTAGTCGCCGCCCTGGTACTCGGCCGGGCTCTCGAGCTGGCCGACCGGCATGTCGTTGCCGGGATCGCAGGTGGCGAAGCGATCGATCATCACGAAGTACAGAACGGCGTCGCGCCAGTCGAGCGGTGGCCGCGCCGGACAGTCGTCGCAGTCGACGCGCACCACCGAGTTCATGCCGCCGTAGCCGTCGGGCGTGCCGCGGGCGTTGCCGGGGTCGGCCATCCAGGTGCCGTCGATCACCAGCTTGTAGACGATGACCTGCTGATCGGCGGCCGGGATGGTCGCCTCCCACGCATTGCCGACCCGGGTCATGGGCACGCCCACGGTCCAGCCGTCGGTGGCGAAGTCACCGCGCAGGATCACGGTCGAGCCCGAGCCGGTGTAGCGGATGGTGTGCGTGCAGTTCGGGATCGGGTTCTCGCACACCGGCTGGACCGAGCTGTCGGTGCCGGCGTCGAGGTCGCCGCCGTCGACGGTGCCGTCGTCGTCGTCGCCCGGGCTCTGTTCGCCGGGGCACCCGCCCAGGAAGAGGAGCGCCAGGATCGATGAAACGACGGACGTCTTGCGGCGCATGAACGTCATTAGATCAAGTCACGTGCCAGGATAGTCGGGGCCGGGTGGATGTCGGAACGGTATCTTGCGCGGTCGGCCGGGGTGTTGTTCCCCGGGTCCGTTGCCAATCGCAACGAGCGCAGGGCAGGCTCGCAACGCCCGATGCCGAACCGGTTCACCTTCTGGCCACATACCCGTGCTGCGGCGGCTTCAACGCGGGCACGATTCGTGCTCACCGCCCTCGCGATGTTGGTGCGTCCTTCGTTCGTCGCGTTCGGGATGCTCGCGGCGATCGCCGCACCGGCCTACGCCCAGCCCGAGGCCCCGCCTCCGGACACCGCGCCCGACGAGCCGGCCGTGCCCGTGCCCGTGCCCGTGCCCGATCTCTCCGAGCTCCGCGCCGTCATCGCGGCGCAAGAAGCCCGGCTCGCTGCACTCGAGTCGAGCACCCGGCCTTCCACGACGCCCCTGGTCGAGCCCGTCGACGCGGCCATGTCGGCCATCGACGTCGACACCGGCTTCCGCTTCGGCTCCTACGGCCGCATCCTCGCCGGCACCGATCTGCGCGGCGGTCGTCCCGAGCCCATCGCCGTCGTCGCCCGCGGTCCGCGCGTGGTCGAGAAGAGCTACCTCGAGCTCGACTTCGCCTACGGCCTGCGCGCGAAGACCGGAGCGTTGCTCCGCACCGTGGTCACGCTCGCGTTCGGCGATCGCCTGTTCCACGAGACCGGCGAGTTCGACGCCCAGCCGGCGCTCCGCAACTTCTACGCCGAGGCGACCTTCGACAGCGCCACCCGGCTGTGGGTCGGCTCGCGCATGTACCGCGGCGACGACATCTACCTGTTCGACTACTGGCCACTCGACGATCAGAACACGATCGGCGCCGGCGGTAGCACGCGCCAGGGAGCGGTCGAGGTCGCGGCCCACGCCGGCGTCAACCGGCTGAGCGACGCCTTCCAGTTCCAGGACAAGGCCGTCGCTGACCCCGAGCTGGGCGCGACCACCGTGGTGCAGCTCGATCGCCAGCGCATGGTCGGCAGCGCCAGCGCCACCTACTACGTCGACGCCGGCTCCGATCTCGACGCCAAGGTCAAGCTGCACGCCGAGCTCCAGGGCCTGCCGTCGGGCACGCGCCTGCGCGACGACGCGACGCCCGAGGCGCTGCCCCGTGACTGGGGCACCACGATCGGCGCCCAGCTCGGCGTGTGGGGCCTGGCGCCGGCGGAGCGCGGGTACCGCCGCCACGCCAACCTGTTCGCGCGCTGGTCGAAGGGCCTGGCCGCGTTCGACGAGCTGGCCCCGCCGTTCGGCTTCGACACCGAGCTGCGCACCTATCCGCGCGCCTCGGAGATCGTGCTCGGGCTCGGCGCCAACTGGGACGATGCCTGGGGCCACGTCCTCTTCGGCGGCTACGCCCGCCGCTTCGTCGACGCCGATCCCAACGTGCGCGACCGCGACGACGGCTGGGAGTACGCCGTCGACGTGCGGCCCATGGCCCACGTCCACAAGGGCCTGTTCGCCGGTATCGATGTCGCCTACCAGGCCCGCTTCCCACGCGGCCTGATGCCGTCGACGCAGCTGGCCGCCGACCCCGGCGTGGTCTCGGTGGCACCGATGCTGGCGTACTCGCCCATGGGCACCTCGGCCTACGACCGGCCGCAGCTGCGTCTGGTCTACCGGGTCGCCAAGCTCAGCGACGGCGCGCTCGCGCTCTACGCCGAGGACGACCCCCGCCGCGCCCACCCCACCGTGCATTATCTCGGCGCTCAGGCCGAGTGGTGGTTCAATTCCAACTCGTACCGGTAGGAGCCGACCATGCGCATGGAACGAACCACACTGCTCGCGATGGTGATGTTGGCCGGCTGCGGCGCCGCGTCGGGGGTCGATCACCCGGCCGATCAGCCGCACGAGTCGAACGCCGGCGACGATTGGCGCGACGAGGTCATCTACCAGATCGTCGTCGATCGCTTCGCCAACGGCGATCCCAACAACGACATCAACGTGGCCCCCAGCATCCCCGGCCGTTACCACGGTGGTGACTGGCAGGGGATCATCGACCAGCTCGACTACCTCGAGGAGCTGGGCGTGACCGCGCTGTGGATCTCGCCGGTGGTCAAGAACACCGAGGAGGACGCCGGGTTCGCCAGCTACCACGGATACTGGACCCAGGACTTCCTGCGCCCCAATCCGCACTTCGGCGATCTCTACAAGCTGCGCGAGCTCACCAACGCCGCTCACGAGCGCGGCATGAAGGTGATCCTCGACGTGGTCACCAACCACGTCGGCCAGCTCTTCTTCTACGACATCAACGGCAACGGCCAGCCCGACGACTGGTTGTCCGGCGGCGGCCTCTCCCACACCTGCGTGCAGATCTGCAACAACCCCGGCCGCGCCACCGAGTGCAGCGACGACGAGCGCGTCTACTGCACCGAGGGCAAGGACTACCTCGAACGCATCATCGAGTGGGATCCCGAGTACGACCCGCGTGGTGTGCAGGGCTGGACCTCGCTCGGCTTCTCGGGGCCGGCCCAGGTCCGCTTCACCGACTGGCCGGAGATCAACCGCGTGCCGCCGCCGCGCCCGCCCGAGTGGTTCGGCTGGCCTGCGGACAAGCCCTGGTTCGACGATCCCAGCTGGTACAACCGCAAGGGTCGCGTCTACGTGTGGTGGCACGAGAACGACTACTCGCGCGAGTTCGTGCGCCAGCAGGAGACCACCGGTGACTTCCCCGGCGGCCTCAAGGACCTCGACACCAACAACCCCGACGTCACCGACGCCCTGACCCGCTCGTTCGAGTACTGGATCGAGGTCGCCGACGTCGACGGCTTCCGCATCGACACGGTCAAGCACATCGATCGGCCGGACATCGCGCCCAACGTGCGCGGCTTCTGGGGTCACTTCACCGATCACATGCGGGCCAAGGCCAAGAGCCTGGGCAAGCAGAACTTCTTCATCTTCGGCGAGGCCTTCGACGGCAACGACGAGCTGATCGGCACCTACACCAAGGGCGGCACCGATGGAGCCGGTGCCTTCGGCCGCTTCGACTCGGTGTTCTACTTCAGCCAGTACTACCGGGTCGTCGAGAACGTCTTCAAGCTGGGTGGGCCGACCCACAACATCGAGTGCCTCTACAACAGCCGCACGGGCCGCAACCCCACCGACGCGTTCTGCATGGCCAACGGTTACCCGGCCGGGCCGACCATGGGCGATACGCCCCACGCCGCGTCGGCCGACGGCGGCATCGGCCTCGCGCCCAACCAGGTCATGGTCAACTTCCTCGACAACCACGACCTGCCGCGCTTCCTGTTCGAGAACGCGACCGAGAACACGCTGCGCGCGGGCCTGTTCTACCTGATGACGTGGGACGGCATCCCTTGTGTGTACTACGGCACCGAGCAGGCCTTCGCCGGCGGCGTCGATCCCGCCAACCGCGAGGACATGTGGCGCGGCAACGTGGCCAAGGGCTTCCCCGCCTTCGACACCACCAACCCGCAGTTCGCGCTGGTCCGCGACCTGATCGCGCTGCGCAAGGCCCGCTCGGCGCTGCGCCGCGGCACCGTCGAGGTCAAGTGGTCGACCTCGCAGCCGGGCGCGCGCCGCGACGCCGGCATCTTCGCCTTCGAGCGCGTCTCGGACGACGACAAGGTGCTGGTGGTGCTCAACGCCTCGCAGCAGGACAGCGAGGCCTGCGCGCCGGTCGCTGACGGCGGCGCCTGCATGATCTCGACCTTCGCGCCCGGCACGGTGCTGCGCGATCTGGCCCCGGGATCGGACGGCGCCACGTTCACGGTCGGCGCCGGCGGCGCCGTGACCGTGAGGGTGCCCGCGCAGAGCGCCCGCATCCTCGCTCCGTAAGAGGGCCCAGGCCGTTGCGCTCGTTCGCCCCGGCCCAACAGCCCCCGGCGCGTCACCAGTGACCCCAACCACCTGAGTCATTCTTGAACGCTCGCTAGTCGCTCGCTGGGCGAGCGTTCTGTTACGGTCGGCTCGACCTTGCTCACGGGCTCCGAGCCGGTGCTGTCGAGCTACGTGCCGCGCTTCCAGCTCGAGCGGCTCGGGCGGATCGCGCGCGCGCCCGATGCCGGTGAGCCCCGCGCAGACGTCGAGCCCGGGGCCATCCTCTTTCTCGACGTCTCCGGGTTCACCCGACTGACCGACGAATTCGACCAGCGAGGCCCCGAGGGCGCCGAGGCACTGGCCGGGGCGCTTCACCGCTACCTGGTGCGGGTGGTCGACGTGGTCACCGCCCACGGTGGCGACGTCATCGCCTTCGCCGGCGACGCGTCGATCGTGCTCTTCCGCGCCGCCGAGCTCGGCTCGCTCTCCGCGGCTGCCCGCGCCGCCGCTGCCGCCGCCGTCGCCATCCAGGACGCGCTGACGAACTGGGAGCCGGCGCCCGGCGTGACCCTGCGGACCCGCGCCGGCGTCGGCGCCGGCGACGTGGGGTTCGTCGACGTCGGTGGACTGGGCGGCCGCTGGGAGTCGCTGGTCGCCGGCCCGGCGCTGTCGGCCGCGCTCGCCGCGCTC
>SXJR01000078.1 GCA_005779305.1 Myxococcales bacterium
CCGCGACCTGGCGGCGATGGTCAAGGCCGGCAGCTTCCGCAGCGATCTGTACTTCCGCGTGCGCGTGGTCGAGATCGAGCTACCGCCGCTGCGGGCCCGCGGCGACGGCGACATCCTCGGCCTGGCCGAGCACTTCATCGGCGTCTACAGCCGCCGCCACCACAAGCCGGCGATGTCGATCTCCAACGAGGCCCGCGCCGCGCTGTGCGCGCACCCCTGGCCCGGCAACGTGCGCGAACTCGAGCACGCCATCGAGCGCGCCATGGTCCTGGCCCGCAGCCAGATCATCGACGCCCGCGCCCTCGGCCTCGATCGCGCGCTGGTCCCCGACTCGTCCGACGGCGCCGACGGCGTCCGCCTGCCCCACGATCTCACCCTCGAGGACGTCGAGCGCCGCTACGCCGCCGCCGCCGTCGCCAAGGCCGACGGCAACCAGTCCGCCGCCGCCCGCGCCCTCGGCATCAGCCGCAACAAGCTCGCCCGCCTGCTCAAG
The DNA here is from genome assembly GCA_005779305.1 of Myxococcales bacterium. GTDB lineage: Bacteria > Myxococcota_A > Polyangia > Haliangiales > Haliangiaceae > UBA2376. Next base: position 494 of record SXJR01000078.1, read on the forward strand.
TCGTAGGCGACGCGATCGAGAAACGCACGCAGTAGTCGTTCGCGCTTGACAGAAATTCGCGGCGCATCGGCGGCGAGATGGAGAACCGCGCTGCGATCTCACGCCAGACGCGACGGCGTGCGCGCTGCGCGACGAACGCAATTCCTCGACGACGAATCGCAAAATCGCTGACTTCGCGAGCACCTGTGACACGCCATGAAGTCCCAGATCACCGTGATAGAAGGCGACATGCGCAAGGAACTGGAGGAGCTGGGAGAGCGGATCGCGGAGCAGGCGGCGCACATCGATGCGGCGCTGCACCGCTTGTTGACCGACGTGCGCGAGTTCGACGCGAAGGGCGGCTGGCACCAGGCCGGCGCGCAGTCGTGCGCGCACTGGTTGTCGTGGCGAGTCGGCTGGGATCTGGGGACCGGTCGCGAGCACGTGCGAGTGGCGAAGCGGCTCGGCGAGTTGCCGCTGGTCGACGATGCGCTGCGGCGCGGCGCGCTGTCGTACTCCAAGGCCCGGGCGATCACGCGGGTAGCGACGCCGGCGATCGAGAAGACCCTGGTGGAATGGTCGGCGCTGACCACGGCGGCTCAGCTCGAGCGGATCTGCCGCAAGTTCCGCAGGGTGCAACTGCTGTCGGAGGGCAGCGAGACCGAGCCGCCGCGACGGTACGTCGCGAGGCGCGAGCTCGACGACGGCATGGTGCGGATCGAGGTCGTGGTCCGCCCCGACGAGGCGGCGCTGGTGTGGGCGGCGCTGGAAGCCGCCGGCAAGGACGTCTCCGCAGAAGGGTCGACGGCGGGATTCGATCGCGTGGAGGGGCTACTCGCGCTTGCGCAGGGCCGGCTGCGCGGCGAGCGGCCGGATCGCACGCCGGTGGAAGTGGTGGTGACGGTGGATCGCGCCGCGCTGGGACGCGCGACGGCCGCGTTGCCCCCGCCGGCCTCCACGCTCGCTCGCCCGAACCCGACGGTTCTCGATCCGAGCGCGGTCGGCGTGTTCGCCGATGGCACCTGCGTTTCCGCGGAAACGGCGCGACGTCTCGCATGTGACGCGAGCGTCATCGAGATGATCGAGCAAGACGGCCTTCCGATCGACATCGGGCGCAAGACGCGGTCGATCTCGACGGCGCTGCAGCGCGCGCTGGAGAAGCGTGACGTGACGTGCCGGTTCCCGGGCTGCTGTAATCGCGGGTATGTCGAGGGCCATCACATCGTCCACTGGGCCGATGGCGGAGAGACCAACCTCGCGAACCTGCTGCTTCTGTGCAGCCATCACCACGCCTTCCTGCACGAGCACGGCTTCAAGGTCGAGATGGACGAGGGCCAGGTGCCGCGGTTCTTCGATCCACGCGGGCGTCCGGTGGTCGACGCACCACCGCGACGGATCGACCATGGCTGGGGCGCGGCGACGCTGGCTGCCGCCAACAGCAACGCTGGCGTGGAGATCACGTCCGACACCAACCGGTGCGGCTGGGACGGCCAGCCCATCGACGATGGGCTGGCCGTCAACGCGCTGTGGCAGAGCAACGGACGCGGGTGACGGCGCTTGGTCAGTCGGCGTTGGTGGGCGAGGTCAGCTCGCACGCCGGAACGCCGCTGCTCGCGGTGCAGCGCAGGGTGTACACGATCGTGGTGGCGTCGCAGTCGAGGTTTCCGGTCGCCGTCATCCAGAGCGACTGGCCGCCCGAGGCGCCGCTGTAGCTGAACTGGAACTCCTGCGGTGCGGTCTGCGAGAAGCCGAACGACATCCACGGGGTCGAGGTCCACTCGGCGGCGACCGGCCAGCAGCATCTCAGGCCGCCCACGTTCTGGGTACAGCAGCTGGCGACCGGCGTGTCGACCTGACTGGTGGCCGGGAACATCCCGTTCGTCGCGTAGTGGGCGAGCAAGGCGTCTCGCGCACGGGCGAGCTCTCCTTCCACGCGCCCCCGCGGATCCAGGTTGCACGTACGTGGGGACGTCGAGTCCGTGGGCACGTCGATGGCGACCGCGTCGATCGGCGAGACCTCGCGCTCGGGCGGCATGTCGACGCCGCTGCACGCGACGACGATCGTGAACAGTCCGAGGACGACCGCTCTCATGGCCACTCGGTGATGGTGGTGAGCAGCGCGAAGCGCTCGGGAGGCAGCTCGGGGCCGACCACCCGCCAGGGCTCGACGGCGGGATCGAACACGTAGGGGAAACAGGCACCGGGCCAGCCCCAGTAGAGCTGCGCCGACGGCAGTTCACCGACCTCGTAGAGCCGGGGCGCAGGGGACACCGAGGACGAGGAGGGATAGTCGATCTCCCACGGAGCTTCGCCGGTCGCGGCCACGGTCCTGCCGCGCGGCCCCCAGGCCGGCACGAGCTGGACGGGTTGCATGCATCCGTCGTCGAGGTAACGCACGGAGATCGACGAGCGCGCGTGAGGGATACATCGCACCGTACCGTCGCCGGCGTGGGCCGGGGTGCACCGGGTATCGAGCTCGGCATCGAAGAAGCCGCTCGGCGTGGCGTCGTCTCCGACGACATACTCGATCGCCCGGATGCGGCCGCTGCCCTCGACCTGTGGCTGCGCCGGCGCGAACGAGACGTCGACGGTCTCGAACAGGCCCTCGTGCGCGTACGAGCTCGCGTAGCAGGCCCAGCCGCCGTTCGCGAGCGGCGCGCGAGACGCGATCGGCGTGTCCGCCGCGACCGGCGCGACCATCCGCACGATCGCCGCGCCGCCGGTCTCGAAGTCGTCGTAGAACTCGGCGAACCTCGACGGTGCGCACCTGCAGTCGCGCTCAGCGACGCTGGGCAGTGCGTACCGGCGCATGCACGTGGCGTCCCATACGTCGCTGCTATCGCCACACATGCGCGGGAGGCATGCTGGCATCCCGGTGCCGTAGCGGTCTTGCACGGTGCAGTCGACCTCGAGCTCCGCGTCGACGTATCCGACCCGCTGCCGCGCGCCGTCGCCGCCCACGAGCACACGCTCGCGCAGCCGCGTGTCACCGCGCGCGACCTCGACGGTCGCGTGCGCGAAGCGCTCGATCGGTAGTTCGGCGATGGCCACCGCCCCGGTGGTGCCAAGCGCGTCGGCGTAACATCCTCCGTCGCCCCACCGAGCGTAGCGCCACTCGACCTGGACCGGAGGACCGATCCGCCACATGCGCGGCGATGCGTCGCACGCATCGGCGGTCACGCGGACGTACTGCGGAGGATCTTCGCCGCTGGTCTCCCGCGGGATGTCGTAGACCGGCTGCGTGCAGTCGGGATCGACGAAGTGAAAGGCCTCTGGCGCCGCCGGCAGGCAATACGCGTCGTCCTGCCCCGGAAGGACCTCGAACGTGCACGGCACCTCCAGCGCGACGTCGTAGAACCCGGTGAACAGTCGCGCCGAATCGCCCTCCAGATACATGGCGCGCAGCCGCGAGCCGCTCGAAAAGCCGTCGCTGTCCGCGCCGCCGCCACCGCACGCCGCGAGCGTCGCTGCGGCGACGCCGGTGACGAGCACGCGCATGCTCGCCAACGTTGCATCACCCGCGCCAGCCGCATGCGCGAGTCCTGTCGCGCGGCTAGCGTGCTTCCGCGCTCGCTGGTGCCCATCTTGCGCCCGCCGTTGCCGAAAATCGTCGGCGCCGACGATGCGCCCGACAGTCCCCCTAGTTCAGCTCGGCGGCGGGGACCAGCGGCAGGTGGCCGGCGGCGCAGGCGGCGCAGCGCTCGGGCTCGAGGACGGCCCAGGCGGGGCCGGCCTCGACGAGGTGATCGCCGGCGATGCGGCGGCGGCCGAGCATGGCGCGGAAGCCGGTGCCGTCGAGGGCGCCAAAGACCAGGGCGGCCGCGACGGTGGCGCCGGCGTCGCCGACCAGATCGAGCAGCGGCTCGAGGGAGGCGCCGGTGGTGACGACGTCGTTGACGACGACGACCGGGCGGCCGGCGGGGATGGCGCCGTGGAGGAGCGAGCGGGCCGGGCGGCGCTCGATGTCGGTGCGCGCGACGGCAAGCGTGGCGCCGCTGTCGGCGCGGGCGCGGATGGCCTCGCCGAGGAAGTAGCCGGCGGATTCCGGAACCAGGATCACGGCGTCGGGCGGCACCACCACCGTCGCCAGCAGGTGACCGGCGATGGCGTCGAGCACCTCGGGATCGCGGGCGAGGGCTCGGAAGCGGATGAAGTACTCGGTGTGTTTGCCGACCTGCAGGCCGAAGTGACCGCGCAGGAGCGCGCCCGACGCCGCGAGGGCGCGCTCGATCAGCTCGGGCAAGCCGCGGCGAGGTTGCGCCACCACCACGTCGCGGATCTCCTGCTCGGTCGCCACCCGCGGCGCCGGCAGGAGGATCTTGGCCGAGCTCATGGGCCCACCGGCCAGGGCCGGTCGGCCCATGTTGATCGGCCTCGTTCGGCGAGGAACGCCGACTCGGCCTGTGCGGAGGTCACTCGCTCGAAGACTCGCTCGCTCATGCGACCTCGAGCGCCTTCACGCCCTCGGGGAGGACGGTGCCGGGCACGCTGTAGCAGTAGACCTCCTGGGCCCGACCGAGCAGCGCGCGCGCCGGCGACTCGGTGGCCCGCTCGGCCCGCGCCAGCGGCGGGCTGTCGTAGACCAGCACGAACGGCCGGTCGCGCTCGACGATGCGGTCGACCTCGCCGGTGAGCCAGTCGGCCGAGGCCAGGAGCCGCAGATCGTCGAGGCGACGGCGCGCGATCGCGATGTCCCAGCGCTGGCGGTGCGACTCCGAGCGCACCACCACCAGGCCGCCGCGCGGCGCCCGCTCGCGGGCCAGATCGATGACCGGCACCGCCGGACCCTCGGGATCGAGGGCGTGCTCGAGCGCGTCGCCCAGCACGTCGCGCAGGTGCAGCTCACCCAGCGACACCGCCTGGTCGCCGTTGATCACCGCCAGGCCGGCGTTGCGCGCCGCGCGCAGCGCGGTCTCCGCGATGCGCGCCACCGCCGGACGCTCGAGGTGCTCGGCGAGCGCGTCCTCGAGCGCGGCCCGCGACGCACGCCCGCGCGACACCAGCTTGGCCAGCATGTACGTGGTCGCGACCACCGCGGCGTCGAGATCGATCGCCACGCCGCTGCGCGCGTGATCGAGCTCGCCCAGCACGATGCCGCCGAGCGGGGTCAGGCCGGCCCAGCGCTCGCGGCCGTCACCCTCGCTGCGGGTGCGCTCGACCAGCGCCGCCCGCTCGAGCGCGGCCAGGACGTGGCTCACCCGTCCGCGCGACAGCTCGGCCGTCGCCGCGATCTCCGACGGACGCATCGGGCCCGGGCCGAGGGTCTCGATCACCTTGCGCCAGCCGGCGCGCAGGTTCACCGCCCGCGCGATCGGCGCCAGCTCGTCGTGGTCGGGCTCGGCGGCGGCGTGCCCGCTGGCGAGCTGCTCGACGGCGAGCGCGAAGCCGCGCACCAGCGGAGGCGCGCTGGCGGCGGCGCCGCCGAGGTGGCGGCGCACCGCCGCGACGGTGTCGTGACGCCGCGAGGCCAGCTCACCACCCAGCATCCACGCCGCCTCCGCGAGGTCCTCCTCGGATCCGCTGTCGAGGAGCTCGATGAGCTGCTCGGTCGGGCTCGAAGTGGTCTGCTGACGCTCCATGGGGAGCCCCCTTTCGATCGGACGGCGTGTCGGTCAGGCAAAGGTGACGGTCGGTTCTAGGCCAGTGTGGCAAGTGTTTTACGTTACCGTCAACAAGATAATTCCTACTTGGTTGCTATCAACCCACATCGCCTCCGGAGTGGTTTTCGCCGACCACGTACTCGTAGCAGGTACCGACCGGGACATCGCCAACGATCACAGTCTGTTCACGTCGGGGACGGCCGATGATCGCGCAGTTCCCGCCGATGTTTGCGATCACCGTGATGGCCTGCGGGCTGCGGGCCAGTCGCTCGGCGAATGCCGTGAAATCGGCTGATTCGCGAGACATCGCCGGGATCAGCAGGAGGCGGGGCGCCAGGCGCTGGACGAGGCCCTGCCAGTCCTCGCGCAGGGCGTCCTTGCAGATGAGGACCAGCAGGCTGGCGCGCTCGCCGAGCAGCACCTGCATCGACGTCCCGGGCCGGACGTGCTCGTGGCGCGTGATGGCGCCGTCCTGGAAGAAGAAGTCGGACATCTTGTCGTGCTCGGCGAGACGGCGGCCGTAGGCGAGCACGGTGGTGACGTTGCGGCCGGGCAGGTCGGCGGTGTCGCCCACATGGCGCGAGCCGGCGACCACCAGCGGCAGCCTGGCCACCCGCGGATCGGCGACGAACGCGGCGTGCAGCTCGTCGGTGAGCGAGAGCTCGGGCAGGAGCAGGACGTCGGCGCGCACGCGCGTCGCGTGGGCGATGACGCCCTCGATACGCGCGCGGTAGTCGGGTACACGCGGGCGCACGTTGTAGAAACGCGGCGCCGCGTCGGGCTCGAGGCGATCGATCTCGAAGTCGTCGGCGGTGTGGGCCAGCACCGCCACGGCGATACGCAGGCCGCGGCGGAGGTGGGGCAGCCAGGCGCCGCACCAGCGCAGGTGAACTTCCACCCCGGCGGTGTCGTCGGGGACCAGGGTGAGCCACTCGCCGCGATCGGCGGCGCGGCCACGGTTGGCGGGATTCCCCGTCGGCACGTCGTAGCAGTGCGCCGGTGACTCGACGATGGGCCACGGATCGCCGGCGGCGACCTGGCGATCGCTGCCGACGAAGAACCCGACCAGGTGGCGGGCCGAGCGGCGCTCGAGCCAGCGCGCGGCCTGCCACGCCACCAGCGGCGGTGACGCGTCGGCCGACGCGCGTTCGAGCTCACCGGCCAGCTCGCCGAGCTGCGCCGCCGGCCAGCGCGGCCGGCGCCAGGTCTCGAAGCGCGCGCGCAGGCGCGCCTCGAGGGCGAGCAACGGGCGATGGCTCGCCGGCTCGGTCCGGTGCAGATCGATGTACGTCGCGTGCTCGCGGCACACGCGCAGCAGCGCCGCGACGATCTCGGTGACATGCAACACCGGTCGCGCGCGCAACTCGCTCACCACGGCCCGCAACGCCAGGCGCGGTTCGCCTGGGCTCGCCTCGACATTCTGGGTCACGCTGACGGGGTGAAAGGTACCACCGAGATCGGCCGCCGGTAGCTTCACCCCGTGCGGGTGACGGCATCGAAGAAGTCTTGGTCGGCGGCGATGGCGCGGGCGACCGCGGGCTCGACCTCGCGGCTGCGGACCAGGCGGGCCAGGCTCTTCTCGAGCGGGATCATGCCGGCGTCGCGGCCGGTCTGGATGTGCGTGCCCAGCATCTGCAGCTCGTTCTTGCGGATGAGCGTGGCCACCGCCGGCGTGATCGGCACGCGCTCGATTGCGACGGTGCGGCCGCCGTTGCGCGTGGGCAGGAGGTGCTGCGTGACCACCGTGCGCAGCACGGCGGCGAGCTGGGTGCGGGCCTGGCGCTGCTGGTGCTCGGGGAACGAGTCGATCAGGCGATCGATGGCGACCGCGGCGCCGGGCGCGTGCACGGTGCCGAGCACGAGGTGGCCGGTCTCGGCGGCGGAGAGCGCGACGCCGATGGTCTCGCGATCGCGCAGCTCGCCGACGACGATGACATCGGGCGCCTCGCGCAGGGCGGCGCGCAGGCCGTCGGCGAAGCTGGCGACGTGGGTGCCGACCTCGCGCTGGTGAACCAGGCAGCGCTCGGCCTGGTGCTGGTACTCGATCGGATCTTCGAGCGTGATGACGTGCGCGGCGCGGGTGCGCTCGAGCTGGGCGACGAGCGCGACCAGCGTGGTCGACTTGCCCGAGCCGGTGGGGCCGGCGACGAGCACGAGCCCCGAGCGCAGCTTGATGAGATCGGCCAGGTCGGCGGGGAGGCCGAGCCGCTCCAGCGTGGGCACGTCGCGGCGGATGAGGCGGAGGGCGACGCCGATGCCGCGCTCGTGGTGGAAGGCGTGGCCGCGCACGCGCTGGCCGTCGAGGGTGGCGCCGAAGTCGACGCTGCCGGTCGGGCCCAGCGGGGCGTCGAGCGCGGCGAGCAGGGCGTGGAGGTCGGCGGCGGTGGCGTGCGGGTGATCGTCGAGGACGGTGACGTCGCCGTCGACGCGGAGGCGCGGCGCCAGGTCCTGGGAGAGGAGGAGATCGGAGGCGCGGAGGGAGAGGGCGTGGGAGAGGGCGGCGAGGATGGAGGAAGGGACGGCGGTGACCGGAACCGGAGCGGCAGCCGCAGCCGCAGCCGCAGCCGCAGC
>SXJR01000537.1 GCA_005779305.1 Myxococcales bacterium
GCCGGCGAGCGCGCCGGTGACAACAGGAGCACCAAGCCGGCCACGCCCGCCGCGCCGAGCGCGACCGAGATGATCGCGCGGTGCCGGCGCCGCGGGCGCGCCTCGACGGAGCTCGGCAACGCGTCGAGCACGGCGGCGGCGTTGCCCCGCTCAGCGGGCGACGGCGCGAGCAGACGATCGACCAGCGGCTGCCAGGACGCCGCGTCCGCTCTGGTCGCCGCCAGGCGCAGGACGGGCTGGTCGAGCGCGGCGAGCGCCGCTGCGATCGACGTCGCCTCGGATCGAGGCAGACGGCCGGTGAGCAGCTCGTGCACGACCACCCCGAGCGCCCACAGATCGGCGGCAGCGGACAGCGGTTCGCCGCGCAGCTGCTCCGGCGCCATGTACGACGGCGTCCCGGCGATCCCCGTGCCTGGCGCGGTCACGGCGAGCGGGGCGTCGCTGCCATCCATCGTGCGGGCCAGCCCGAAGTCGGTGATCACCGCCCGCGGCCGACCATCGCGCTCGACCACGATCACGTTCCCGGCCTTGAGGTCGCGATGGATCACACCACGGGCGTGCAAGGCGGCGAGCCCGCTGGCGAGATCGTGGACCAGCCCGCGAGCGAGGGCGAGCGGGATCGGTCCGCGCGCCACGTGCGCCGCCAGCGTGTCCCCTCGCAGCAACTCCATCGCCACGAAGTGTACGGGCGGTGGACCGGCATCGACCTCGAGGCCGTGGATCCGGCAGGTGCTGGGATGTGCGACCTCGCGCGCGACCAGCACCTCGCGCCGCAGGCGGTCGAGCACACCGGCCGTGGTCAGCGCCGGATGCAAGGTCTTCACCGCGATCGCGGTCCCCAGCACCTGATCGTTCGCCTCCCAGACCGCGCCGTGTCCGCCCGCGGCGATGAAGCGGACCAGCTGGTAGCGCCCGGCGAGCAGGTCGCCGACCTCGACGGCACGTGCTCCCTCGACGACCGCTCCGACCGGTAGCGTCGCGGGCGTGGCGCCGGCGGCCCTCCCGTCCATGGCTGGACTATATCGCGTGGCCGATGGCCATAGCGCCGGTGTGGCCGGCGGCCACGGTAGGCCGCCGGCCGCCAGCGATGCCGCACGGTTGGCGATGGCACGTCGCATGCTCTTGGGTCCGTCATGCACCGCATCGCCACGTACGTCCTCCTCCTCATGGCCGCCGGCTGCGACTCGTCGCGGGCGCTCGCACCCGCACCCGCACCCGCATCCGCACCGACCCCGGCGCCGACGCCGACCTCGGCGGCCGCACCGGCTGCCCCGGCTGCCACGACGGCGGCGCCGCCGCCGGTGGGTGAAGCGGTGTTCGACCTGCGCCAGCAGCGCCGGATCGCCGTCGGCGAAACCGTCGATCCGCCGGCGCTGACGGTCGACGGGGACTTCCTGTACTTCCAGAGCCACAGCCTCGGCAAGGAGTGTGGCTCGCTGTACAAGTCCTCACCGCACGAGGCGGTGTTCGTGCTCTGCGGTGGCGAGGTGCTCGCCGGGCCGCTCACGACCGCGGCCCAGATCGAGGAGGTGTTCGGACTCCTCTCCGACCGCAGCAAGAACGCTCACGACGCCACCATGGCCGTCATCAACAACTACCCGACCGGCGGCAACGCTCGCTACCGCGTCTACGACCAGCACGGGCGCTACCTCGGTGAGCGCTGAAAGGAATCGACATGTCCACGACCTCCTCGCCCATCTGTCTTCTCACCGCGCTCGCGCTCGGCGCGTGCGTGCCACCTCCAGCGGCGACCAGCAGCGAGCCCACGCCCGCCAACGGGTCGAGCCCGGCCACGACGGCCGCGGCGGACGAGGCTCCGCCGCCTTCCGACGGCGCCTTCGATCTGCGCCAGGTGCGCCGCATCGCCGTCGGTGAGGACGCGGAGCCAACCGCGCTCACCGTCGACGGCGACTTCCTCTACTACCAGAGCTACAGCCTGGGAACGGAGTGCGGCTCGCTCTACAAGACCGCGCCCTACGAAGCGGTGTTCGTGCTGTGCGGCGAGCAGGTGGTGGCCGGCCCCCTCACCACTGGAGCGCAGATCGAGGAGGTCTTTGCCATCCTCTCCGATCGGGCCCGCAGCGCTCACGACGCCACGACGGCGATCATCAACAACTACCCGACCGGAGGCAACACCCGGTACCGCATCTACGACCAGCACGGCCGCGTCGTCGGCGAGCACTGATCAGCCGTCGTCGCCGTAGCGACGGAGTTTCTTGTAGAGCGCGGTGCGGTCGATGCCGAGCGCGGCCGCCGCCCGCGCCTTGTTGCCGTCGAAGGCGACCAGCGCGGCGCGCACCGCCTCGCGCTCGAGCTGGTCGAGCGGCACCACCGCCCCCCCGGCCACCGTCGCCGTCGGTGGCGACAGCGGCGCCGGCGGGAGCGCGCTCGGGGGCAGCGCCGCCTCGATGTCGTCGACGTCGATGGGATCGCGCTGGCCCAGGACCAGCGCCCGCTCGAGCACGTTGCGCAGCTCGCGGATGTTGCCGGGCCACGGGTAGGCGGCCAGCCGCCTCAGCGCTTCCGGCGTCAACCCGTGCACTCGCCGGCCGACCCGCTCGCCGGCGCGCGCGAGGAGGTGCGCGCACAGCACCGGCAGATCGGCGAGGCGCTCGCGCAAGGGCGGCACGACCCCCACCAGCACGTCGAGCCGGTAGAACAGATCGCTGCGAAAGCTGCCGTGTTCGACCATCGCTCGCAGGTCGCGGTGAGTCGCCGCGATGATGCGAACATCGACCGCGATCGTGCGCGTGCCGCCGGTGCGCTCGAAGCGGCGCTCCTCGAGTACCCGCAGCAGCTTGGCCTGTGCCGCCGGCGACAGCTCACCAACCTCGTCGCGGAAGAGGGTGCCGCCATCGGCCTGCTCGAAGCGCCCCGCCCGGCGCTCGCTCGCGCCGGTGAACGCCCCCTTCTCGTGCCCGCACAGCTCGCTCTCGATCAACGACTCGGCCAGCGCCGCGCAGTTCACGGCCACGAACGGCCCCACCGCGCGCCGGCTGCCGCGATGGATCGCGCCGGCCACGACCTCCTTGCCGGCGCCCGATTCGCCGAGCAGGAGCACCGACGCGTCGACGACGGCGACGCGGGCGATGAAAGCGGACAGCCCGCGCGCCGCCGGGCTCTCGCCGACAGGCTCACCGCCGTCGCGCTGGCGCTCGCCGAGCGCGCGCACCCGTCGCTCGTCGACGGCCTGCACCGCCAGTGCGGCGAGCGCGAGCTGTCCGCAGGCGGCGAGCGCGCTCGCCATCGCGAGGTCGGCGGCGGTCCAGGCCGGCCCACCTCCACCGAGCACATGCACCACCGCGCGCCCGGCCGGCGCGACCAGCTCGCGGCGCGCTTCCCCCAGCACCAACGCCTCGCCGGCATCGAGTCGTGCCAGCAGCACGCGATCGAGCGCCGCCGTCCCGGGATGCTCGCCGGCGCGTGCAACGAGGGCAAGGAACCCGGCGGCGTCGCGCGCCAGCACCGCGGCACCGGTCGCTCCCAGGGCGTCGACCAGGGCCTGGGCGACCGCCGTCGCGCCCGCATCGCGGCTCACGGTCCGTGCAAGCGCCCGCGCCAGCTCGACCACGGCGGTGAGCGCCGCGGTCGATGGTGGTGGGGCGGTCCGCCCGAGCTCGACCGTGACGCGGGCGGCCGCCTCGGGCAGCTCGACGCCGCCGCCGTCGGCGGGCAGATACTGGAGGGTGGTCGAGCCCAGTTCGACCACGTCGCCGGGCGCGAGGCGGCGCCGCTCGACCGAGCGGCCGTTGACGCGGATCGGGTTGGTTGCGGCGGTCGCGACCAGGTGCGCACCACCATCGACGATCTCGACGAGCGCGTGTTCCCGGCTGATCGACGGATCACCGAGCCGCAGGTCGCAGCTCGACGAGCGCCCCAGCCGACCTCCGCCGTCGCCGATCATCAGCTCGCGGCCACGATCGGGCCCGGCGATGACGAACAGGCGGCCCCACACCCGCCGACGTTACGGCGCGCAGCGCCGGGTGTCCATCGTCGCCAGTCCGGCCGCCGCCTGCCCTCCCAGCCTTGCGCAGCCGCCGCACGCCATGCAAAGTGCTCGGCGGAAGCGCTTCTGCGACTGGTGTGCGGCTCGGCCTTCAAAGCCGATGGTGCTCCGCGCGAGCGGCGGCACGGCGGGTTCGATTCCCGTGCGCTTCCGTATGCTTTTCCGTCGAGAAACCGGCCTAGGCCGTCGCTCCCAGCTCCGTTTTTGGCACGTTCTTGCCACGACCGAAGCCGCCGTCGAGCCGCTGGACGGCTTCCCTGGCGACGTCCGGCGACAGATGCGCGTAACGCATCGTCGTGTGGATGTCGACGTGCCCGAGCAGGCGCTGGACGGTGACGATCGAGACGCCGCGCATGACCAGGTGACTCGCGAACGAGTGCCGCAGCGTGTGCCAGCCGACCAGGCGTAACCCTGCCCGCTTACACGCACGCACCAGCTCCCATCGCGACTTCGGTCCACGCAGCACCCCGCCCTCCTCATCGCAGAACACCCGCGGCCCTCGCAGGTCCCGGTGCTGCTTGAGTGCCC
>SXJR01000538.1 GCA_005779305.1 Myxococcales bacterium
AGCCGCCGCCGCCCGGCGCGCCGCCGCTGGCGGTGTCGCCGCTGGCGTCGCCGAGCTGGCCGCCGCTGCCGCCGCAGTCGAAGGCGGTCCCGCCCGAGCCGCCGAGCGCGGTGCAGGTGGTGAGCGTGCCGTCGTCGCCGCCGGCGCCACGCGCGCCGCGGCCGCCCTCGACCCGCACCCCGCGCAGCCGGAGGTGGTCGCCGGCGTCGCGGACCTGGAGCGCGATCGACGCGCTGCCGTCGGTCTGGGCGCTGCGATCGGCGCCGCGGATGGTCAGGCCATCGACGATGACCTCGGCGGCGAGCCCGTCGACGGTCACGGTCACCGGCGCGTCGCTGGTGATCACGGTGGCGTAGACCAGGACGTCACGGGCCGAGAAGCTGCGATTCCACCCACCCTCGACGTCGACGCCGCTGGCGAGGGTGACGGTCTCCTCGTAGATGCCCTCGGCGACGCGGACCTCGCACGGCGCCGGCGAGCACAGGAGCGCGCGCTCGATGCCGGCGGCGACGTGGCGCAGCGGCCACTGGGCGGTGCCGAGGCTCGAGTCGGCGCCCTCGATGGAGACGTGGACCACGGTCGGCAGCCCGCCGTCGATCCCGGGGCCGCCGTCACCGCCGGCCTCGGGGGCGTCGGCGGCCGCGCCGCCGTCGCCGTCGTCACCGCCGGGACCGCCGGGACGGGACGAGGCGCAGCCGGCCAGGAGCGCGCCGGCCGCGGTCAGGCCCAGCCCTGCATAGAACACGTTCCAGGTTCGCATCGAGCCCCTCCTCGTGGAAACGGACACGAAGCTATCAGGGCCCGATCGGGAGTGAAACATGTTTCACGCAGGACCACATGTTAGATTCCGCTCATGGGGTGGACTGCAACCTCCACTGCGAACCGTTCGGCCGCGAGCCGACCCACACCGATCGCTTCGTGGGCGTGAGCGAGTGGTCGAAGCGCCTGGTCAACGGCGCCATCTACGACAAGTCGACGTTCACCGTCGAGAAGTACCGCGCCGTGGAGAGCCCATGATCCGACCTGTCCTGGTACTGACCGCCGTCGTCCTCGCCGCCTGCGGCGGCACCAAGCGCGAGCAGAGTCTGGCCGACGCCATGAAGCTGTTCTGCACCGGTGACGCCGAGGCCGGCCTCGACGACGTCAATCCCGCCGAGCGGCCGGCCGCCCGGACGACGTGGCTGCTCTCGCGGGTGACCAATCGCGAGGTGCGCTCGGCGATCGACAAGATCGGCAACGTCGCCCCGGCCGAGCGCTCGAGGCTCCTCGCCGAGCTGGTCGCCCGGGCCGGGCTGACGACGTGCGCCGCCCTGGAGACCGGCGTCGGCGGTGCCATCGGAGACGGCGTGCGGTTGCCCGAGCTGCCTGCCGGCAGCGCGGGCGTGATCCCCCTCGACCAGACCTCCGACAGGTTCACCGTGGTCGTGCGGCGCGACCAGATCATCGTCTTGGGCGAGGCGTTGGTCCAGCTCCAGGACGGGGTGGTCCACCCCTCGGATCTCCAGGGGCGCCCGCACCGCATCGCCAGGCTGGAGGCCTTCACGAAGCAAGTGGTCGACCTCGGCAGGAGCGAGGTCGACAGAGGCGGCAGCGAGCTCACCGGCGTCCTCCTCGTGATCCAGCCCGACGTCCCGTTCGAGACCCTCTTCCAGGTCGTGATGTCCATCAAGCCCTCCGGCATCGCTCACTACCATCTGCTCGCCCGCCGCGCCGGCGTGCGCGTGGCCGTGCCGATCGAGCTCCCGGCCGCCACGCCGGACGCCGCGGGCGTCGTCGCAGCCGGAACGCCGGCCCCGATCGGGATGATCGTGGCCATGACCACGACCAACCTGCTCGTCTTCTCGATCTCGGGCGCAGAGGGCACCATCAACGCGCCCGCGCTGACCACCGCCGGCATCCGCACCGACGACATCGCCCGCGTCCAGGCCGCCCTCATCGACATCAAGCGCCGCCACTCCGACGAGACCCGCATCGTCGTCATGTTCGATCCCACCATCAGCGTGCAGCTCGTCACCGAGACCATCGCCGCTGTCCGCGCCACCCCCGACGGCGCCCGCCTTTTTCCCGACGTCGTCCTCAGCGCCGGCTTCGAGTGACCCTGCGGAGCGCAGCGAGGGCGAGTCGAAGGGCGCAGGTCGGAGAAGCCATTCCGGGTGGACATGGTGCGGTGTCGTGACGGCTCTTTGCACGTCGGGCACACCGACGACATGGAGCTGAGGCTCGCGCAGCACCGAGTCGGTACGTTCGACGGCTACACCGCGCAGGCCCTCGCTCGCGCTCGGTCCGGCTCAGGACGAGCGGTGAAGAGAGACCGGACCCTGCGCCGTGGTGCGCCGCATCGCCCCCCCTTCGACTACTCGAGGGGCTGTTCGCGGGAATCGTCCTCGGGCTCGAGGTGCTCGCGCTCGATGGTGCGGACGCACGAATTCCAGCGCAGGAGGGCGTCGACGTTGCCGGGCGGACGGAGATCCTCGGCGCGGTCGTACCACTCCATGGCCTCGCGGAAACCGTCGTAGGCGGCGGAGCGGACCACGTTGGCACGGACCAGAAACGCGCGGGCCTCGCGCTCGTAGACGATGCCGGTGTAGTAGGCGCGCTCGTACTCGTCGGTGAGCTGGTTGACGAAGGCTCGGATGGCGCGGCCGCCGCCGTGACTGTGGCTGGTCGAGAACTGGTCGGTGAGGGTCAGGACCAGGGTGCGCAGCGCGTCCTGGTTGTCGGGATCGACGGCCAGCACGTCGCGGCAGATGCTCTCGGCCTGCTCGGGATCGTTGAGCAGGCGGTACCGCTCCGCCTTCTCGAGGGCGTGGGGGATGCCGTCGGCGGTGATGCGCTTGAGCTCGAAGTCGTGGCCCATCGAATCCCCCTTGGGTTCACTTGCGGACGGTGATGCCGCGAACCTTGCGCAGCAGCCCCGCGACCGGATCGAAGTAGCGATCGACCACGCGCTCCTTGAGCGGGATGATGCCGTTGTCGGTGATGCCGATGTGCTCCGGGCACACTTCGGTGCAGCAGCGGGTGATGTTGCACAGCCCCGACCCGAACTCCTTGCGGATCTCGGGGATGCGGTCGTCGGTGTCGAGCGGGTGCATCTCCAGCGACGCCAGCCGGATCATGAAGCGGGGGCCGACGAACTCGTCCTTGGCGCCGCGATCACGGATGACGTGACAGACGTCCTGGCACAGGTAGCACTCGATGCACTTGCGGAACTCCTGCACCCGGTCGACGTCTTCCTGGTACATGCGGTGGGTGCCGTCGGCCTCACGCGGCCGCGGCTTGAACTTGGCGATGCGCTGGTTCTGCTTGTAGTTCCACGACACGTCGGTGACCAGGTCCTTGATCACCGGGAACGTCTTCAGCGGCTGGGTGGTGATGGTCTCGTCGTCGCCAAAGCTGTTCATGCGAGTCATGCAGGCCAGCCGCGGCTTGCCGTTGATCTCCATGCTGCACGAGCCGCACTTGCCGGCCTTGCAGTTCCAGCGCAGCGCCAGGTCGTTGGCCTGACGGGACTGGATGCGGTGGAGCACGTCGAGCACGACCATGCCCGGATCGACGTCGACCTCGAAGCTCTTGAACTCGCCACCGCTGGCGTCACCGCGCCAGACCTTGAACGATCGCTTGGCCATGATGCTGCTTCTTCCTTGGCTCTGGCTCTGGTTCAGGTGAGGTCGCCGCCGACCTTGCCGGACTCGAGATCTTCGATCTTGGCGTTGGCCAGCGCGACCAGGTGCGCCGGGCCCTCGGGCTTGGGCCGCTTCTCGACCTCCATGCCGGAGGCGCCCTTCTTGATGATGACGTTGTACTTGACCCACTCCGGGCTCTCGCCAGGGAAGTCGGTGCGGGTGTGGGCGCCGCGGCTCTCCTCGCGCATCAGCGCGGCGCGGGTCACCGCTTCCGACGTGATGAGCAGCGAGCGCATCGACAGCGCCTCGTGCCAGCCTGGGTTGTACTGGCTGGCGCCGGGCGCCTTCATATCGACGGCCTCGGCCTTGAGTGCCTCGAGCTCGTCGACGCCGGCGCTCAGATCGTCCTTGTTGCGGACGATGCCAACCCGCGCGCTCATGATGCCCTCGAGCTTCTCGTGCAGGAGGTAGGGATTGCTGCCCTTCTCGCGCTTGAGGATGTCGGTCGCCCGCCGCACCGCCGCGGTGATCTGCTCGTCGGACGCACGCGGCGTCTCGCTCAGGCCCTTGACGTAGGTGCCGGCGCCGTCGCCGGCCAGCTTGCCGAACACGATCAGATCCGACAGCGAGGTGCCGCCCAGGCGGTTGGCGCCGTGCAGCCCGGCCGCGCACTCGCCGGCCGCGAACAGGCCGGGCACCGTGGTCTCCTGGCTGTCGGCGTCGACGCGGATGCCGCCCATGAAGTAGTGGAGCGTCGGCCCCACCTCCATCGGCTCCTTGGTGATGTCGACCTCGGCCAGCTCCTTGAACTGGTGGTACATCGACGGCAGCTTGCGGCGGATGAAGTCCGCCGGCCGGCGCGAGGCGATGTCGAGGAAGACGCCGCCGTGGGGCGAGCCGCGGCCGGCCTTGACCTCGGCGGTGATGGCGCGGGCCACCTCGTCGCGGGTGAGCAGCTCGGGCGGGCGCCGCGCGGTCTTGTCACCCTCGAGCCAGCGGTTGGCCTCCTCGACCGTGTCGGCGGTCTCCGGCGCGAAGCGCTCGGAGATGTAGTTGAACATGAAGCGCTCACCCTTGTTGTTCTTCAGGATGCCGCCGTCGCCGCGCACGCCCTCGGTGACCAGGATGCCGCGCACCGACAGCGGCCACACCATCCCGGTCGGGTGGAACTGGGTGAACTCGAGGTCCATCAGCTCGGCGCCGGCGTCGTACGCCATGGCGATGCCGTCGCCGGTGTACTCCCACGAGTTGGAGGTGATCGGCCAGGCCTTGCCGCCGCCGCCGGTGCACAGGATGACCGCCTTGCAGCGGTAGATCACGAAGCGACCGGTCTCGCGCCAGTAGGCGAGCACGCCGGCGATTCGACCACCATCCTTGAGCAGCTCGAGGCCCGAGCACTCCATGTGGAACTTGATGCCCTGGTGGATGCCGTGATCCTGGAGCGAGCGGATGAGCTCGAGGCCAGTGCGATCACCGACGTGGGCCAGGCGCGGGTAGCGGTGGCCGCCGAAGTTGCGCTGCGAGATGAGCCCTTCCTTGGTGCGATCGAAGACCGCGCCCCACTCCTCGAGCTCGCGCACGCGATCGGGCGCCTGGCGGGCGTGCAGCTCGGCCATGCGCCAGACGTTGAGGAACTTGCCGCCGCGCATGGTGTCGCGGAAGTGGACCTTCCAGTTGTCGCGCTTGTCGACGTTGCCCATCGCCGCTGCCATGCCGCCCTCGGCCATGACGGTGTGAGCCTTGCCCAGCAAGCTCTTTGAGATGACGCCGGTGTCGAGGCCGAGCGCGCTGCACTGGATGGCGGCGCGGAGTCCGGCTCCGCCGGCGCCGATGACCATCACGTCGTGTTCGATGGTCTGGATCTCGGAGACGTCGAGCATGGCACTACCAGGTGTTGAGGTCGGTGATCTTGCCCATGGCCACCAGGCGCACGTAGAGGTCGGTGACCATGACCCAGACGAGGCTCAGCCACGCGAACTGCATGTGGCGGGCGTTGAACCAGCTCACCCGCTTCCACGCCTCGTACTGGGCGGTGTTCTTGCCGCACGACATGCAATCCTTGCGGCCGCCGATGAGGTGGCGAAGTGAGTGGCAGCCGAAGGTGTAGCCGGCGATCAGCACCACGTTGATGCACAGGATGATGCTGCCGACGCCGATGCCGAACTCGCCGTATCTCCAGAAGGAGATGACCGCGTCGTAGCCGAGCAGGAAGATGAAGGCCAGCGCGGCGTAGAGGGCGAACCGGTGAAGGTTCTGGATGAGCAGGAGGAACGTCTCGCCGCGGTACTTCTTCTTGCTCGCCAGCGGGCCGACCGCGCAGCCGGGCGGAGAGCCGGCGAAGGACCGGTAATACGCCTTCCGGTAGTAGTAACAGCTCATGCGGAAGCTCAGCGGGAACACCAGGATGAGCATCGCGGGCGACGACGGGATGAAGTCCGGCCACCACGACGGCCACGATCCGAACCAGGCGTGCTCCAGCGGCGCGGCGCCGGGCTGGCTGAGGTCGGTGAACAGGACCGGCGAGTAGTAGGGCGAAAGGTATGGCTCGGCGTAGTAGTACTCGGCCTGGAACAGCGCCCAGGTCGTGTAGATCACGAAGGTCGTGAACACGACGAAGGTCACGCCAGGGCCAAGCCACCATCGATCCGAGCGAACCGTCGCTCCAAACCCCTCCGCGTGCCCCCCGGGGATCACGGGTAGATGCGTTGCCATCGCGGCGCACTATAGGGAAGGTCAGACACCCGGTGCAACGGCGCGGGTGGCCTTCATGTAATGTGCCTGGCCATGCAAGGACCGATCGGCAGGTGGATACTCGTCGCGGCGGTGGCGGTGGGGATGTGCGCGATCTCGGCCGGTCCGGCCCGCGCTGGTCGCGGCCACGGCAAGCCGGCGGCGCCGGTCGACGTTCGCGTGGACGCGCGCCCGGTCGGCGGCGGCACGTTCGAGGTGACGCTGACCGCGACGCCGCGGAAGCGCGTGAGCGGGCTGGTGCTGGTGCTCGAGGGCCAGACCGTGACGGTCGGTGCCACGGCCAAGGGCGTGAAGCGCACGGTGACGGCGCGGGTGTCGCTGGGCGCGCTGCGCGGCCGCGACGTGGTGGGCAGCGCGACGGTCGACCTGGGCTCGCACCGGCGGCGCGCCGCCGCGAGCGTGCGCGTGGGCGAGGCGGCCGCGGCCCTGCCACCGGTGCGCATCGTCCGCCTACCGGATGGCACCGAGGCGGCCGAGGTGCGGCCGTGAGGAAGCGCATTCGTCTGCTCGCCCTTCTTGCTGTCGTGAGTGCGGCGTGCGGCGGCGACGACGGCGCCGCCGCCGGACCCGATGCGGCGCCGTGCACGATCCCCGAGCCCGGCGTGTGCCAGGGCAACACCGCTGTGCGCTGCACGAGCGGCGAGATGATCAGCGAGGACTGCACTGCCACCATGGCGACGTGCACGTCGTCCGGCGGCGCCATCGCCTGTGTCGACGCCTGCGAGGCCGCGGGCGTCACTGACACCGCGGTCTGCCAGGGCAACGCCACCGTCCGCTGCGACACCGTCGGCGGCGTCCACGTCGTGGTCTCGACCGCGTGCGAGGTCGGCCAGAACTGCACCGCCGGCTCGCCGGCGACGTGCACCGCCGATCCGTGCCTCGACATCGGCCCGCTCGGCCGCTGCGATGGCGACACCCTGGTCCGCTGCACGAGCGGAGCGCCCGCCACCACCGACTGCGCCGGCGGCGGCCAGGTCTGCGGCTACGGCGGCGATGCCACCGGCTACGCCTGCGTCGCGCCCACCGGCGGCTTCGTGGTCACCGGCCGCGTGACGTACGAGGATCGCCCGCCCCAGACCAGCGGCGCGCTGGGCGCGATCACCACCGCGCCGGCGCGCAGCGCCGAGGTCACGATCGTGCTCGATCAGGGCTCGAGCGTGCTCGCCACCGCGCTCACCTCCGACGACGGCAGCTACACCCTGCGCTACACCGCCACCGCCGGGGACATGGTCCACGTCATGGTCACCGCCCGCAGCACGACCCCCGCCCGGCCCATCCGCGTCAACCGCGCCCAGAACCAGGTCCACGCCTTCGGCGGCGCCAGCTTCGCCGCGGCCGCGTCGGTGCAGCAGGACATCCTGGTCACCGACGCGTCGGCGGTGTCCGAGGCCTTCAACATCCTCGACCAGGGTGTGCTCGCCATGGACAAGCTCCGCGTCGACCTGGGCGTGACCCCGGTGCAGCTCACCGCGCGCTGGTCGCGCGGCTCAAACCAGGGCACCTACTACTCGAACGGCGGCATCTTCCTGCTCGGCTCCAACTCCGACGACGACGGCTACGACGACACCGTCATCCTCCACGAGATCGGCCACTTCGTGGAGGACCGCTTCGGTCGCTCCGACTCGCCCGGCGGCAGCCACGACGGTAGTCCCACCGATCCCAACCTCGCCTGGAGCGAGGGCTTCGCCACCTACTTCAACATGGCGGTGCGCGGCCGCCCCCACTACATGGACTCGAACTCGGGCGGCGGCTGGGGCTACAACGCCGACACCGACACGACCCGCATGGCGGCCGGCAGCACGATCGGCTCCGACGTCAGCGAGGACATGGTGAGCGCGTCCCTGTGGGATATCGGCGACGGCGGCAGCGGCGACGACGACCTGGTCTCGTCGGCGACGCACGACGACGTGCTCAAGGTCGCGCCTCAGTACCTCCGCACCGCGACCTTGCGCTCGATCGGCGCGTCCGGCGTCGACCTCGTCGACTTCCTCGACGGCTGGTTCGTGGCCGAGGGCCTCTCGAGCTGCGCCGGCGTCCGTGACGTGATCACCACCAAGCGCATGTTCCCGTACGACTACGCCGGCCCGGGCGGAAGCTGCCCTTAGCCCCTTGGCCTTGCCGTTCTACGGTCGGCCCTACCGCTCGCTGTCCATGTGCTTCAACATCGCGTCGGGGTAACGGCTCCCCGCGATCGCGTCCGCCGGCACCGCCGACTCGATCGCGGCGATGTCCTCCGCCGATAGCTTCAGCGCGATCGCACCCAGCGCGTCGTCGAGCTGCGCGCGGGTCCGCGCGCCCATCACCGGCACGATCCGCGTGCCGGCGGCCTGCTGCTTGGCCAGGACCCAGGCCACGCACAGCTGGGCGACGGTGACGCCGCGCGCCGCGGCCAGCGCCTGCAGGGTCTCGACCACCGCCGCGTTCTTCTCGCCGTTGGCGCCGGCGAAGCGCGGCAGGTAGGTGCGGAAGTCGTTCGGATCCTGGGGCTTCGATCCGGCCAGGAGGCCGCGCGACAGCACGCCGTACGCGGTCACGCCGATGCCGAGCTCGGCCAGCACCGGGAAGATCGCCCGCTCGGGCCCGCGGCTCACCAGCGCGTACTCGATCTGCAGATCGACGATCGGATGGACGGCATGAGCGCGCCGGATCGTGTCGGCGCCGACCTCCGACAGCCCGATCTCCTTCATGACCTGCTCGCAGTACCGCGCCGTCCTGGCGAAAGCCGAGAATGAACAGGTATGATCCGTGCGCGCGATGTCCGTGGCCATCCGCTTGGCGTTCTGGCCGGAGATTTCGCGCCCGAACAACTCGTAAAGGGATTGGATCATGAGATACCTGGAATGGGTGATTTGTGAGATGTATCCTGTCGTCGGTCTTCAAGAATGAGTGCTATGGCCTCCGACAGATTGTGGCGACACTCCTCGACCGTGCGCCCCTGTCCGTTGGCGCCGGGAATTTCAGGGCAATAGGCGATGAACCAACCTTCATCTTGCTCGATGATCGCCGTGAATTCGTTTCGCATAGAAACCTCCACCCCTGGGCGAAAGATTTTACGTGC